>JALFTB010000005.1:0-20943 GCA_022779465.1 bacterium
GTTCCAGTAAGTTTATAACTTAAATCAACCCCAAATTCATTGTTATCAATTACCATTTTAACTTTATAAAACATTAATAAGTCTGTTGTATTGTTACCAATAACTTGGAACTTTTTAGTTACCCAAGCTTCCTCTCTTGGATAGATATTTGATACAGAAATATTAGCAGACTTATTGTCATACACAACGTTCATTTGTCCACCTTTTGCTACAATGGTTGATCCGCTTTCACTTGATGTTGCTGATGTGAAGTATGCATATGTTAATCCACTAAAAAGTAGAATCAATGCAGCTACTATTGCTATGATTATTATTTTATTCTTTTTATCCATGGTTAATAAATTACTCCTATTCTTCTATTTAATTGTACTATAATACCCCCCCCAGTCAAGGTTAATAAACGCGAAAAATTTTTCTAGATAAAACCTGGGCTGGCGAACGCGATTGGGAAGTTAATTTTGGAAAAAGCACCTATTTTAGTACAAATTTCGGAACGTTACATATGACGAAAATTTAAATTTGGCATGAAAAAAATATCAGTTTTCTGATATTTTATTTTTCACACAATTTATCAATGGTGTCATGACACATACTTCCAATTACTACTGCGCCTAGGGCGGATAGTGGCGGATATATTATGTATAATCCTGCTGTTACTAAACCGATAATTATTGAATAAATTATTTTACCTTTATATGTTCTTGGGCTAGTTAGTGAGTCAGTGGCGATAAATACATAAGTAAAAAGAATTCCATTTGAGAAGATATGATCGATTGATTTACCAATATCATTGGTTATGACTGAGTAAATAATGATTCCTAGAGAAAAGACAATACTTGAGTAGAATGGTATTTCTTTTTTATAGAATTTTTGATTACATAGGATTATTAAGCTTATTATTAATAGGATAACATGGGTAGTATTTACTCCTCCACTACCTCTACCTATTAAATAATCTAAGGCATCTAGATTTAAATTATTTACTTTTTCATAGGTATTATTAAAGGTAAATGTTCCGGTTATATGGATGATAAAGATAATTATTAGTGCCGTTAAGGCGACAATGTTTACTTTATCTTGTTTAATAAATTTACTTAGTAATAGCATGATAAATGTTACTAATGTAAATAATATTATGTTGGTATTGATGCTTATAACTGAAGCAATTAATAAGCCATATAAGGGATGATATGAATCAAAGATGATATGTTTTAATTTACCTGGCTTCTTTTTGATTATTTTTTCATAGATTATATTTACCAAAACACCAATGGTAAAACCTAAGATATCTAAAATAAGTGGTTTTAAAAGTCCAGGGATACCTACTAAATCATTTAGATATAATTTAATACCATTTTTATAAAAACCGGTTATTAATAAAGGGATAAGAGAGATGAATAAATAGATATTAATCTTTTTTTGATTAAGATTATTTTTTAAATAGTTATTCATTTTGATCACCTGGATTTCTTTTAGCTGGGCAGATATATGTACATAAGTTACAGTGTAAGCATTCATTCATTTTATAACCTGATTTAGGATCTGCTCCGACTGGACAATAGGTATTACATAAACCACAATTAATGCATTTGGTTGCTCGTGATTTATCTATGGTATTAATAAATACGCTTCTTATTTCAGGGGTTATAATGGCATTCAAGCTATTTATTTCATAACCAGATAGTAAGCCATTAATGATGATATGATAATCATTACTTTTAAATTTAAATTCTTTTTCAAGAATATCTTTGATGTTAGTACCTATTTTAACTTTCATTACTTTTGATTTAGTTAATAAGTCACCTGAGACAGTTATTAGTTTTTCACTGATTGGTCTTTTACGTTTTAAAACGGTATAGATGGCATAGATGTCTTCAACGGTTAGAACTGCAGTATTTTCTTCTTCTAGATGAAATTCATTTAATAAGACTTTAGGATGACCGGCTGGATATAAATCTGGTAATAGTTTTAAATCGATATTTGGATAGGTTCCAATTTGATTAACTAAAGTTACTACGTTTTCTTGATCGTTATTTTTAATAGCAAAGAAACATTTGTCTATTTCTAGGATTTTGCATAGAGCATCAATACATTCTAGAATTTCATCAGTATGAGCGCTTATTAGATAACTTAGGGTTTCTTCATATGGTTCATAGTCAATCCCGTTAATTATTAAGTTATCTTTAGTTATTGGTTTAAAACAAGCATTATATTCTTTAATTAGAGATAATAATTCTTCTTTAGAATAAGTACTGATATCTTTTTTACTACCTCTTAGTTTACTTGTTTCTTTAAAGTTATTTTCAATAACGATTGCTTTAGATAAATTACCATTAATGATGGTTTCACATAATCCCATGATATTACCGGAAACAGGACTATAAACTTTTTTATCTTTATTGGTTAAGATGACACTATTTAAGTTTACTAGTTCATGATTTTTTATTTTTAATTCATAATCTTTATCATAAGGTATATAGATATAATCAGCATCTAAATACTCTTTTATTTCTTTATTACATTTAATTAAAGGGTTTTCTTTAATCTGGTATAACTTCATATTTTTACCACCTTAATTCATTATATAATAGATTATAAATTAATGCAAAAGAAAAAGCCTTGATTAAGGCTTAATTATTTTTAAGTACTTCTAAAGCTTTACGCATTTTTAAGTCATAGCTAATCATATCTTCTCCGCCGATCATTTGTAATAGATCTTCTTCAGATACTTCATATTTTTTAGCCATAGCTGTTGTTTCAGCTTTTGTTTCTTCAGTAGTAATTTCAATTTTTTCTTTTTCAGCAATTGCTTCTAATAAATATCTTGATTTAATTCTATTGATTGCTTCTGGTTCCATCATTTTCTTTAGACTTTCCATAGTTGTTTTAGTAAATTCTAAGTATTGTTCTAAAGTGATTCCTTGCATTTTTAATTCATCACGATATTGATTTAACATACGATTAATTTCTTCTTCTATGATTTCTGGATTTACTTCTACTTCCATATTTTCGATAGCTTTATTTAATAATTCACCGATGTATTTGTTTTCAGCATCTGCTTCTTTATGTTCAGTTAAATGTTTTTCAACTTCTTTTTCTAATTCTTCTTTAGTTTTAACATCTTCATAACCTAAATCTTTAAAGAAGTCTTCATTTATTTCTGGTAATACTCTTTTTTTGATTTTAGTTACTTTAACTTTGAATGTAACGTCTTTTCCTTTTAGATTATCTACATATTCATCTGGAAATTTTAAGTTTAATTCTTTTTCTTCACCTATTTTCATTCCAACTAATCCTTCTTCAAAGCCAGGAATAAATGTGTGAGAACCTATTTCAAGTGGATAGTTAGTTCCTGTACCACCATCTAATTTTTTACCATCTACAAAACCTTCAAAGTCAATAACAGCAGTGTTACCTTCTTCAACTGTTCCTTCTTCTAATTCAACAATATCAGCTAAATGTTCTTGTAAGTGAGTAATTTCATGTTCTACTTCTTCTTTAGTTACTTTAGCTTTTTCTTTTTTGATACCTAATGCTTTATATTTGCCTAATTTAACTTCGGGTTTTTCAATAATTGTGAATTTAAATTCTACACCATCAGCATTAATAGATGTAATATCTAATTTTGGTTCACATACAGGAACTGCTTTTGATTCTTCTAAAGCTTTATGATATGCATCATTAATAGATAAGTCTACAGCATCCATAAATAGTGATTCAATACCAAATTTTTTGATATAGATATCTTTTGGACAACTTCCTTTTCTAAAACCATCAACTTTTAAATCTTTTTTCTTATTATTGAAAGCTTTATCTAGGGCTTTAGTCCATTCTTCTTTTTCTAAACGAATTGTTACTTCTTTTACATTTTTCATTTATATTTTCTCTCCTTTAAGCCCTTTTATTATACTTTATCTAGGAATTTAATGCAACCACAAAAAGTTATTGTTTATGTTTTTGTTTTGTGTTATGATAAATAACCAAGGAAGAGGTTTTAAAGATGAAAAATAAGTTAAAGAAAGCATTTAATTTAAGTGATGAGGCTATTTCTATTATTGAAGCATTAATACCTTTAGATGACTTTAAAATTGCTTTAGAAGAAGATGGATTATTTCCAAATACTAAGAGTAATATAATTATTGAGAAAGGTTTTATTACTGATAATGATTATGCTTATGCAATATTTCATTTAGGTAGTGATAGCAATTTAGAAGTTATGGCAGCTTATGCTGATCAAAAACATTTCTTTCATGAAAAAATTCATGGTATTATTAGTCCTAATAGTGATTATAGAGTTATTTTTAGTGTATCCACTAATGCTGATGGAACTGAAAGAAAAGTTTTGGGTAAACAAGATAATGATGGTTTTGCTTATTATTGGGAAGATAAATATTATCAAGCTACTCATCAAGATGAATTTAAAGAAGAAGTTAAACCAGATATGGTTATAACTAGTTCAGAGTTAGACAAACTTTTAGGTGATGATTTTTCTAATAATAAAACTAGATTATTAACTGGAAGAATGGCTTTTAAAAAGTTATGTGAAAGAGATCTAATTGGTAAGAAAAAGGAAAAAGAAGTAATTAAATTTAATTAGGAGGTTTTACGATGATTGAAAGAATATTAAAGGAAAAATTACATTTAAGTGATAAACAGATTGAAGATTTAAATACTTTAATTTATTTTGAAGGTTATGATGTTAGTGATGAAATGAGTGTTGATGGTAATAGTGTTGTACTTGTTTCTAGATTTGAAGAAACTCATAATGATTCGATTGTAAGAATTACTTATGAACCTATTTCTCAAAATATTTTAGTTAGAATGAGATCTTTTGTTTATGGAAAAGATGAAGAAGCTATTAGTGATTCTAAAATTGTTTTAGGTAAAAACGGTAAAGTTGATTTAGCAATGGAATATCAAGCTAAGGGTAAAACTATTAGAGGTAGTATTGTTAATGGTGTATATACTTATTATAGTGATAGAATGTATGCTCATGAAAATATATTAGATAGTGTTAAAGGTGATGTTGTTACAGCTACTTTACTTGGTAAGGTTAAATTTTTAGCTAATGCTAAAACTGAATTACCTTTAGATAAACCTATAAGTAATGATGGGTTTATATTATAGGTGTTAAGTATGACAGTTATTGAACATTTTATTAGTAATAGATTAGGTATTGAAGTTAATTCACCTTTAATGAAAGAGATTACTACTTATTTAATAAGTGAAGAATATGAACCTCTTTATAAGCTTAATTCAGTTCCGGGAGATCGAGTTTATGTTGCGAGTAAGGATTATTCTAAAAGTGCAGCTATTTATAAAATTAATGGTGTTGTAACAATTGATGAAGATGTCTATGATTTAAATGATGAGTCAGTTACTTATGGTTATATTAAGACTAAAACTATAGAGCTTTCTATGGATGGTGAAAGTGTTTGTGTTAAACCAAGGATATCACTTAATGATGGTTTAAGAGTAATATATGCTTATGGCAAGTTTGGTGATGATACTGATGGCTATTTTGTAGATTATACTAAAGGTGATGGAATTCATGGTAGTCAAAAAAAGATTGATTTTAAAACAGTTAATTATTTTAGTCATGAATTTAAAAGTACAGGGATATGGACTACGGTAACTGTTCGTGAACTTGAAAAGAAAGCTAATCATTTACTTAGAGAGATAGACTTTGGAATTAAAAGTAATAAATTAGATTAATAAAAAAATCGTTAAGCAACCTTAACGATTTTTATTTGATATGAACCAGTTGGAGATTCAACATTGATTGTGTCTCCTTCTTTTTTACCAATGATAGCTTTACCTATTGGTGATTCGTTTGAGATTTTATTTTCAAATGGATCAGCTTCCATTCTACCTACAATACTATATACTTCTTCTTCATCATCAGCGACATAAGAAATGGTTACTGTTGAACCTAAATCTACTGTATGATTAGATGATTTTTCAATTATTTGAGCGTTTGCTAACATGAATTCTATTTGTTTAATACGGCCTTCTACTTCAGCTTGTTCATTTCTAGCAGCATCATAGTCGGCATTTTCTGATAAGTCACCTTGAGCTCTAGCATCTTTAATTGCTTCAATTACTCTTGGTCTTCTAACATTTTTAAGGTTATTTAATTCTTCTTCTAATTCAAGAAAACCTTCACTAGTTAATAATATATCTTTTTTTGACATTTAAATCAAATCTCCTTCAAAAATAAACTTAAATAAGGATACTATAAAAACAGTTATTTGTCAAACACTTTTAGGCGCATAATGTCATTTTCTTGTAAAGGTAAATTTATACGCATTTTAAAGGTCATTTGAGCTTGATTAGCTTTTTCGATAGGAATCATATCCTCATTAAAGATTTCTTCTATAGTATAGTCTAAAGTATCAAAATTAGGACTAATAAATTGGACTTTGGTACCCTTTTCAAAATAATTTCTTTGTTCGAAAGTAATTAAACCATTATCATTAGATTTGACAATGGCTAAAAAGTCTTGATTAGATACTTCATTTTTACCATCGGTATAGTATTGTTCTTTAACGGTTGGGAAAGAATTAAAGAACTGAGGAGTACTTTCACGATTAGCACATCTATTTAATATTTTTAAATAATAAGATGTTAATTCATCAGTTAAGGTATTATTTTTAATATTATCAATAATTTTACGATAAGATAAAAGAACAGTAGCGATATAATAAATGGAACGCATTCTTCCTTCTATTTTAAATGAATTAATACCAACATTGATCATATCTTTGATGTTTTCAATCATATTTAAATCTTTAGGGCACATTTGATAAGTATCTGATAATTCATTATTGTTTTCATCAGAATATGAGAAAGTCCATCTACAGATTTGTGCACATCCTCCACGATTGGCATCTCGATTAGTTGCATAGTTACTCATAATACATCTACCACTTATAGAAGTGCACATGGCACCATGAATAAAGGCTTCTAAATCTAAGTTAGTGTACTCTTTAATTTCTTTAATGTTTTCTTTTGAACTTTCACGAGCTAAAACAACTCTTTTAGCGCCAAGTTCTTTATAAAAAAGTGCAGTTTCTTTATTTAAAGTACTAGCTTGAGTAGAAACATGTAATTCCATTTTTAAGTTTAATTCTTTCCATAAGTGCATAATATAAATATCACTTACAATGATGGCATCTACCCCTACTTCATCTAGATATAATAAGTATTCTTTTAAACCTTTAATATTTTCATCATGTAAAACAATATTAACAGTTACATAAACTTTTTTATTTAGGTTATGAGCATAATTAACAGCTTCTTTGATTTCTTCATTAGTAAAGTTTTTAGCGTTAGCTCTTAAACCAAAGTTTTGACCACCAAAATAAACAGCATCTGCTCCATAATGAAGAGCTATTTTTAATTTTTCAAAATCGCCAGCTGGGCTTAATAACTCAATCATTAATATCACCTATTCTATATATTGTTTTATTTTCATAAAAACGATTATCTTCGTTAAAATGTTTACCATTTAAAGCGTCTATTATATCTTTTGGAGTCAATTCATTGGGATCAATATAATAATATAAAATTTTACTGTCATCGATATTTGATAATTTATCTATTAAGTTAAAATATTTATGATAGAAAAGAACTGTTCCGTAGTCATTTTCAATAGCTAGGAATTCAATATTATTATTAGTTCTTAAAATACCCTTTTTGATGCCTTTTAAGCCCTTATATTCATTATAGTATGTTAATAGATGTCTACGAGAATACATAGCCATATTAAGGCCTAAAATGGGTAATATAACATTCTTAGTTGTACTTGATAAGATATAATCTAATTCAGAATGTTCTAATTCATTAGATAAGCAAACACTATAAACTTTATCTAACCAAACATTAATTGAATGAGAATTAGTTACAAAGTGAGCTTGATTCCATATTAAGTTAATATTTGTATCTTTTAAGATTTGGTAAACAGCAATATCTTCATAAAAAATACCACTAGCAAAAGATAATTTATCTTTTAATGCTCTAAATGAATCACAATCTTTATTTTCAAAGACACGATTAACTAAGAGATATACATTAATATTTAAATCTTTAAGTTCATCTAAAGTAAAGGAATTATAACCTATTGAGTACCCTTTTAATGGAAAAAGAAAGTTAGATATTCCCACTTTCTTATATTCTTCTATTTCAGATAAATTATTAATGCGAACTAATAACTTATTATTTTTTATCATTGTTACGTTTAAAGCTTACTGATAAGCCATCTCCAATATCATAAAATTTAGTAATATAGTCTTTATTTTGATTTAAAAATTCAATGTATTTTTCAATTTTATCTACGATTCCTCTTAAGTTTTTACTTTTAATTGTTCCTTTATTATTTACTAAGCCATGAAATTTTAAGTTATCAGTAATAATAACTCCACCTGGATTTAAATAATTACAGAACTTTTCAAAGTATTTAATATATCCACCTTTAGCAGCATCGATAAAAATTAAGTCATATGAATGTCCGGCTAGATTTACTTCTAAAGCATCGTTATAAACGATATCAATTCTTTTGTCTAAGCCACATGCATTAACATTTTTAACGGCTTCACGATATCTCTTTTCATCTCTTTCAATGGTTGTAATTTCAACTTCTGATGTAGCATTGGCCATAAGGATAGCTGAGTATCCAATGGCAGTACCAATTTCTAAAACACTTTTAACGTTGTTCATTTTGATATATTTCATGATAAATTTAATTGAATCTAATTCAATTATAGGAACATTATTTGCTTCAGCATAACGTTCCATCGCTAATATGGTTTCTTTCACAAAAATCACCTACTTCGTATTATATCACATTATATTTTATGAAAGCAAATAGATAAAAAGGACTATGGCTAGTATTGATACCATAATCCTTCTTTTTTTAAGTTTGATACTACTTTAGTATGTTCGTTATATGTTTTACTAAAGTAAGTTTTTTTATTTTTATCAGCAACAAAATAGAAATAATCATTCTTCTTTGGTTCAATGGTTGATGAGATTGAATTTAAGCTTGGACTACAAATTGGACCAACTGGTAATCCTTTAATTGGACATGAACTTTCAGCTCTTGTATTATAACCATTACATGCTTTTAAATTACTCCAAGATAAGTCTTTATTAAAGTTCTTTTGAACTCCATAATATGTTGTGACATCTGATCCTAGGGTCCAACCAGCATCAATACGATTGTAAAATACCCCAGCTACACCAGCACGGTCATCACTTCCAGCACCTTCTAACTCAATTATAGATGCTAAAGTAAGTAATTCATGAACATTTAAATTAGATACGGTTATTTCATCTTTATAAACTTCTAATTTTTGACCCATTGTTTTAATCATTTTAGTTAAGATTTCTTCAATGGTAGCATTCTTCTTAAATGTATATGTATCTGGAAATAAATAACCTTCTAAAGGATAATATATTTTTTCATTTTTAATATCTTCGGTAATAAACCAATAATTTTCAATTAATTTATTTATAAATTCTTCATTTGAAGCAGTTTCTTTTATTTCATCAATTGTATAATTAAAGTTATCACTGATGATTTTAGCATAGTCAGTAAATCTTTTTCCTTCAATAAAGGTAACTGATATACCCTCATTTTCAATAGATGTATTACTATTTAAAACTTCTATAATTTCATCAACACTCATACTTTTAGATAAGTTGTAACTTCCGGCATATAATTCTTTAGTACTATTAAGTTTGATATATACTTTAAAGAATAAAGCATTCCTAATTAGTCCCTCTTTTTCTAATTTTTCAGCAATGGCATTTTTACTTGAACCTTGTTCAACTACAAAGACGATATTACCTTCATCTTTAGAATCAATTGGCGATAAGTAAATACTTGAAATAACTATTATGCCTATTAAACCAGCAATAATTACCCCGAAAAGTATAATTAACCACTTACTAATTGAGTGTTTGCTTTTACTATTTTTTGGCACTATCATCACCTATTTTCTCTTGCAATGATGATAGGAGTTTTTCAATGTTTTCCCATTCTTCCTCTGATTCAATTTTACCTAAATTTGGATCTTTGCCAGTTGGATCAAAAGTATTAGCATATACTTTAATGTTTCCGTTTTCATCTAAAGAATTATCAGTAAAGACTATATAACTCTTTTTAAATTTATCATCATCAAAGGTAAATAATACATCACAAACTAATTCTTCACCTTTATTATTTGTTATTGTAAACTTTCCACTACTTTTATCCATTATTTATTTCCTTCTTTCCTTAAATATGTATCTAAAATTATACATGCAGATAATTCATCGATAACATTCTTTCTTTTTTTACGTGATACATCGGCATTTATTAGTATGTTTTCAGCTTCGACAGTACTTAATCTTTCATCAATAAGGTTTACTTTTAGTTCTTGTTTTGATTCTAATTTTTCTTTAAAGGATAAGCTTCTTTCAGAAGCAAAACCTAAGGAGTTATCCATGTTTTTAGGTAAACCTAAAACAAGAACTTCAATTTTTTCTTTTTGAATTATTTCAATAACTTCATCAATGGCATCATCAACATTTTTAAATCTAATTAATTTATATGGTGAGGCAATAAGGCCACTTCGATCACTTGTTGCAAGACCTAAGGTTTTAGTTCCTAAGTCCATTCCTAGACATTTCATTTTGTTAAATAACTTCCTAGGACTGTCACTAATATTTTAGTACGATCTAATTGTAAGATTTTATCTCGGGCACCTTTATAAGATGAGATGTAACCTGGATCTCCTGATACTAAATATCCTACTAATTGATTAATAGGATTATATCCTCTTTCTTTTAAAGATTCATAAACTTCAAATAAAGTTTGACTAATAAGAGCACCTTCAATTTCTTGTCTTTCAAACAGATTTGTTTTCTCTAACATACTACCACCTCAGATAATAATATTTTAACATTTGTAGAGTTCTTATTCAAGGTTAAGGACAAAAAAAGAATCATAAATTTTTATGATTCTTTGTCAATGTCTGATATTTCTTTAGTTTTCATTAAATCCCTTAAAGCATCATCGACACTTGTAGATTCATTTTCTAAATCTGTGAAGGTTTTTTGTAATAATTCTTCACGAGCTAAAGCTTCTTTCTTTTCCTCTTCAGATTTTAATTCTGAGGCTTTTTTCTTATCTTTCTTTTTATAGAAGAAGATAAAGTACGCAGCTAAACCAATAATTAAAGTACTACCTACTATTAATAAAACAATTAATAATGTATTATTCTTTTTCTTATTTTCGGTTTTAATAACTGGTGATGTAGTTGTATTTTCTTCTTCATTAAACTCTTGTCTAGTAACAGTAATGTTATATATTTTCTTTTCTTCGGTTTCAGCTGATGTTACAGTGATTGTAATAACATTTTCACCAACTTTAAGATTTTCATTACCTTTAATTTGAATATCAGCGTTTTCGTCTTCACCTAAAGCATCTATTTCGATACTTTCAGTTTCATAACTTACTGTTGCTGTATAATCTAATTTATTTTTATCAAATTCTTCATTAATATTAAATCCTTTAATATTTAAACTAGCTAAGAAATTTGATCCATCAGTAGTTTCTCCACGATAAATTGTAAATTTATATATTTCAGTATTTTTACCATCTTCACTTGTTAAAGTAAAGATAGCAACGTTTTTACCCATTGAAATATTGATTTTATTTGGAACATTTGAATCAGGAGTACAACCCATTGTACAACTTACTGAGAATGTAGTTCCGGTTTGTTCAGTAGTTGGTTTAATAGTTATTTGTTTAATTGTATCTTTATTAACGTATATTTTATAGTCTTTAATACTTTTATCAAATGCAGGTTTGATTGTTGCATTAGCAACGGTAAAACCACTTAATTTAGCACTTGTATTTAAAGCAGCAGTAGTAGTTTTATGATTATTTCGAATAGTAAACTCTTTTTGAATACTATCGCCATTAGTACTTGTTTCTTTATTTTTAAATTCAACATTAGTTATTTGAAATAATGTTTTAGTTGAATAAGATACATCATCTGGTAAAGTTAAAGCAGTAATAATAATTGTACCAATATTACCTGATGATAATTTATCACTAGCAGCAATAAAGACACTATCATCAGTTAAAGCTTGCGCATAACCAAAAGAATTATTATCAAGTGTTGGTCTTAATAGACTCTTATCATAGGCAAGTTTAAACTGAACTTTATCAACACTTTCTCCACTACCTAAATTAAGTTTAATATTAACTTTAATATTTCCATCTTCAAAAATAGTATTACTATCTGGTTCTAAAGATAAACTAGCAGCATTAACATTTAAAGCAAACGCAAATGCTAATAATAACGCTAAAATATATTTTTTAATTTTCATTTAACAACCTCTTTTACTATAAACTAATTTTATCATATTATGATAATTTTGCAAGTATATAATAAATTATATTAATTTTAAAAGTATTTCATTCATAACATAAATCTTTTCAGGATTTATAAATAGATAACCGTTTTTATAAATAAGATCTTTATTTTTTATTAATGGTTTAACGGGAAAGACATCTTGAATATTTACTTCATACTTATCATAGAACTCTTGCAAGTTAATGCCTTCCATCTTTCTTAGACCTAACATGACTTCATATTCCATAATTTCTTGTTTAGATAATAAAGCTTCAGTTTCACGATACTTTTCATCAGCATAGTCATTTAGATTCTTAGTATTTTCATATCTAAAGCCATTAATATAGCCAGCTGCACCTAAACCAAAACCATAATACTCTTCATTGTTCCAGTAACTTAGATTGTGTTTTGATTCATGATTAGGAAGTGCAAAATTACTGACTTCATAATGAATATAATTTTTTCTTTTTAGTTTCTTACAAATATATTCATACATCTTAGCATCTAATTCTTCATCAATATTAGTTACATGAGCATTATTTATTTTAGTATGTTTTTCAATGATAAGTGAATATGTACTAATATGTTCTGGTTTTAACTTTAAGAATAGTTTAATATCTTTCTTTAAGGTTTCTAATGTTTCACCAGGAATAGCATACATTAAATCTAAATTAATATTATTAATGCCATAGTATCTGATTAAATTCATCTTAGTACGAATATCTTCAAAGTTAGATTCTCTTTCCATAAACTTAAGATTTTTAATATTAAATGATTGAATACCAATACTAACACGATTAACTCCTTTAACAGCTAATTTAGCTACTAAACTATCATTTATATCATCTGGATTACATTCAAAAGTTATTTCACAGTCAGTTGTACGATTAAATACTTTAATGATATCAAATAACTGATCTAACTCTTTTTCTTTTAAACAAGAAGGCGTTCCACCACCAATATAAATTGTATTAACCTTCTCTCCCATATAAAATTCATTTACTTCTTTTGCTAAAGCATCTAAATAAGTTGATGCAAACTTTTCGTTATAAAACATTTTACAAAAATCACAATATGAGCAAATATTTTTACAAAAAGGAATATGAATATAAACATGTTTCATATTTTACCACCATTTAAATTATACTTTCTTTGCAAGAGAAAAACAATAAAAAAGTTCAGAATCACTGAACTTATGATGATTTTACAATGAAATTTAAATTCGTTGGCTTACCACTACTTGCATTAAATTTATCTGCATCTGCTTGAGTTCTAGCATAACCGGTTGTAGCTTTTGAATTATAAAACATTTTTTCCATATTTGTTACATTTGAAGTATCAAAGCTACTTAAATCTAATGTTGTAGCTTTTGAAAAATAAAACATTCTTTCCATATTTGTTACATTTGAAGTATCAAAGCTACTTAAATCTATTGTTTTGACACGGCTTAGTGCAAACATAGCTACCATAGTTGTTACATTTGAAGTATCAAAGCCACTTAAATCTAATGTTGTGACTTGGCTTCCTTGAAACATACCGTTCATATTTGTTACATTTGAGGTGTCTATGTTGGAAATATCCAAAGTTGATATATTAGAAAAACTCGTAAATACATGCTTAGCATTTGTCGCTAAAACTACATTTCCATTTTGTCCTACGTACACTTCATATAAACCATTATTGTCTTCATCTAATGTATAAGCCATGATACTTCCATTTTGTTTTTCACTGGCATCCCATGAAGTTATGGCATTGTCAGGGACTGATGTATTATCTTTAAAGTTTATCGATTGCACTTCCGATTTTGGAATTGGACCATTAAATGGTAAAGATGATGAATATGAACTTGTTGAATCGATTAGAGCATCATAAGCAACAGTATTTCCATTATTAATTTTTATATACCCAGTATAATTTTTACCTTGGCCTTCATTTTGGGGTTCGCCATTATCTTTATAAAAAATACTTAAATTGTATGAATGAGTGGCACTTTTACTTTTAAATGTACCTGTCCCAATTAATAATTCACCTGATTTGGGAATGACTTGATTTTCTTTTGAGGATAAAAAGTCATCAGCATTAGTACTTGTTCCACTTAATGAATATGTTAAATCGCCTAAATTAAAATCATTGCTACTTGTCATTAAGTAAACATTATATTCCATTTCTAAATCTGTGGTATTATTTCCTGTTACTGTAAATTCTTTATTTACCCACGCTTCTTCTCTTGGATAAATATTTTCCATTACAATATTTCCAGAACCATTAGCATAAACTATATTCATAGTACCACCTTTTGCATAAATTGTTGATTCTGATTCATTATTAGTTATACTTGTAAAATATGCGTATGTTAGCCCACTACAAAGGATTATTATGGCAGCTATTGTAGTTATAATTATTATTTTATTTTTCTTATTCATGGTTAATAAATCACTCCTATTTTTCTATTTAATTGTACTATAATACCCCTCCCAAATCAAGGTTAATAAACGCTTAAAATTTCTCTATGCAAAATCCGAGTTGGCGGACGCCACCGGGAAGTTAATTCTGGAAAAAGTGCTTATTTTAGTACAAATTTCAGGATGTTACATATGACGAAAATGAGCTGATAAATTAAAAAACAATATTAGAAATATCGTTTTTAAGGTTATTTATCTGTTTTTAAAATACTTAGGAAGGCTTCTGGTGGAACTTCAACTGAACCTACCATTTTCATTTTCTTTTTACCTTCTTTTTGTTTTTCTAATAGTTTTCTTTTTCTAGATACATCTCCACCATAGCATTTAGCTAAAACGTTTTTCTTCATAGCGCTGATGTTTTCTCTAGCGATTACTTTTGAACCCAGTGATGCTTGAATTGGGACTTCAAATAGTTGTCTTGGAATAAGGGTTCTTAGTGATTTTGTAATCATCATACCACGGTGATATGCAGCGTCTTTATGAACAATAAGTGATAAGGCATCTACTATTTCTCCGTTAATTAAGATATCCATTTTTACTAAGTCACTTACTTTATAGTCTGATAGTTCATAATCAAATGAAGCATATCCTTTGGTATAACTTTTTAATTTATCGAAGAAATCAAAAACAATTTCAGCAAGGGGTAATTCATAGTGAATGTTTACTCTTTTTTCATCAATAAATTCAGTGGTTTTATAGATACCTCTTTTTTCTTGGCATAAGTCCATGATAGGTCCGATGTATTCGCTTGGAACAAAGATGCTAGCATTAACGTATGGTTCCATAATGCTGGCTATTTTAACTTTATCGGGCATTTCACAAGGGTTATCTACTTCAATGGTTGTGCCATTAGTTAAATTTACTTTATAAATAACTGATGGGCTTGTTGCGATAATATCGATATTAAATTCTCTTTTGATACGTTCTTCAATTATTTCCATATGAAGTAGCCCTAAGAAACCACATCTAAAGCCAAAACCAAGGGCTTCTGATGTTTCGGGATCAAATGTTAATGAAGCATCATTTAATTTTAGTTTTTCTAAAGCTTCTTTTAGATGATCAAATTTATTTGGTTCGATTGGGTAAATACCACTATAAACCTTGGGTTTCATTGGTTTATAACCTGATAATGGTTCGGTTGCTTTATTTTCTTTAGTTGTTATGGTGTCTCCTACTCTTACGGTGTCAATGGTTTTAATGCTGGCTGCTATCCAGCCTACTGAACCAGCTGTTAGTTTATCTAGGGTTTTAGAAGTTGGAGTGTTAACTCCTAATTCGGTTATTTGATATTCTGCACCAGTACTCATCATTATAATGGTATCAGATGCTTTTATTTCACCACTTTTAACGCATACTGAAGCAATTACGCCACGATATGGGTCAAAGTAAGAATCAAATATTAGGGCTTTAGTACCACCTTCTATTTCTTTAGGAGGATTAATTTTTTCAATGATAGTATCTAATAATTTATCTACTCCTTCACCAGTTTTGCCTGAACATAAAACAATATCTTCATCTTTAAAACCTAAAACGTCAATAAGTTCTTTTTTTACTTTAGGAATATCTGCATTAGGTAAATCTATTTTATTAATAACGGGAATGATAGTTAAATCATTATTTAAAGCTAAATATAAATTAGCAAGAGTTTGAGCTTCAATACCTTGAGCAGCATCTACTACAAGTAATGCTCCATCACAAGCTGCTAAACTTCTTGATACTTCATAACTAAAGTCGACATGACCTGGGGTATCTATTAAATGTAAGGTATATCCTTTATAAGAAAGCTCAACAGCATTTAACTTAATAGTTATACCTCTTTCTCTTTCAATATCCATTGAATCTAATATTTGATCTTTCATCTCTCTTTTAGTAACAGATCCGGTTAGTTCTAGAATACGATCTGCTAAAGTAGATTTACCATGATCAATATGAGCTATAATACAAAAATTTCTAATGTGGTTCATAAAATCACTTCCGCTAAATATTTTATCATAATTTATTTTTTAATTCTATTTCATGTAAATATAAATCATAAGTTTTGTCATCCATTGTATATAAACAGTCAGTAATATCTTTATTTAATTTTAATTGATTATTATAATCATCTAAAAATAAGTATTTAACACTATCTTTGTTACTATCATTAATATAAATATCATACATATTATTATAAGTATGATTTAAATCAATAAAGTTATTTAGAATTATTAAATATACTTTCTTTTTATATAAGCATTTTAAATAATTAAATAAGGGAAAATCAATCTTTAATAAATGGTCACTTTTATCAAAATTAAAGTCTATAAGGGCTATTTTATTTTTAGATTCAAAAATTACATAACTTCTAACATTATTCTTTTTATCATTAAAGAATTTTAGTAATTTCCATTTACAATTAGTGTTTAAGATATCGTTAATTACTTGGTTTAAATATTCTTCTTTGTTTTGATTCCATAAATAATAAAAAGAATATGGATTAAGCATTGATATTTTTTTCATAAATTCCTCCTATTATTTATATTACAAAAAAATACTTCTTTTCCTTTTTTATTATAAACTAAAAAAGTGACTTTGTAATCACTTTTATTAATCTAATATTGCTTTTATTCTTCTTACGCCTGCTGATGAGGCTTCTTCTTTAACTATTTTGAAGGTTCCTAGTTCACTAGTATTTTTAACATGAGGTCCCATACAAATTTCTTTAGAAACTGTTCCAATACTATAAACTGTAACAATATCAGGGTATCTTTCGATAAACATGTGTTCTGCACCTTGTTTAACTGCTTCTTCTTTAGACATTTCTTCAATAGTAACATCTAAGCCTTGTTTAATCCATTCATTAACTAAGCTTTCAGTTTTTTGTTTTTCTTCATCAGTTAATTTATGATCACATGAGAAGTCAAATCTCATTCTTTCATTAGTAATGTTTGACCCCATTTGATGAACACCTTCACCAACAGTAATTTTAAGGGCGGCGTTAAGTAAATGAGTGGCAGTGTGATACTTTGTTTCGATTTCGGTATTTCCTGCTAAACCGCCTTTAAACATACCTTTAGAAGCTGTTCTGGATTTTTCTTGATGTTCTTTAAATTTTTCTTTAAATCCTTCAGAGTCAACTGTAATGCCTTTTTCAGTAGCTAATTCTTCAGTTAATTCGATTGGGAATCCATAAGTGTCATATAATTTAAAGGCAAGATCTTTATCAATTGAAGTTAAATCTTTTGTTTCTTTTTCAAAGACTCTTAAACCTTTTTCTAAAGTATGATTAAATTTATCTTTTTCTTTCTTTAATTCGGATAAAACAATATTTTGATTCTTTTCTAATTCACTATAATATTTTTTATATTTATTAATAATTAATAAAGCAATTTCTTCTTCCCAATTTGAATTAATATCGATATTTAATTTTTTAGCATGTCTAATTGCTCTTCTAATTAATCTTCTTAAGATATAACCACGATCAGTATTAGATGGTACAACATGGGCTTCATCGCTTAAAATAAAGCATGATGTACGAATATGATCAGCAATTATACGCATAGATACTTCATTACCATGGTATGGTAAATTAGTTATTTCTTCAATTTTCTCTATAACATCTTTCCAGATGCTTGATTCATAATTATCGTTAACACCTTCTAAAATAGCAGCAGTTCTTTCAATTCCCATGCCGGTATCAACGTTCTTTTTAGGTAGTTCAGTGACATTACCTTTTTCATCTTTATAGTATTCCATAAAGACATTATTCCAGATTTCAACCCATCTATTATCTTCAGGGTCAAACTTTTCAGGGATTTCATCATTACTTCTAAAATAGAATATTTCGGTATCACCACCACAAGGGCCACTTTCACCAGCAATCCAGAAATTATTATCGGCATCTAGATAAGCAATTCTTTCATCTTTAATACCTAATTCTCTCCATTTATTAGCAGATACTTCATCTCTTGGAATTTTTTCATCGCCTTCATAAACAGTTACGGCTAATCTGTTGGCAGGAATATTTAAGACTTTAGTTAAGAATTCAAAACTAAAAGAAATACTTTCATCTTTAAAATAATCTCCTAATGACCAGTTACCTAACATTTCAAAGAATGTATGATGAGTTGGATCTCCTACTTCATCTAAGTCATTAGTACGAATACATTTTTGATAGTCAACTAATCTAGTTCCATAAGGATGTTCTTTGCCCATTAAATATGGGATTAATGGTTGCATACCAGCAGTATTAAATAAGACACTTGCATCATTTTCCGGTACAACTGGTGCAGATGGAATTTGTTTGTGTCCTTTACTAATAAAATAATTTATATATAAATCTCTTAAATTCATATTTAGTCCTTCTTTCTTTGCTTAGGAATTAAGTTTTGATTACTTCTTTTACGCATAATGGCCGCGACTTCTTCTTTATAAGCAGGATTAACTTGTTCTAAGCGAATATTAATATCGTTATAAATAGTACTTATTGGTTCTTGTAATAAAGTAGCTATTTCTTCAATTGTATATCCATCCAAAATATACATATAAACTGTAATAACTCTTTCTTTAACGGTGGGATTATTAATACTATCATTTTGAGATGTTTTTTCTTTAATTGATGCATCTATTTCAGCAGCTAAATGACCATGAAGTTTTTTATATTTTTCAATATAATCTTTAACTGTGGGAGCACTGATTCCAAATTCTTTAGCAATATCGCGATAAGATTCTTTAGTTATTAAATAATATGACCCTACTTGTTCAATTAATTTATCTCTTTCTTCTTCTGTAAATGTTTTAGCCATAATTTCACCCTCAATAAGAAAATTTTACCATAAAAAAAACTATTTTAAAATAGTTTTTAAACGGCTAAGATGACATATGGATTAGTTTTAGTACCTGTTCCACCAACAATAGCTGTTGATTTTATAGCAATAGCTGGTCTTAGATATGCTGTTGGATATGCTAAATCTTGAGCAAATAATCTATCAGCATATGTAAATGTTCCATAATAATCACCGCTATATCTAGACGGAGATAATGTCCACCAGTCATCATTGCTATTAACATATAAATAAAATGAAGTGTTTGAACTGCTACTTGCCCCAGCAAACATTAATTCATCTGCTGTAAGAAGGCCAATTTTATAAGTTAAAGCACCATTACCTTTAGTTGTATCTGAAACAGTATACTTAGATAAATTACCACCTAAACTATCATTAGGACATATAAGAGATGGTGCAAAAGAATTAAAGCGAGTATATGCTCCAAAATACTTATTACTAGTATTATAACTTTTATCGTTACACCAAATGACATCTTCTAAATAATCAGTATAAGCACTTAATTTTTCTTCATACCATGATTCTAATTTTTTTAAGACATCACCTTTGGTAGTATTTTTAAATATTTCACTATAATTATTTTCTTCACTTATTGTTGGTTCGCCGATAGCTATAGTATCATCTGAATTTATTTTATTTGAAAGAAGTGTAAAGCTATCATTATATGCTAGTGGAGATTTAATGATTCCACCACTTTTGTACATTAATGCAACTGTGTCAGCTGAACCAGCAAATGATTTCATTAGTTTTACTGGAGCGTTTTCACTTTTTAATTTTAAGAATTGTTCTTGATTTGATGATGCGGTACAATCGGTAGAATTGTTATTTTGAAGAACTAATTTAATAGCTCCATTACCTGTTACTCTAACGATTCTCCAACACATATTAGCAAACTGAACATAATTATTATCTGCACTTCCACGATAATAATAGCTGGTTCCATAATCATCTTGAGTTTTATTTATTCCTTCATTAGTTGTAGCACTTACTTTACCTGGCACAGTTTTAGGTGAACCGCTACCACTTGTAGATGCCATAATTGTGTCACTTAAGGTGTTTTTCTTGACTACCATTAGTTGGCCAGCAATTCGTATTCCCGTAGATGATGAAATTGGGAAATAATTTAGTGATGTATTCGTTAATGAAACACCTGAGATACTTAAAGAATATTTGTGAGTAGCATTCTTTTTTGTAAAAGTTCCACTACCTAGTTTTACTGATGATGAATCGTGAGACAATGCTTGATTAGTT
>JALFTB010000031.1:0-17849 GCA_022779465.1 bacterium
ATAACTTAAATCAACCCCAAATTCATTGTTATCAATTACCATTTTAACTTTATAAAACATTAATAAGTCTGTTGTATTGTTACCAATAACTTGGAACTTCTTTGTTACCCAGGCTTCCTCTCTTGGATAGATATTTGATACAGAGATATTAGCAGACTTATTATCATACCTGATATTCATGCTTCCACCTTTTGCTACAATAGTTGATCCACTTTCACTTGGTGTTAAACTTGTAAAAAAAGCAGCAGAAATCCCAATTAATCCTATAAAGCATAAACAAAAAACATAAAAGATTATCATTTTACTATATTTATTACTCATATTATCACTACTATTCTACCTAAATATTATCACAATAATTAATTCTTTACAAACAAAAAACTTATGATTTCTCATAAGTTTAATTTTTAACTACCTTTTTATTTGTCTTTGTATTTATTCTTTCTAAATCAACATAATCATCTGCTTTAGTAGGTAATTTCTTTGCTTCTAATCTATTAACAATTTTATTATCTAAATATCCATAAATTAAAGCAAATACTGGAACTCCTAAAATCATACCAACTATTCCAAATACATTACCAAAGAATAAGATTGAAGCAAGTACCCAGAACGATTTAAGTCCTGTTTTAACCCCGCATAATCTAGGTTCAATAACATAACTATCAACTTGTTGAAGAGCAATAATAAATAATACAAATATAAAAGCTTTAGTTGGATTATACATTAAAATAATAAGTGCACTTGGTATCGTTCCAATATAAGGTCCAAAATAAGGAATCATGTTAGTAATACCAATAATAACTCCAATTAATAATGAATAAGGATAACCAAATATTGTTAAGAATATAAAAGTAATAAAACCAATTGTAAATCCATCTAATAATTTACCAACTAAGAAATTACCAAACATATTATTTGTATGTCTTGCGTTATCCATAAGATTATTAGCAGTCTTAACTGAAAATAAACTATAAGTAATTTTCTTAATACCAGCTACAAAATGTTCTTTATCAGATAAATAATAAATAGAAATAACAAATCCCATTACAATATTAAATACAACTTTAACAGCTCCTAATACTCCATCAGATAATTGAACTAATAATTCTTCAACATTAGGTAATATTTTACTATTAAAGAAATTAGTTATATATTCATTTATTGCATCATAATTATTTAAAACTATCGTTCTAAGTTCTTCTCTTGAACTAAGTGCATCAAGTAGATATTTCTTAGCACTTTCAAAATATGAAGGCATATTAACTGCTAATGTTTCAATACTCTTAAGTAATTCTGGTAAAATAAAACTAAATAATAAAACAATTAAACCTAAAAAAACAATAGTTGTAAGTAAAATACTTAAATTAGTCGCACTCTTACTTTTCTTAGTTACTTTATCAAATATATTAGTTTTAAAGAACTTAACAACTGGATTTAATAAATAAGCAAACACAAATCCAATAATAAATGGCGTAAATAAAGAAATAATCCATCCACAAATTCCTAATATTTCTTTAATTCTAAATATCATAAAATAAAATAATATCGATGCAGCAATAACAATAAAAGCTGCAAAAGCACATTGATAAATTTTATTTCCTTTTATTTTTTCTTTCATCTTTTACCTCCAAATTACCTAACTTTTCAATTAATGGTTTATTTAATGTCTTAATATAATATTCATGATCAAATAAAGCATAAACTAAATCTTTTCCTTTTTTAAGTCTTACCTCTTTAGCATTTATTCCATTAGCTTTAGCTTCTTTAACATCAACTTTAACTCTATTTCTATAATCAGCAGCCACCATAATATCACAACCACCACTTATAAATGCTAAACTATTAACTATAAATAACTCATGCTCTTTCATATTATGAAACAAATCAATCATAAATGAGCCATATTTAGTTGTTTCATTAAATAGTAATACAAACTCATTTGCATATAAAACTAAAAAACCAATAACAATGCATATTCCAAGTATCCATGTTTTAAATTTTCCTAGCATTGAACTCTCAACAGTTGATCCTTTTGCTGCTCCACCTGTATTTATCAATGTAATTAATATTTCAATTGCTACCGGAAGCCACATTACTGGATAAAATCTTGCTAAAACACATAATGTTGCGATTCCAAATAATTTATCCGCAGCAGCATCTAAAAGTGACCCAAAAACTGTACTTACTTTTAATCTTCTTGCCATTATACCATCAACAGAATCTGTTAATAAAAGAAGAACTATGTAACTAACAAACTCTTTCGCATTTAAATGTGTACTAACAAATGGCATTAAAAAAGTTCCTAATACTCGCACAAAAGTTATTAAGTTTACAAAAATCATAGCTTTGATCTTTTTCATATTACCATCCCCATTATATATTTTAACATTTCCCCTATTTTTCTGCAATAAAAAAGAAGAAACTATTCATTAGTTTCTTCATTAACTAGCTTCATTCCACAATTAGTACAGAATTTTCCAGTTGCTTTAATACCACAATTAGGACAATATTTAGCTGTTCCAACCTCACCAGATAAATCAACTTTAGATCCTTCAGTATTTTGAAAAGCATTTGCCATAACACCACCAGCCATATTACCAGTAGCCATATTCATCATACCTACACCCATCATACCAGTTGCAGCCCCATTAGCATTTTTAGCAGCATCTTGAACAGCTTGTGAATAGCCACCAACAATAGCTCCTTGTTGCATGTATGCATTTGAAGATAATTCATAATTATCAATCTTCTTACTTGATGCTTCATCTAGAGTAACAGATTCAATAATAAATCCTTTGATTTCCATACCACGATTTCTAATATCAGCATCAAATACATTTTCATCCATTAATTTTTTAATTTCTGTAGTTTGTGATGGAAGTTCTAAAACTGGAACCTTATGTTCACTATTTCCTAAAGCATTAAGTACATTTTGAAATGCAGCTTGTACTTCACTTCTCATTTGTTCACAAATATCAGTCTTAGTATATACTTCACTAGTACCAGCAATATTTTTCATAAATGTAGCTGGATCAGTAATTTGGAAAGTATATTTACCAAAACATCTAACATCTACTCTTAAAGGAGTAATAGTATTAGTCATTTGATTTGGAATTGGATGTGACCAATCTTGAAAAGGTACAGGAGCAGGAGTTCCAAATTTATTATCAATAATTTCTTTACTATTAATAAAGAATACAGCTTGTTCCTTATTAGGAGCTCCATTATAAGTAAAACGAGTCCACATTTCTTTAAATACTGCTCCAAATTGACCAGCAAAGAAAGAAGGAGATGAACTTTGATCAAAAGTATAAATACCTTCTTCAGCAGTAGCATCTAAAATCTTACCATTTTCAAAAATAACTGCAACTTGTCCAGGTGCAACTTGAATTGCACTGTCTTTAGAGATAACTCCATTAGGTGTACTAACTCTAACCATAAGTGTTTCATTATCTAAATTATCACACTTAATATACTCTTTCCATTGATCATGAAGAGTACTTCCAACAGCTCCAATAGCAGCTTTAATTAATCCCATATATCTTTAACCTCTTTCCTATTATTAGAATTAATATTCTTCTAAAAATATTTTATCATATTATTCATCAAAAGTAACTATATTTGACAAAACATAGTCATAATCCTCATTATTGTAAATCGCCCCACAATAATTACATTTACCATTATTATTTACATCTATAGAAGAACCACATGCTGGACATTTTCTAACAATACCAGCATTTCTACCATCAATCTTTTTCATAAAAGTAAGCCTATTTAACTTTTCTATTCTATGATCATTTATCCCACTAACATAATTACCATCCGAATCAATAAAATAATCCATATATCTTGATATTAAATCAACATCAATAACAATATATTCATCATTAATATGAACATCTCTTATAAAAGTATTCTTAACATTAAGTTCATCATAAACTTCAGTTAATCCTCTACTTTTAAGATCATCAATAACTACTTTATATTTAGCTTCCAATTCATCATTTAAGAAATGTTTAACACTATCTAAATCTTTAAACATAATTGCATTCATTAATTTAATAAAAATGTTATTTACCTTTGTAATAAACATTTCTTCATTAAAAGAACTATCTATCTTTAATAACTCATCCATTAATCTCTCTTATATCTCCTATACCATGCATAAAATAAAATTAAAAACGCTAAAGTTGAAGCGCTAAGTTGTTTAAATGTAATTGTCTTTCCAAATATTCCAATATTAAAAATATAATCAATTAAAACTAATCCAAAACATAAAGTTCCAATAACCATCATAATAACATTTCTTGATCTCATAAAACCTCTATTTTTGATTAATAACCATCTTTTTACTTAAAACATATTTTTTAGGTGGAATAACAATCTTACTATGACAATATTCACAATTATCTCCAGCCACTGCCTTAGATTCAGCACCACAATTAGGACAAATAACTACATCTTTAGGTGCTACACTTTTAACAAAAGTAAGTTCATAAGTAACATCATTCTTTCTATTATCATTACCTCTTAATACTTTATTATCTGCATCAACTACATAATCATATTGCTTAACATTTAATATAACCTTAATACTTCTGATACCATTTTCTTCTTTAACATCAGTAATTTTACCACTTATAAATTCAAAATCACTCATAACATTCTTTTGATTTTTAAGTTTTAAAACCTTTAACTGACTACTATAACTATTAAATAATTCATCAGTTACTAACTTTTCCATCTTATCATAATCAAAATTCATCCAAGATTCTTGAATATTAACATACTTATCATAAACTTCTTTAACAAATTTATCTTTATTAATTTTATACTTATTTAAGTCTTCATCACTAACCTCAGGTGGAATCACATTAGCACTTTTACCACTATTAGCTTTACTACTAAGAAGACGAATAACTAGCACAATAAATACTACAATTATAATAAAAGCCACAAGCTTATCTACTGTACCTGCAACTCCACCAATAGAAGAATCTCCATAATCACTCCAACTACCGCTATCCCAGTCACTACTATCCCAAGAACCACCAGAATCATAATCAAAATCCCATCCTGAATCTGCTCTAGTTAATACTGGACTAACCCAAACTACAAATAAAGAAATAATTAATATAAATACATATTTAAATTTATCTTTCATAAAAAACCTACTTTATAACAGCATATTCCAAACTATAAGTAATATTATTATCAAGTGCCACAATCTTTTCAATATCCTTATCACTCAAATACAAAGATATTGCTTTATTATCTATATTATAACTATAAATCTTTCCATCACTAGATTTATTCGGACTAATATCTTCACTAATTAAATTAATAATATATGAAGGAATTAAATATCCTAAATTAAATCCTACTAATAAAGTTTGATCAATTGCCTCTTCTTGTTTATTAACTCTATACAAATTAGTTCCATCATACTTAATTTTAATTATATTATTTTGATTATCTTCTAAAGTACCACTAAATACATTATCTTGAACAACACCTTCAATATAATAATCACCATATTTATATTTAACATTTAAATTCTTATTAACTAAATTCTTCTTCATCTTACTAAAATTAATACTACTAACTTTAGTAGTTTCATTATTATCATTAGTTTTATCAATTCCACTCATTGCGGATGTTACTCCCAAAAATACATAAATAAAGATGAAAAATAGGAACCATCCTCCTAATTTAAATAATATTTTTTTCTTAGGATCCTTTAATTGTTCTTTAAATACAGCCATTTTACTAATTTTTTTTGTTTTCTTTTCTTCTTCTTTCATCTAATTACCTTTCCTACTAAAACATCATGATAACCATTCTTAAAGTCCGATACATTCATAATATTTTTACCCATTGGTTTAATTTTAGTAACCTTAATCCCTTTATCTTGAGCCATTATTGTAAAGCTTTTCTTATCTTCTGAAACTATCTTACCAGCTTCCCCATTAGCATCTACTACCATGCATTCCGCTATCTTATATTCTAAACCATCCAAAATAAAATTAGCTAAAGGACTCGGCGATAAAGCTCTTACTTTATTATATATTTTTATTGCTTTATCACTAAAATCTAAATGTTCATCTTCTCTTTTAATAATTGGACAAAAAGTAACTTCATCTTCATTTTGTTTAATTCTCTCATTAGTTCCATTAATAATACTAGGTAAATGTTCAATAATCATTGAAGCCCCTAATTCACTTAACTTATTAGATAAAGATTCTAAATTATCATTATCTTCTATCTTTATTTTAGAAGAAGCAATCATATCTCCTGAATCCATACCAACATCCATATACATTAAAGTAATACCTGTATATTCATCACCATTCATAATCGCATAATGAATTGGCGCCCCACCTCTATATTTAGGTAATAAAGAAGCATGAATATTTACACAACCAAGTCTTGGAATATCTAAAACCCCTTTAGGAACAATTTGTCCATAAGCACAAGTAATAATGATATCTGGATTAAGTTCCTTTAAAAATTCATAATCATCTCTAATCTTAATCGGACTATAAACCTTAATATTATATTCTAAAGCACATTTCTTAACTGGACAAGGAGTTAATATCTTCTTTCTTCCTACATAAGCATCAGGACTAGTAACAACTCCAATAACATTTGTATTCATAATTAAATTTTCTAATATTGGTACACTAAATACAGGAGTACCCATAAATACTACTTTTAAATCTTTCATAAGTATCACCACTATAATTTTATCATAATTAACCAACAAAAAAAAGTAAACACTAAGTGTTTACTTACTATCTTAACTAACTATATAAGGATCATTTATCGTTCCTGTTCCTAAAACGCTTGCTTTACCATTTATAACAATTGTAGGTCTTATATAAAAACTACTTTCATCTGCTGCATAAGCAATATCATCAAAAGATCCACCTTTATCCCACAAATACAAAACAGTGAAAATATCACTTCTACCTGGTGACATAGTTGCCCAAACATGTCCATAAGAAGACTTATAAAGATAAGTTTTATCATTTAAACCAGCACTTGTTGCACCAGCAAAAACAATCTCATCACTGGTTAATAGTCCAATTGAATGTGAAAGCGATTTATTACCTTTTTTAATACTTCCACCAATTAATGAATTTCTATATTCATTAACGTCACTATTTGATGAATCAGAACACATAAATGAAGGATTTTGATTATAAAGTCTTAAATCAGAAATATAATTGCCTTCATCCGTAAAATCTTGACACCAAATTGAATCCACAATAAATTTTTGACTAGAAGCATTAAACTTTTCCTCATAAAAATTAACTAAGGTAGCATAAGCATTTGTCGAATTAAATGATGGAGTTGACAAATCACCATTATAATAATAAGTTTCACCACCATAATATGCACTTGTTGATGTTGCTCCTGAGCAAGCACCATTAATATTTTCTAATGTTAACTTAACATTACCATCACCCATAATTCTGACAACTCTCCAGCACATATTAGCAAACATAACATAATTATTTTCTACATTACCTCTATAATAATAAGTTGATCCTAAATCATCTAGATTTTGTATTAAACCTTCATTTGTTGTTGGTTGAGCTGCACCAGGATTCGTAATATAATTTCTAACCATAGTTTTATCAGGACCACCAATAACCTCACCAGCAATTGTACCATCAGCAAACAAATTTTCATTTTCTTCAGGTAATTCAGGAGTAATTGCAGCACCCTCTACTTTAATATGTGCTTCAAAAATAGCATTCATTTCATCACTTTGATCAGTTCCATCATCCGGAAAGAAAAATTTAAATGTATAAGTATGAACAGCATTTGTCGCACTCGGTTCAAAATATCCTGGACCAAATACTAATCCACTATTACTTACCATGTTATAAGAATTTTCAACTATTTTACCATTATTAGAAGTATTTACCCCTTCTAATGAATAAAATATCGAACCATCATTAAAAGTATTAGCATCAACAACTAAAGTAAAAGTATATGGCATATATAAATCACTATCATTATTACCAGTTAAAGTAAATGTCTTAGTAGCAAATGGTTCATCACTATTAGGTAAAAAATTTTTTGCATTAACCACATTACCACCATCATAATTAATAGACAAAGTACCAGCATCTAACTGTAAAGTAGTACTAGTTTCATTTCCTTTAATTATAGCAGCATAAAAAGCATAAGATATTCCTACCCCAAGAATAATAGCTAAAAAACTAATTAAAACAATTTTTAAAATTCTATTATTTTTAATCTTTTCCTTAATTTTATTAACCATATTATCTACCTATTATTAATTATATAATAATCATAAAATTAATTCAAGAAAAAAGGCTTCTTATAAAGCCTCTTCATTGTACTTTTTACAAGCATCATCTAATTCTTTAAATAACTTATCAACATCCTCTTCATTACTAATTCTAGCTCCTGATGCATATTTATGACCACCACCATGATATTTAGTCACAATCTCATTAATAACTGGTCCTCTTGATCTGATATTAACTTTATATAATTCTTGTCTTTCATCATAAGAAACAAAAGCCCAAGCTACATAATCTTTAATAAAGTTAAAATTATTAACCATATTAGAAGCAGTTCCAGAATCAACATTAAACTCTTTAATCATCTCATTAGTAATTTTAATATAAGCAAAACCATTTTCAGTTACACTCATATTTAATGCTAAATAAGCTTGAAATTTAAATTCATTTAAAGGTCTTTGATATATATGATTATAAATCTCGGTTAAATTAATATTATAATCACTTATCAATTTAGAACAAACAAGTAAAGTATGACTACTAGTAGTTGTAAGTAAGAATCTATCACTATCAGTAACAATCCCAACATATAGATTTCTTGCAATCTCTTCATTCATTTTAAGTCTTGTATTAAAGATTAAATCTGTAATCATTTCACAAGTAGATGAATAATTAGTATCAACCCATTCACATTTACCCATTTGATCTTCATAAGGATGGTGATCTATTTTAATAACTTCTTTATATTTATCAAAATTAGGAACATCTACTCTCCAAATATTTGGAACATCTAACACTATAAGTAAAGATTCTTCTTCCTTAACACCATCTAATTTATCTAACAATCCAATATATTTAAATCTAGATACTCCTACTCCAACCGCACTAACTTTCTTCTTTGGAAAAGTTAATCTAATGGAATCTCTAAGAGCAATTTGACTGGCAATTGCATCAGGATCTGGTCCTATATGTCTTGCTAAAACAATTGAATCATATTTAGATATTATTTTATAAATATTCTTTTCAATCAAGAATATCACTTCCTTTTTATTACTTTGCTAAATTATAAGTATCTGTAGCTATCATTAATTCTTCATTAGTAGGAATAACATATACTGGAATTTTACTATTATCGGCAGTAATTAAAGCCTCTTTTCCTCTTACATTATTTCTTTCAGCATCTGGTTTTACTCCTAAACAAGCTAATTTTTCCATTACTTGCATACGAGTACTAATTGAATTTTCTCCAACACCTGCTGTAAAGATAATAGCATCACATCCACCAAGTTCAACATAATATTTAGCAATAAAATCTACAATTCTCTTAACATACATTTTTTGTGCAAGAATACATCTTTCATCACCATTATTAATTCCATCTTCAATATCTCTTGAATCTGATGATACCCCACTTATTCCTAATAAACCAGATTGTTTATTTAAAGCAGTATCTATTTCCTTAGCACTCATTCCAGTTTCTTCCATAATATAAGGTAAAATAGTAGCATCAATATCACCACATCTAGTACCCATCATAAGTCCAGCATTAGGGGTAAGACCCATTGAAGTTTCTACACACTTACCAGCTTTAACTGCACTAATAGAAGCACCATTACCAATATGACAAGTAATTAATCTAGCTTCACTATTACCTAAAATTTCATTAGCACGCATTGTAACATATTTATGACTAGTACCATGAGCACCATATCTTCTTACTGCATATTTAGTATACCATTCATAAGGAACTGGATATAAATATACTTCTTCTTCCATAGTTTGATGGAAAGCAGTATCAAATACTAAAGTTTGAGTAGCATTTGGGAAAACACTTTGAGCAGCACGAAGTCCAGTAATTGCAGCTGGATTATGAAGTGGTGCCAAATTAGATAACTTCTCAACAACAGAAACATTATCTTCAGTAGCTAATACAGTCTTATCAAAATAAGAACCACCTTGAACCATTCTATGACCAATACCAGCTATTTCTTCTAAAGATTCAACAATCTTATTATCAATTAATTCTTTAATTAATAATTCAAAAGCAGCCTTGTGATCCTTAAGTTCAATTTCTTTCTTAACCTTTTCACCATTAAATTTAATAGTATAGAAAGAATTATCAATTCCAATTCTTTCAAAAACCCCACTAATTAATTCTTTTTCTTCTGGCATCTCAAATAAAGTAAACTTTAAAGATGATGACCCCGCATTTACGCTTAAAATTTTCATATTTTTTCTTCACCCAAATTTATTATACAAAAAAAGATAGACAAAATCTATCTTTTTACATTCTTATTAAAAGAATTATGTTCACTAAACGTCCTAAAAGCTTCTTTTTTATAATCAATTTTTTCTTTTTTTAAATTCATTCCAAATTCATTACTATAAACATTTAATAATTTATTTTTTAAACTATCATCTAAACTATAACTCTTCAAATATCTCACCCATTATTATTATGGGTAAAAATCTATAAAATATCATCAAATTTATTTTCTAGAGGTAACTTAATTACTTCATCATTTTTAACAGCTTCATTAATTAAAGTTTCAAAATCAAAAGCCTGTTCATATTCTCTAGCTTTTTCTATTTCTGGATTAATTACTGGATGCTCTGGTACAAATATTGTGCAGCAATCTTGAAAAGGTCTAATACTTACATCATAAGTACCAATTTTCTTAGCTAAATCAATTATTTCAATCTTATCATAACAACATACTGGTCTTAATACCGGCATCTTTATAACTTCATTAATAGCAGCCATACTAGTTAAAGTTTGACTAGCTACTTGTCCTACACTTTCTCCATTAATAATTGCTTTACAATTATTTTTATGAGCAAGCTTTTCTGCTATCCTATACATCATTCTTCTCATAATAGTAATCATATATTCTTTTGGACAATACCTATAAATAGCCTCTTGAATTTCTGTAAAATGAATAACATGTAATTTAACATAACCACTATAAGAAGATAATATACTAGCAAGTTCTAACACTTTATTCTTAGCATCAATACTCGTATGAGGAGGACTATCAAAATAAACCCCTTCAATTCTAATACCTCTCTTCATTGCTAAATAACCAGCAATTGGTGAATCAATTCCTCCACTAAGCATTAACATTCCTTTACCTAATGTCCCAACTGGATAACCACCAATTCCCTCAACTTTTTCAAAATATAAATAAGCCTTATTATTTCTAATCTCTACATTAATAAGAAGTTCTGGATTATTAACATCAACTTTAACCGTCTTTTTATTTTTAAGAACAACTCCACCTAAAGACTTACTAACATCCATACTCTTAATTGGATAACTCTTATCACTTCTCTTAGTAACAACCTTAAAAGTATTAAAATCCTTATCACTTAATAACTCTATTAAAACCTTACTAATATTATCTAAACTTCTATCATCTATTTCATAAGCAATATTAATTTCATGAATCCCAAAAGTATTAGTAAGTTTTTTTACTACTTCATCATACTCATCAGTTTCAATAAACATTCTTCCTACATCATAAGTAATCTTATTATCAATCCCACTTAAACTACTTTCAATATTATTTTTTAAAGTCTTAATAAAAAAATTAATATTATCATGTTTAGTAGTAAGTTCTCCATACTTAATAATTATAAGTTTTTTCATAAAAACACCTCAAAACTTCTAGTAGTATAAACAAAAATAACTAAATTTACAACCACTATCTCTTCATATGCAATTCATAAGGATTAAAACCATCTCTAACAACTTCAAATCCAACCTTTTTAGCCATCTCTAAACTTAAAACATTGCTTTCATTTATATATACTCTTAAAAACTTAACATAAGCATATCTTCTAAATAACTCTGAAGAAGCCTCCTTAATCATTAAAGCTCCATAAGTATCTCTTTCATTGACTTTCTTACCTCTAAATTGAGGTAATACCGCATAGTCTAAATCAATCGCATCTAGCCCACTAAAAGTAGATAAATAACCAACAATTTCATCATTAAAACCCACCAAAAAAGAAGAATCACTTATCTCATCATCATCCCTACTAGCAAGTAAGAAATCCCTAATATCAACATTACCTAAATACTTCTGAACATACCTATCATTTAATAAAGTATTAACTGCTTTCATCTCATTATCATTAGTAGGATTAAATCTAAAAAAAATAAAATTATTAGTCTTAAATTCAGTCATCTATAAACTCATTGCATCCTCTCTACTTAAAGTAAATTTATTATAAAAACCTTTTTCAACTTGTTTATAACCAGCCCTTAAAGCCGCCTTAGTACTTCTAATATTGCTTTTCTCAATCATTAACTTTAAATACTTCAAACTCTTACATCTTCTAAATAAACCAATTGAAGCCTCTCTTACAATTTGACAACCAATCGTTTCATTAGAGTTATTTCTTATTCCTCTAAACTCAGGAACAACCGCATAATGTAATTCAGCTTCCTTTGCATCCATAAATATTGCTAAATAACCAATAATCTCATCATAATTACTAACTAAATAAGCACTATCCCAAAAAGTATCTTCATCCTCTAAATTAGACTCTAAAGAATTAAAATACTCATCAACTAAAGGATCACTTAATAACTTCTCTAAAGCTTTAACATGTTCAGGATTATCTTTATCATAAGCTAAAAAACAAAAACTATCAGAATAAAAATCACTATTCATCGGCAAGCTCCATTAATTTATTATAAACACTTTCAAAAATATTTATAAATTCATTTATTTCTTCATTAGTAGTCATATAAGATAAACTAATTCTAATCGTAGTTAAAGCCCTTTTCTTATCTCCATAAACACCTAAAACTGCACTACTAATCTTTCCACTAGAACAAGCTGTATTACTACTAACATAAACATCATGTTTTTCTAATGCATGAATAAAAGTTTCAGGCTTAATATTCATTAAACTTATATTCAAAATATTTGGAATTGAATAAGGAGTCTTATTAATTAAAATCTTAGGATAACCACTTAAAAACTCACAAATCTTATCATTATGTTTTTTAATTGTATTTTCTTTCTTATCTAAATCACTATTAGCAATTCTTAAAGCTTTAGAAAAACTAACAATTAAAGGTAAAGCGGGAGTTCCTGGTCTTATATCTTTATTAGATCCATATAATATTGGTTTAATATTAATCCCAATCTTTTTATAAAGCATCCCAATCCCCTTAGGACCATATATCTTATGACCAGACATACTAGCCATATCTACATCACCTAAATTAATTGGAATCTTACCAACAGCTTGAGTCATATCACTATGAAAAATAGTATTAGGATTCTCTTTATTAATAACCTGTTTAATCGTCTTTAAAGGCTGTCTAATTCCTAATTCACTATTAACTGCACAAATACTAACCAAAATCGTATTTTCATTAACAAGACCCTTTAAATCATCTAAATCAATAACCCCATCAGCAGTATTCTTAACATAATCTATATAAAAACCAATAGACTCTAAATAATTACAAATCCCATAAATAGACTCATGTTCAAGTTTAGAAACAACAATATGACTACCCCTCTTACCATGAGCAAGAGCACAGCCAATTAAAGCCAAATTATTAGCTTCAGTACTACCAGAAGTATAAATAATTTCTTCTTCCTTAATCTTAAAAATATTACTAATCTGTTTAGTTGCACTATTAAGAAGTTCCCTTGACTTAACCCCTAAACTATGTAAACTATTAGGATTACCAAAATAATCAATAGTAACTTTATTATAACTATCTAAAACTTCCTTTAAAACCGGAGTTGTAGCTGAATAATCTAAATAAATCATTTTAAATCACCACAATAATTATATAATAATTTACCTAATAAAAAAAGACTATGGACACAACTTGTCGATAGCCAATTTATGATTTTACAACAAAATTAAGTTTAGCCGGCTTAGAAGCACTAGAATTAAACTTATTAGCATCAGCCTGAGTCCTAGCATATCCAATAGTAGCTTTACTAGCAGAAAACATTAAATCAGTATCCTTAACACTTGAAGTATCAAAACTACTTAAATCTAAAGTAGTAGCAGGACTATTGAAAAACATATAACTCATATTAGTCACATTTGAAGTATCAAAACTTGATAGATTTAAACTTGTAGCTGCACTCTTATTGAACATACTACTCATATTAGTTACTTTTGATGTATTAAAACTTGATAAATTTAAACTAGTAGCTGCACTCTTATAGAACATACTACCCATATTAGTCACATTTGAAGTATTAAAACTTGATAGATTTAAACTTGTTGCAGCGCTATTATAAAACATATAACTCATATTAGTCACATTTGATTTATCAATACTACTTAAATCTAAAGTAGTAGCAGGACTATTTAAAAACATATAACCCATATCAGTCACATTTGAAGTATTAAAACTTGATAGATTTAATGTTTTAGCATTATTACCATAAAACATACCTTGCATATTAGTCACACTTGATGTATCAAAGCTCGATAGATTTAAACTTGTTGCAGCGCTATTATAAAACATAAAACTCATATCTAATACATTGTGTGTATCAAAATGTGATAAATCTAGTTCTGAAGATGCTGCACTACGAAACATACCACTCATAGATTTAACATTTGATGTATTAAATCTTGATATATTTAAATTAGTTAAACTGCTACATTCTCTAAACATATTAGGCATATATTCAACCTTAGAAGTATCAAAATTAGATAAATCTAAGGTAGTTAAACTACTGCAACCTTGAAACATATTTCCCATAGTCGTTACATTAGAGGTATTAAAACTAGACAAATTAATTGATGTTAGTAAAGAACAATCCTGAAACATTCCCCCATAGGCATAGTTCCATGTTCCCATATATTCAACTTTAGAAGTATCAAAATTACTTAAATCTAAAGTTTTTAATGATTTAGCTTTTTCAAACATACCATTCATATATTTAACATTTGATGTATTAAATTTACTTAAATCTAATGATAATAAATTATTAGTATTTAAAAACATATATGACATATCAGTTACTTTTGATGTATCCCACTTATCTAATCCTTTAATTTGAGTTATAGTACTATCTTCAAACATATGGCTCATATTAATCACATTAGAAGTATCTAGATTTGATACATCTAATGTTGTAGCTTTATTATAACCTTTAAATAATTTAAAAGCATCTTTTCCTAAAACAACTTTCTCATCTTGTCCAATATATAATTCATATAAATTATTATTATTATCATCTAATGTATAAGCCATAACACTTCCATTTTGACTATCACTTGCATCCCATGAAGTAATAGCATTTGCTGGAACTGTTACATTATTTTTAAATGTTACTGACTCTACCTGCTTTCTAGCAATAGTTCCATTAAATGCAGCTGATTCTGGTTGAGGATTATTATCTTTTATATTTACTAAAGTATCATATCCTATACTACTTCCCGTATTTATTTTCACATATCCAGTAAAACTTTTTCCTTGACCTATATTTTGATCTTCACCAGTATCTTTATAATATATTTTTAAATAATATGTATGAGTAGCATTATTATTCTTAAAAGTGCCTTTACCAATTAATATTTCACCTGTTTTTGGAATATTTTGTTCGCTTTTTTGGACAATAATATCTCTACTATTTGTACTGCTTCCACTTATTGAATATGTTAAATCTCCAAAATTAAAAGCATTACTTTGTATTACTAAATATATTTTATAATCCATATCTAATTTGGTAGAGTTATTACCAGTTACTGTAAATGTTTTATTTACCCACTCTTCTTCTTTTGGGTAAATATTTTCCATTACAATATTTCCAGAACCATTTGCATATACTATACTCATTCTACCACCTTTTGCATAAATTGTTGATGCACTTTCGTTATTACTAATACTTGTAAAGAATGCAAAAGATAGTCCTGTGCATACTAGGACTAGTGATAATGTTATAAGTAAGATTATTAATTTTTGTTTTTTCTCCATGGTTAATATTTACTTCCTATTTTTCTATATAATAATACCATATGCCACTGGTCAAGGTCAATTTTTGTTTTGATTTGTTCTATGCAGAGTAAATTATTTATTTAACTTTTGCAGTGGTATGCAGTGGTAAGCTTAAAGTAGACAACTTAGATTAATTTGTATACATTAAATACTGTTATGTATTCAATATATTTTTTATAAATAATTAAATATTTAACAAGAAGTTACATCTAATCATTTTTTTTAAACTTCTCGTTTTATATAATCAAAAAAAAGAACTAATTAAAGTTCTTACATAGAAGATGTAAATAACATCATTATAGATATGATAAGTAATATCATTACGCCTATACCTGTCGTAATAAGCATAACCATCGTCTTACTTTCCATCTTTTCTAATCTTTCTTTATATCTAGTTTCTCTCGCTTTTTGTTGAAGTGAAGAAATATTTCTAGAGAAAGTTAATAACTGTTCTTGTTTTCTTTCTTGACTACCTAAACTTAAACGATATAAAAGTCTCATCATTCTCATTGAATCTCTAACTGGATACTCTCTTGCAAAATCCATATAAGGATTAATTGATGAATCACCAGCATTAATTTTCTCAATCAAATCTTTTAAACCATTTCTAAATATTTCTGGAGCATCTTCAATCGATTTACCTAAAGCTACCGGAACAGTATAATGTTGAACCAAAATTTCTAAATTCTTTAAATAATATGGAAGCATTAAATCAATTGTATGTAAATGAGATTTATAATATCTTTTTAAAGAACTATAAGAAAGTTTATAAACAACAAAACCAGCAATTAAAGAAAACAATATATTAATATAAGATAAATCAGCAATAAACAAGAATATACAAACAAAAATAGTAATCATACCATTTCTTAATCTTATATTAAATAACTTCTGAACATCAATAGAATCACCATATTTAGCTTTAGCATAAAAATCATAATCACTTTCTTTAAGTTTCATAAAGATATCTTGATTATCACTAAAGAACTTACTAGTACTAATAGTTCCATTATATTGAAGTAATACAAAAAGGATAATACCTAAAATAATAACTTCTATTAACATTCTTACTCACCTCCTGTATCTTCGTTGTAATACTTTTCACCATTAAGTAAGAAACCTGAATTAACAACGATAATTACATGAAGTAAAACTTGAACATACCATTTATCTAACATTGCAATATAGTTTTCAGTTCCCAGTAAGAACTGAGTAAGCATAACAAGTAGATAAAGTGCTATCCCAAAGGTTAAGAATTTCTTATGGAAAGTAGCTCTATCCATTTTATCTCTATAAACACCCTCTACAAGCATATCAATATCTAAAAGCATATTTTCTAAAGACTCACCTGAATCTTTAGCACCCTCTTTAGTAATTTGTAAGAATAATTGATGCATATTCTTAACCATATAATATGGATATTTAGCATTAAAATAAACAATAGATTCTTCAATCGTACCATTTTGATAAGAAAGCTCAATCATCTTCTTAACATCATCTAAAACTGGACTTTCTAATACCCCAGAATCCCTTACCCCCTCTAAAGCTTTTACAAAAGATTGAGTAGT
>JALFTB010000028.1:0-7833 GCA_022779465.1 bacterium
TACAAAGAAGAAGACTTTAAAAAAATAATTGATTTAAATGTAAATGCTGTATTTAATTGCTCACGTGCTGTTGTAGATTATATGAAGAACAATGGTGGTGGAGTAATCTTAAATACTTCTTCAATGGTTAGTATTTATGGACAACCATCTGGATGTGGATATCCAGCAAGTAAGTTTGCAGTAAATGGTCTTACAAAATCATTAGCTAGAGAATTAGGTAAGGATAATATAAGAGTTAATGCTGTTGCTCCTGGTGTTACATTAACAGATATGATGAAAGATGTACCTGATAGTGTAATTGAACCAATTATTCAAGGAATACCTTTAGGTAGAATTGGTACGCCAGAAGATATTGCTAATGCATTTCTATTTTTAGCAAGTGATATGGCAAGTTATATAACAGGAGTTATTTTATCTGTTGATGGGGCAGCAAGGAGTTAATTATGGATAAGAAAGTATTAAGAAATTTATCTTATGGCGTATATGTTGTAACAAGTAAAGATATTGATAGAAACGTTGGATGTATTGCTAATAGTATTATGCAAGTTACTTCAAATCCTTCTGTGATTGCAGTTAGTATTAACCATGATAATTATACTAATAAAGTAATTAAAGAAAATAATAAGTTTGGAGTTTCAATATTAAAAGAAACAACTGATGCAAAGATTATAGGAACATTTGGATATAAATCGAGTAAGGATACTGATAAGTTTGATGGAATCAATTTTAAAGAAATTTCAGAAATACCTGTTTTAGAAAATACATGTGGATATATGGTTTGCAAAGTAATTGATACTATGGAAACTTCAACCCATACGATTTTTTTAGGTGAAGTTATAGAAGCTGATGATTATAGTACTGAAAATGCTATGACATATAAGTATTATCATGAAAATTTAAAAGGAAGTTCACCTAAAAACGCACCTACATATGAAGAAACAAGTATAAGTCAGGTTGATAAAGATAGTAAAAAAAGAAAATGGAAATGCTCTATTTGCGGATATGTCCACGAAGCTGATGAATTACCTGATGATTTTAAGTGTCCATTATGTGGTGTTGGTAAAGAATATTTTGAATTAGTTGAAGATTAATTTTATTTGAAAGGATAAAAAATATGTTGTTAATTGAATATCCTAAGTGTAGTACATGTCAGAAAGCAAAAAATTATTTAATTTCAAAAAAAATTGCTTTTGAAACTAGAAATATTGTTGAAGAAAAATTAAATCAAAAAGAATTACATAGATTAATTCAAAAATCAGGAAAAGACATTAATAGATTTTTCAATACCAGTGGATTAAAATATAGAGAATTAAAACTCAAAGACAAAATTCAAACTATGTCATATGAAGAAAAATTACAAATTTTAAGTACAGATGGTATGCTTGTAAAAAGACCTTTATTAGAATTAGATGATATAGTTTTAATAGGATTTAAAGAAAATGAATGGCAAAATATTTAAGGAATATAATAAATATATTCCTTTTTTATTTATCTTGTCACAAAATGGTAGGTACGTTCAAGATTATTACTTTATCAGCTGCTATAAATGAAGGTAAGGTTAATTTATTTGAAGATCATTATTATGATGGTGGTTCTATAATGGTTGAAAATGCGAGAATTAAGTGCTGGAAACATGGTGGTCATGGTGCTGAAACTTTTTTACAAGTTGTTGAGAATTCTTGTAACCCTGGGTTTGTAGTATTAGGTCAAAGACTAGGGACTAATCTTTTATATGATTATTTAATTAAGTTTGGTTTTGGTTCTAAAACGGGTATTGATTTAAATGGTGAATCTAAAGGTATTTTGTTTCCTTTAAGTAAGATGGGACCAGTTGAGACGGCAACAACAGCTTTTGGACAAGGTATAAGTGTTACTCCAATTCAGCAAGTTACTGGAGTAAGTGCGGCTATCAATGGTGGTACTTTATATAAACCATATATTGTTAAAGATATTAGTGAAGGTGAAACTAATTCGGTGGTTCTTTTAAATAAAAAACAAGTTGTAAGAGAAAATGTTATTAGTAGTGAATCTTCTAAGTTAGTTAGAATGGCTTTAGAAAGTGTTGTATCTAATGGAACTGGAAGAAATGCTTTTATTGAGAATTATTTAGTTGGTGGTAAGACTGGTACTGCTCAAAAGGTTAAAGATGGAAGATATATGGTAGGTAATTATATTGTTTCTTTTATGGGATTTATGCCTGCAGATAATCCTTCTTATGTTGTCTATGTAGCAATTGATAATGCGAAAGGGATAACTCAGTATGGAGGGACAGTAGCAGCTCCAGTAGTTAAAAATATTATGCTTAGTATAATAGATTATAAAAATATTAAAGAAACTGATGATAAAAAAGCGAGAGCTTATACTTGGCTTGATACTAAGTATGTAATGCTTCCGAATGTGGTAGGGCTTAGTTTGGATGATGCTAAAAAAGAATTAAAAGGTTTTAGAGTAGAATATAATGGAAATGGGGATACTATAATAGAACAATCTCCTAGTGGTAATAAATATGTTAAGGAAGGTAGCATTGTTAAATTAATGTTAAACTAAGTTAAATGAATGTAAAATAGAGTTTACATCAATGCTTAGGAAAGAGTATAATTGAACTATGTGAGGTGTGGTTATGTTAATATTAGCAAAATCAATTTTAGGATTAATGCTTGGTTTTGTACTTGCTTTAATTGCAGGATTTATTTTAATTCCTTTATTAAAGAAATTACATATTGGTCAAAGTGTTAGTCATTTAATTAATGCAAGACATTTAAAGAAGGATGGAACTCCTACTATTGGGGGGTTAATATTTATTATTCCAACTATTTTAATAATGCTTTTACTTTATTTTAGAAAGAGTGTAGATTTATCTCCTAATTTAATAATTCTAATGTTTGTATTTTTATCTTATGGATTGTTAGGTTTTGTAGATGACTTTTTAAAGGTAAGATATCATAATAATAAGGGACTTCCTACTTTAGTAAAACTTGCTTTACAGACTGTAATTGCAATTGTGTTCTACATTATATTTAAGAATAATGGGGGAGAATCAACTTTAGTTATTACTTCACTTGGTCTTAATATTAATTTAGGATGGGCTTATGGTTTATTTATTTTACTTGTTTTAGTTGGAACTACGAATGCGGTAAATATTACTGATGGTTTAGATGGTTTAGCTGGTGGATTATCAGCTTTAGCATTTATGGCTTATGGTGTAATTGCTTGGGGTACTACTTGGCTTAGTGGATATCAAGATATTGCAATATTCTCATTTGTATTAGTTGGATCTTTAATTGGATTCTTATTCTTTAATGCTTATCCAGCTAAAGTATTTATGGGAGATACTGGTTCATTAGCTTTAGGTGCAGCTTTAGCTACTATTGCTATTTTAACTAGACATGAATTGTCTTTAATCTTAATTGGTGGAGTATTTGTTGTTGAAACTTTAAGTAGTTTAATTCAAATAATTGCGATTAGAAAATTTCATACTAAAGTATTTAAAAAAGCACCGTTACATCATCATTTTGAAGAGTTAGGATGGGCAGAAACTGATATTGTTAGAATATTCTGGACTGCAGGATTCTTACTATCAATGATTGGTATAATTTATGGTGTATGGTTATAAAAAAAGATTTAGAAGTTACTGAATCTTTTATTGTGTCAATGTGGATAAAGGTAAATAAATATTATTGAAAAGGTTAAAAATATATGTTACAATAAAATTGCTTAATAGGATAGAGTGGTTAGTTAATTAGTTCTAGTCAAACTATTAACTAACCGGTTATAAAAGATATAACGATTAAATAGTTACGTGGTAACCTCTATAAATACCGAGATGGTCTTATTACTATTAAGTTATGATATCATAGAGAGAAAGAAAACTCTTAGAATAAGCGGTTGTTACTTTGACTAGGTAAAACTGATTAAACTTGAAAAATAGCATTTTGTCAGTGCTATTTTTTTAATGGGTAAAACATAAAATTAAATGGGTGATACTATGAAAAAGAGAAACCTTTTAATTTTTGGTAGTATGTTTTTATTGGGGTTATTTGGAGTTATTATGATTTATTCTTCATCTTCGGTATGGAGTTTATATAAATTTAATGATGCTTTTTATTATGTGAAACATCAATTGATATTTTTTGTTATTGGTATTATTGTGATTTTAATTTTAAGGAGATTTGATTATCGTTTTTTTTATAAATATTCTAATGTTATTTTGGGAATATCTTTTTTATTACTTGCTTTAGTACTCATTCCTGGTATTGGTCAAGTTAGGAATGGTTCAAGAAGTTGGTTTGGAATTGGTAGTCTTGGTATTCAGCCTTCTGAGCTTTCTAAGCTGGCTTTAATTATTTTTACAGCTAAATACTTATCTAATAATGAAAAGGAACTTAGAAGTGTTAAAAATGGTGTATTTCCGATTATTTTAATTATATTTGTATTTTTTGGTCTTATTATGTTAGAACCTGATTTTGGAACGGGTATGGTTATTGTTGTTACATTACTTTGTATGTTATTTGTATCTAATATTAAAATATCTTTTTTTGTAGGAATGGGAATACTTGGTCTTTTAGGAATTGTTGGTCTTATAATTATTGCACCATATAGAATGCAGAGAATTGTATCTTTTTTAAATCCTTGGGTTGATCCATTGGGTAGTGGATTTCAAATTATTCAAAGTTTATATGCGATAGGGCCTGGTGGCTTATTTGGATTAGGTTTTGGTAATTCGATTCAAAAACATTTTTATTTACCAGAACCTCAGACTGATTTTATTTTTGCAATTATATCTGAAGAATTTGGATTTGTAGGAATTATAATTATTGTTAGTTTATTTTTTATATTATTTTATAATGTAATGAAGTTTTCTTATTCTTGTAATGATTTATTTGCTAAATACTTATCTTTTGGACTTATTATGGGAATTATGATTCAGATGGTTTTAAATATTTGTGTAGTTATTGGTTTAGTACCAGTAACTGGAGTTACTTTACCTTTTATAAGTTATGGTGGTTCTAGTTTACTTATTAGTATGGCAAGTATTGGAATTATCTTAAATATTTGTAGTAAAAATTAGTTCTTGTATGTTTTTAAACATACAAGAAAACATACAAGAAGATTGACTGTGATAATTTATTATTTTATAATTTTTTTAAGAATTGTGGTGATTATATGAATTATTATGTTCCTCCTTTTACGATAACTAATGAGATACTTGATAAGGTTTCTTCCATTATGAAGAAGATTGGTAAGTTAGATCATTATAATAATTTAAATAAGATGCCTAATTTAAGAAGAAATAATAGAATTAAATCTATTCATTCATCGTTAGCAATTGAATCTAATTCTTTATCTTTTAATCAAGTTAGGGATGTTATTGATGGGAAAATGGTTATTGGTAGTCAGAAAGAAATTCAAGAAGTAAAAAATGCTTATGATGCATATTTAAAGATTAATGATGTTAATCCATATAAATTAAATGATTTAAAGATGATACATGGAATAATGACTAAGTTAATTATAGATGATGCTGGTTTCTTTAGAAAAGGTGATGAAGGGGTATTTGATGCGAAGGGAAACTGCGTTCATATATGTCCACCACCTGGTCAAATAAATGATTTAATGATTAATTTATTTGAGTGGATGAAACAGAAAAAGAATGAAATTCATCCTTTAATATTATCATCTGTATTTCATTATGAATTTGTTTTTATTCATCCGTTTTCTGATGGTAATGGGAGAATGGCAAGATTTTGGCAAAATGTTATTTTAACTAAATGGGAGCCAATATTTGAATATATTCCGATTGAATCGGAAATAAAAGAATTTCAAGATGAATATTATATTGTTATTAATAATTGTAATGCCAAAGGGGATTCTACTTTATTTATTTTATTTATGCTTGATATGATAGATAAAGTTTTAAATAAATTAATTGATAATGTTAATGATGAAGAAAATAATGTTAATTTTTATGTTAAATCATTACTAGATGTTATGGATGTAGGAATTAGGTATAAAACTAGTGAACTTATGAATTTACTTGGTTTAAAATCAAGAGTATCTTTTAGAAATAATTATTTAAAACCGGCACTAGATAATGGCTTAATTTTAATGACTTATCCTGATAATCCTACTAATAAAAATCAAACTTATTACAAATAATAATGGTAGTTATATTTAACTACTTATTATTATAAATTTTATTAGCACTCTATATTGACAAGTGCTAAAATATGAGTATAATATAGGTTGTGAATAAGGAGGTATAAATTATGTTTAATCAAAATAATGAAGAAGAAAATGTCTTACTTAAGTATGGACGTAATATAAATGAGGATGTTAAAAATCGTAAGATTGATCCAATAATTGGTCGTGATGAGGAAATTCGTAGTATAACTAGAATTTTATCAAGAAAGACTAAAAACAATCCAGTTCTTATTGGTGAACCTGGTGTAGGTAAAACTGCAATTGTTGAAGGTTTAGCACAAAGAATTGTTAAGGGTGATGTTCCAGAAAGTTTAAAGAATAAAACTATTTGGGAACTTAATATGGCATCTTTAATTGCTGGTGCTAAGTATCGTGGTGAATTTGAAGAAAGACTTAAAAAGGTTCTTGATGAAGTTAAAAAGAGTGAAGGTAATTTAATAATGTTTATTGATGAGATTCACTTAATTGTTGGAACTGGTGCAGTTGATGGAGCTATGGACACTGGTAATATTTTAAAACCAATGCTTGCTAGAGGTGAAATTCATGTTATAGGTGCAACTACTTTAAATGAATATCGTATGTATATTGAAAAAGATGGAGCATTAGAACGTAGATTTCAAAAGGTTACAATTGCCGAACCAACTGTAGAAGATACGGTAACTATACTTCGCGGTTTAAAGGAAAGATTTGAAATATATCATGGTGTTACTATTCAAGATAAAGCTTTAGTTAGTGCAGCTACTTTATCAAATAGATATATAACAGATAGATTTTTACCAGATAAAGCTATTGATTTAGTTGATGAAGCTTGTGCAACTATTAGAGTACAAATGGATAGTGTGCCAACATCTTTAGATGAAATTACTAGAAAAATCTTAACCCTTCAAGTTGAAAGAGAAGCTTTAAAGAAAGAGAAAGATGAACTTTCTGTTAAGAGAATTGAGAAAATTGATAGTGAACTTAGTGAGTTAAAGAAAAAAGAAAAAGATTTAGATGATAAATGGAAAGCTGAAAAATCTGTTAATGAAGAAATTAAAAAAGTTAAATCTGATATTTCTAGATATTCTTTTGAATTAGAACAAGCAGAAATAAATTATGATTTAGAAAAAGCTGCTAAAATTAAAAATGGTACTTTACCAGAGTTAAAGCAAAAACTTGATAATTTAACTAAACAAAGTACAGGTGGTATTTTATCTGATGTAGTTACTAGTGAAGATATTGCTGAGGTTATTAGTAAGTGGACTAATATTCCGATTACTAAATTAATGAGTAGTGAAAAAGATAAAATTTTACATTTAGAAGAAAATTTAAAGAAACGTGTTAAAGGTCAAGATAAAGCTTTAAAATTAGTAGCTGATGCAATTATTCGTTCAAGAAGTGGTATTAAAGATCCTAATAGACCAATTGGTTCATTTATGTTTTTAGGTCCAACTGGAGTTGGTAAAACTGAAGTTGCCAGAAGTCTTGCTTATGAACTTTTTGATGATGAACATCACATGGTTAGAATTGATATGAGTGAATATATGGAAAAATATTCAGTATCAAGATTAATAGGGGCTGCTCCTGGTTATGTGGGTTATGAAGAAGGTGGACAATTAACTGAAAAAGTTAGAAGAAATCCATATTCAATTG
>JALFTB010000001.1:0-76447 GCA_022779465.1 bacterium
ACAGCATTATTGAAATTTCTTTTTAATTCTGGTGTTGTTAAATACATGCCTACTTTTTGATAATTTGCAATAATGTATTCTTCATCATTGTTTGCAATAAAATTAGCAACAAGTTCTCTTTCCGCTTTATTAACTAGCTCATTTTCTATTTGTGTATTTCCTTGAAAGCTTCTTCGACTACCCATAAGTTCAATATTACTTGGTGCTTGTGATCTCATTTGTTCAGCATAGCCAGTCATTTGTAATTTATCAATTGAATATATTTTTTCTAAGTCAAACATAAATTCTTCAAATTTTCCTTCGTTACCAGGAAATGCTTCATACAATCCTTTTAATTGTTCCCTTCCATCACTTCTATATCCTAATGCAAGAATTTGATTCAAAGGTATGCCTAATGAATATGACATTAACATTATAATATTACCATTTAATTGATACTGAGAAAGAGCACTATAAGGTGTATGATTACTTAATCCTCTTACTGAGTTAGGTTGCTCTCTATAATTTAAATTAGTACCATTCGAAACATTATATAGTATTTCAGCAGTAAATTGTGTTGCACCCTCTGTTAAGAACATACCAGTATCACCATTATAGAAAGAACATTCCTCATGATTATTAACAAATCTTGTTTGGATAGCATGTGTTAATTCATGAAAGAAAAATAGTTTATTTGTTTCATAATCATTTCTTGAATTCATAGTAATAGTAAAATTATCAGTTACTCCATATACACCTAATGGTTCTTCTTTTACTTTTTTTAATAATTTAGGAAGCTCTTGCGCAACTTTTATGGGATCTAAATATAATCCATTCTCGTAATCTAATTGTCCAAGCGTATCAATATAGTCTGTAATTAACATTAAATATTTATCAGATATTTGAATGTTATTTTTAATAAAAATAGCTTTAATTGAATCAAACATACCGCTTTCAATTAACTGTCTTTCTTTTTCTTGTCTACTAATCATACTTTCAACTCCTATATTAATTATATCATACTTTTAAACTCGTTTACCAATGTCATTTTGGCAATGGACACAATTTCATCTTTTTTTCTTGGATAAATCTCTGCAAAGCCTTATAAATAAAAGAAATATTGTGATTTTTAGTCGTACAAAAATTTTGTATTTTAAAACCATTTTTGGGTATCTAGATACCTTTTAGATACTTAGCAGAAGGTATCCAAAAAGGTATCTAAAAATTATTTTGAGATTTTGGTCATCAAAAAAGCCTTATTTTACAAGGCTTTTATTATCTTCCACAACAATTTTTATACTTTTTCCCCGATCCACAAGGACAAGGATCGTTTCTACCTATTTTCTTTTTATCATTTGTTTTAGGCGTTTGTTTTAGGGATTCTTTGCCATCATTTGTTTTACCTTGTACTTGTTTTCTTGGAGCAATATTTTGTTTAATTTCTACTCTCATTAAGAAATTAGTAATATTAGCATCAATGTTATCTTGCATTTTATCAAAGATATCATAACCTTCTAGGGCATAAGCTTGTAATGGATTAGTTTGTCCATATCCTCTTAAACCAATACCTTCTCTTAAATGATCCATTGCATTAATGTGTTCAATCCATGCATCATCAATTACTTTTAATGAAATGAATTTTTCAAAGTTATTGCTTATTTCAGGAGGAACATCTTTTAATTTTTCTTGGAAATCTTCTACTAATAAATCTCCTATGTAATCTATAATGTCATCTTCTTTTTTACCTTTGATATCTTCTAAAGTGAATTTTTTGAATTTTAATAGTGAGCTATTGAAGTTATTTACAATTGCTTCTAAATCATTATCTGTTAAATATCCTTCTGGAGCAATATGTCCATCTACAAATTCATCAACATAATCTTTAAATGTTTCGTATGTTAATTCATTTATGTTATCTGTATCTAAGATTTCATTTCTGCGGTTATAAATAATTTTTCTTTGTTCTGAAACAATATTGTCATAATCTAGAAGGCTCTTACGCATATCGTAGTTATTTCCTTCTACTTTCTTTTGAGCACTTTCAATACTCTTAGAGAACATTTTAGAACGGATTGGCATTGTATCGTCATAGCCCATATTTTGAATTAGATTTTTAACTTTGTCAGTTCCGAATCTTCTCATTAATTCATCTTCAAATGAGATGAAGAATTGTGAATATCCTGGATCTCCTTGACGTCCAGCACGACCTCTTAACTGATTATCAATACGTCTTGATTCATGTCTTTCAGTACCAATAACGCATAATCCGCCTAATTCTTTAACACCTTCACCTAATTTAATATCGGTACCACGTCCTGCCATATTTGTAGCAATTGTGATAGCACCTTTTTCACCAGCTTTAGCAATGATTTCGGCTTCTCTAGCATGGTTTTTAGCATTTAATACTTCATGAGGTAAATGTTCTTTTTGTAATAATTTACTTAAGAATTCATTTGATTCAACTGAGATTGTACCCACTAAGATTGGTTGTCCAGTTGCATGTCTTTCTTTAATAAAATTAACTATAGCGTTATATTTTCCTTTTTCAGTTGCAAACATAAGGTCTGCCATATCTTCTCTGATACATGGTTTATTGGTAGGAATTTCAATAACATACATATTGTAGATGTCTCTAAATTCTTCTTCTTCAGTTTTAGCTGTACCTGTCATACCAGAGATTTTATTATACATTCTAAATAAGTTTTGGAATGTTATTGTTGCCATAGTTTTGGTTTCTTCATTAATTTTTACGCCTTCTTTAGCTTCGATTGCTTGATGTAATCCTTCACTAAATTGTCTACCATGCATTAGACGTCCAGTAAATTGGTCAACAATTACAACAGCGCCTTCTTCATCAACAACATAATCAACATCAATTTTCATTCCATAGTTAGCTTTTAACGCTTGATTAATATGATGTACTAAAGCGGTATTATCTGCATCATAAAGATTTGATAACTTGAAGTATTTTTCAATTTTACTACTTCCTTCTGGAGTTAGCATTACTGTTTTAGTTTTTTCATCTATTGTATAGTCATCTTCAGCTTTTAGTTTTTTAACAGCACTATCTGCTTCAATATATAGGTTAGCAGAATTCATTTTTCCACCAGAAATAATAAGTGGGGTTCTGGCTTCATCGATTAACATTGAGTCAATTTCATCAAGGATAACATAATTTAATCCTCTTTGAGTACGGTCTTCTTTTCTTTGAACCATATTGTCTCTTAAGTAATCGAATCCAATTTCATTGTTAGTTGAATATGTAATATCGCAGTTATAAACTTCTTGTTTTTCTTGAGGAGTTAGTTCTCTTAAATTTACTCCTACTGTTAAGCCTAAGAATTTATAAACTGGGCCCATCCATTCGGCATTACGAGCTGATAGGTATTCATTTACGGTAACAACATGAACTCCTTTTCCAGCTAGGGCATTTAAATATGCAGGTAGAATTGTAACTAGGGTTTTTCCTTCTCCTGTTTTCATTTCAGCAATATTACCATAATGAATAGCTAGACCACCGATAAGTTGAACTCGATATGGTTTTAAGCCAATAGTTCTATAAGCAGCTTCTCTTACGGTAGCGAAAGCTTCTACTTTTATATCTTCTAATGTTTCACCATTAGCTAATCTTTCTTTAAATTCATTTGTTTTTGCGGCTAGACTTTCATCACTCATTTTTGAATATGTTTCATCTAACGCTTCAATTTGATCTGCAATTTTATTAAATCTTCTTAATTCTTTATATTCAGTATCAACAAGTTTTTTTAGTAAACTCATTAAAATCACCTCTTCAAGTTAATATTATATCAGAAAAAAAGGACTTTTACATCCTATTTTTTTATTTAGTATCTATTATACCGTAATTACCATCTTTTCTCTTGTATAAAACTGAAATGCATTCTTTATCTATATTTTTAAATACAAAGAAATCATGATCAAGTAATTCCATTTGAAGAATAGCTTCCTCTTCATCCATTGGTTTAATATCTAATGTTTTTCTTTTAACAATTTTATCTTCATTTTCTTCTTCTGTTTCAATTATTTCAAATACCAATTCAGGTACTTCTTCTTTTTTGAAACGATTATTTAATCTTGTTTTATTCTTTCTAATTTGTCTTTCTAGTTTGTCTACAACTAGATCTGTAGCAGCATATAAATCACTATGTTTTTCTTCTGCTCTTAAGGTAAATTTTTTAGTAGGAATAGTAACTTCGATAATTTGATCTTTATCTCTTACTTTTATTAAGACGTTTGCATGTATTTCGTCTGATGAATCAAAGTATTTATTTAGTCGTCCTAATTTCTCCTCTATGTGTGCTCTTATGGCATCTGTAACCTTAAGTTTGTCTCCACGTATTAAAATGTTCATTATATCATCTCCCAATTATATTATAACATATTTGATTTTAAATTTTAGAACATAATTAGCTTTTTTGTATAGTAAATGTATTTATAAAAAGAAAAAACTACAAAATTGTAGTTAATTGTACTTCGGTAACGTCAACTGCTTGTAGTCCTTTAGCAGTCTCTATTAATTTAAAGTCAACAAGTTCTCCATCTTTTAGAGTCTTGTATCCATCTCTGTGTATTGAGGAATAATGAACAAAAATATCTTCTAAATCTGAACATTCAATGAATCCATATCCTTTTTCATTATTAAACCATTTTACTTTACCTCTCAAGCTAAACTCTCCTTCCTAATTTATTTGCAGCTCGATATCTTAGCCCTGCGTCAATTATATTCTAACAAATAATTTAGGTGAAATAGCTTAACTTGTTTTAAAGGTCTTTTTCGATGTTTAAAGTAGATTAATAATTTTATTTTTTTATGTTTTTGGCTTTTTAAACACAAAATAATGCTTTTTATACATTTTCGACATTTTTTCGATAATTCTTTGAACATAATAATACTTCTTTGCCATTCTTTAATTTGAAATATCCTTTATTCCAATTATATAGATTTACTTCGTCTGTATTAACTATACATGCACGATGAACTTGTTTAAACCTATTATCACATTTTTGTAATGCTTCTTTTAAGGTAGTATTTAAGTGAAAAATATTTTGATTTGTTACTACCATTACTTTTCTTGTAGGCGTATCACAATATAAGTATAAGATATCTTTTAGATATATTTGTAAATCTTGAGAACAATTACTTAAAAAGAATTTCTTTTTATCAAAGTTTCTGCTTAATATTTTAGATAAATCTATTTCAAGTCTTTCTTCTAAATAATAGTATTTTTCAATAAAACTAAAGACTTTTAGTCCTTTTCTAAATACTGTTTCAAATAATTTATCATGATTGGTTATAAATAATATTTCACTATCCCAATCTTTAGTTCTAATTTCTCTGGCAATGTCTAATCCATTTTTTGAACCGGGTAAAACTGTTTCTGATAAATATATTTTAAAAATTGATCTATCATTTATAGTTTTACCTAATTCTGGGGTATATTTATTGTATCTTTCTATTTCATAGTTTATGTCATTATTAAACATTAATTTATTAATAATAGATTCATATATATTATGATATTTTAAATCGTTGTCTATTATTATAAACTTTATCATCTTTATTTTTCCATAACAGCTTTTAAAAACTTATGATGTTTCTATTTATGGTGTCTCCTCTTCTTTTTGGGTTTTAGTTTTTTTATTGCTGTTTTTGTTAATATTAATAGTATATAGATTATTAAAATTATAATTAATATAATTTTAAATATATTATACATTGTTGATAATATGATGGTTATTATATAATTGGTATTTAATTTTTTTGATGAAGATGAATGGTCTTTTACATTATCATATTGTTTAAAGTATTTTTTCACTTTGTTTAACCATTTTGTTTTTATAAAATTATTATCTTCTTCATTATTTAATTTTAAGTATTTTTTTACCAATTTTTGAGTTTGGTTATCAACACTATATAATGATGGGGCAATAGTTGGAGCATGTTTACTTTGGTTATTTATTTTTTCATAAACTCCAGCTATATTTAAAAGCAGATTGTCGTCTCCTTTTAGACTCATAAATTCAATTCCATATGGTAAGTTGTCTTGATCAAAACCTAATGGCATGGTTATAGATGGATAGCCTACAGCAGGTGATGCATGAGCCGCTATATTAACAATACCACTTTTATCAACTTTTAACAATTGATTTTTGGTAGTTGGATAAATTATTGCATCTAAATCGTTGCTTTTATAGATATTATTTAAATATACATCATAGTTTGTTATTATTGTTTTTTTATTATCTTTTAATTCATTTGAGGTTCCACAATATTTTAAATACGTATCAATGTTTGTTATTTTGCCGTTTGACTTAGCTAAATCTTCGAATGTTCTTATACTTCCAGTTGTTCCTTTTAAATAATTATTTACGGCATTACAAAACAAATATCCACTATAAGAATTGTTTACATAGTAGTTTTGAGTATTTGTAAAATATTCATCTAAATAAACTATTTTTGCTCCATTTTTTTCTAACAAACTTATAACTTTTTTAGCCATTTTGGTAATTTCTGAATATCCTTTTTTATTTTCTGTTAAATCAGATGATTCCGATCCATCTAAAAATAAAGTTGGAACACCAATTGTAATTTCTTTTAAATTTGATAAATTTGTTTTTATTTTGGTGTTATTTGAGGACATTATATTAGTTAATATAATAGAATCATTTAAAGTTTTTGTTAACGTACCTACAGTATCTCTATTGGGATCATATGGTAAAACGCCTTGATTACTAAATAAACCATATGTAGGTCTGTAACCAACAAGATTGTTGGCAGCGGCTGGTAGTCTGACTGATGAATTGGTATCAGTTCCTAGTGCTGCTGATGCTAATGAGGCAGCTACTGCTACTGCTGATCCTCCTGACGATCCATAAGGGCTATAATCTAAATTATAAGCATTTTTTACAGTACCATATGAACTTTTAGATGAACTAGCATAGAATGCTAATTCTGACATATTTGCTTTGGCAATTATAATAGCACCGGCATCAATTAATTTTTGAATCACATCAGCGTTTTGCTTAGGATAATTATCCTTTAAAGATTTAGTACCAGATGTAGTTGGCATACCTAGTACGTCAATATTATCTTTAACAATAATAGGAATACCGTGAATAGATGATCTTACTTTACCATTTGTTCTTTCTTTATCTAACTCCTCGGCTTGGGTTAAAGCATTTTCATTAATGGATATTATGGCATTATAGTCCTTGTAAGCTTCTATTCTTTCTAAATAGATATTAACTAGTTGTTTACTTGTAATTATATTATTATCTAGTGCCGTAGATATTTCTTCCATACTCATGGTTGTTATATCTATTGGAGCAGTTGTTTGGGCATAAATATTTATTGGGATTGAAATTAATATTAGTAATATTAGTTTTCTAATACGCATCTTTAATTGCTTTCTTTAGTTCTTTTTCTTTTAATGAAGCTCTTTTATCATAATTATGTTTGCCTTTACAAACTCCAATTTTTACTTTAGCTTTATTATTTTTTAAATATACTTCTAAAGGGATTAATGTATATCCTTCTTTATCACTATCTTCTTTTAATCTTTTAATTTCATTTTTATGAAGAAGTAATTTTCTAGTTCTCCTTTCTTCGTGATTAAATCTATTACCTTCGTCATATTTTGCAATAAACATGTTTAAAAGATAAGCTTCATCATTTTTAATTTTGGCGTATGAATCTTTAATATTAGCACTACCTTTACGTAGGGATTTGATTTCGGTTCCTGTTAATACAATTCCAGCTTCTATTTCTTTATCAATAAAATAATCATAACTTGCTTTGCGGTTTTTTATTTCCACGTTTATCACCCTCTAATAATACAAAATCAATTGTTGCTGCGGCTTTACTTGCTCCTATGCATTTAACTTTAACTTTATCGCCTAAACGATATCTTACTTTGGTATTTTGACCAACTATAGAAAATAATTCTGGTACATAACTATAGTAGTCACCCTCTAATGTATTTATATGAATTAATCCTTCAATTAAATTTGATAAGCAGACAAACATACCAAAGTTGGTAACTGTACTAATAGTTCCTTCAAATACTTCTCCGATATGGTTTTCCATAAATTCTGCCATTTTCATATCATCTACTTCACGTTCAGCGTCGATAGCTGCTTGTTCTCTTTCACTAGAATTTAAAGCAATGTAATCTAAATTACTATCCCAATAATTAATGGTTTGGTTATCCATATTATTTTCAAAAAAGTAAGTTCTTAATAATCTATGAACTGTTAAATCTGGGTAACGTCTAATTGGGCTGGTAAAATGAGTATAGCATTTACTTCCTAAGCCAAAGTGTCCAATATTATCTTTTGAATAAACTGCTTTTTGCATTGATCTTAATAACAATTCTGATAAAATAGGAGTTTCTGGTTTATCTTGTAATTGAGCAAGAATTTTTTGGAAGCTGGTTGGTTTGATATCTTTAAATTTACCAACTATTTTATATCCCATTAAACTTACTAAATGAAGATAGTCATCAACTTTTTCTTTTTTAGGTTCCCCGTGAACACGATAAATAAATGGGACCCCCATGTTATAAGCATGACTTGCAACTGTTTCATTGGCTGCTATCATAAAGTCCTCAATTAGTTTTTCACCATCTTCTCTTTCAACTTTAATAATGTCTGTACATACACCATCTTTATCACAAATTATTTTTGGTTCATCGATATTAAAATCAATATATCCTCTATTTTCTTTTGCTCTTCTTAATATGTGAGCTAAATTATTCATTTCTTTTAAAGTATCTGCATATGGTTCATAATCTTCAGCAATGATATCTCTCATGATAATGTCATTAACTTTTTTATATGTCATTTGTTTTCTTGATTTGATATAACTTGGGAAAATATCATACTTTATAATATTGCCTTTGTGATCGATGTTCATAACACAAGATAAAGTTAATCTGATAACGTTAGGATTTAATGAACAAATTCCATTTGATAATAAATGAGGTAACATTGGAATTACTGAATATGCTAGATATGAACTTGTTCCTCTTCTAAAGGCATCTTGATCTAAAGGACTATCTTTGGTTACATAATGTGATACATCAGCAATGTGAACGCCTAATTCAAAAGTACCATCTTTTAGTTTTTTATAACTTATGGCATCGTCTATATCTTTTGTATCATCGCCATCAATTGTAAAAATCATTTCGTTTGTTAAATCTTTTCTTCCTCTTAGTTCTGATTCTTGAACTTCAGTTGGAAAGTGTTCTGCTTGTTCTATTGCTTCTTTACTAAATTCTTCATATATTTCATGTTTATAGGCAATGGTTTTAATATCGACACCTGGATCGTCTTTATGGCCGATGATACTTATAACTTTACCAATATAATTGTTTCTAGATTTTTCTTTTACTAAATTTACGACTACTTTAGTACCATCTACACAATTATTAGTTGTATTTGGATCTAGTTCTACGGTAATTTTTTTCTTTTTATCATCTAAGATTAAGGTTGGCTTTTTATCTTTAAACAAGATTTCACCAATAATATTTTTAGTGTTTCGATTTAAAATTTTGACTACGCGACCTTCTTCTTTGCCTTTATATTTTATTAATTCAACAAGAACTTCGTCTCCATCTATTGCACTATTTAGATTACAATAATCGATGTAAATATCTTCTCCTTCTTGTAAAAGAAAACCATTTCCGGCTTTATTAACGCTTAATTTTCCGACTTTAATTCCTGGGGCATTATCATATAAGATATATTTGTCTTTTTTAGTTTTAAATACTTTATATTCATTTACTAATTCTTCTAGTGTTAATTCTAATTGTTTTAATTCTTCGGCACTTGATAGTCCTAACAAATCATTAATTTGAATTAAAGTTTGAGCCTCATGTTTGTCTTTTAATACTTCTAATATATTATTTTTCATACTATTCACCATTTTGATTATATCATATATTTATTTTAATAATTAAAAAAATGCCTTTTGTAGGCATTTGATTAACTCATATAAATTATGAAAGAAATTACAAAGAAGGCTAAACCTAATACTAAAGTAATTCTACTTAGTAATAATTCAGAACCTCTTTCTTTTTGATTAGAAAATAATTCAGTATTTCCACCAGAGATAATTTGACTGGCATCGCTTGCCTTATTACTTTGTAATAATACTAATGCAATTAATAATACTGATATAATTAATAATGCTGTTTCCATATATAATCACCTGACATGTTATAATTTAACATAAAGTTTTAATTTTTGCAAGATAATATCTGTTTATATTCTAGACAACTTCTTATATTGCTCAGAAAATTTAGCTATTGTTTAGTTTTTCTTCTATTCTTAATAATTGATTATATTTAGCAATACGTTCTCCTCTAGACATAGATCCAGTTTTAATATATCCAAGATTTAATCCTACTGCTAGATCGGCAATAAATGTGTCTTCTGTTTCTCCACTACGGTGAGAAATGATAGTTTTAAAGTTATTGTCTTTAGCTAATTTAATTGTTTCTAACATTTCGGTAATTGTTCCAATTTGATTAGCTTTAAGTAGAATTGCATTGTTATAATGTTCATCTATTCCTTTTTGTAAATATTCTATGTTGGTAACAAAATAATCATCACCTACTAATAAAATATCTTTACCAACTTCTTTAGTTAATTCTTTGATTGATTCAATATCATTTTCAGCAAAGGCATCTTCAATACTCATTATTGGGTATTTTTTTATTAGTTCTTTATAATAATTAATTAATTGTTGTTTTGTAATTTTTTGTTTATTTATTGTATACATTTCACCATCATAGAACTCGGTAGCTGCACAATCGATAGCGATGCACACATCTTTTCCGGGAATGTATCCAGCTTGTTCAATGGCTTTAACAATAAAATTAAAGGCTTCATCTATTGTATTTAAATTAGGAGCAAAACCGCCTTCATCTCCTACAGCAGTGGAAAAGCCGGCTTCTTTCAACAATTTTTGCAAGTTGTGAAATACTTCGGAACCACATCTTATTCTTTCTTTAATAGTTGATTGTTTTGGAACAATCATAAATTCTTGAATTTCTAATCCAGAAGATGCATGAACTCCGCCATTAATTATATTCATCATTGGATAAGGAAGCGTATATGGTCCATTAAATAGTTCGTATAATTCTTTGTTTTGAAGCAGTGCTTCAGCTTTCATTATACATAATGATACACTAAGAATAGCATTGGCTCCTAGATTACTCTTATTTTTGGTACCATCTAATTTTATTAATAGTTCATCTATTTCTTTTTGGTTAATATCATGACCTATTAAAGCATCTTTTATTATTGTATTTACGTTATTTACTGCTTTGGTTACACCTTTGCCTAGAAATCTATTAGGTTCTTTATCACGAAGTTCTAGAGCCTCATTGGTTCCGGTTGAAGCACCAGAAGGAACACTTGCTCTTACCATTTGACCATTTTCAAGATATAGGTCAGTTTCTACAGTTGGATTTCCTCTTGAGTCTAATATTTCTCTTGAAATAATATCTTTTATTTTCATTGTCATGTCTCCTACTTTCTAATAAAATTATAAATTAATTGTAAATCATTAGCAAGTTTATTAACGGAACTTTACATTGTATGATATAATTTTGATAGAGGTGTTTTTATGAGAATAATTGAACTAAGTATGCTTGAATTTGATAATTTTGCATCAACTCATCCACTAAGAAATTATTGCCAAAATTCAAAGTTTGCAAGATTAATGGGTGAAAAGGGATATTCTTATGAATATATAGGTTATCAAGATGATAGTAATAATTTAGTAGCTGCTTCACTAATAGCTAATAAAAAGATAGATGGTGGAGCTAAATTTGCATATGCACCTAAAGGTTTTTTAATAGACTATTATAATACTGAATTACTTAAACTTTTTGTTAAGGATTTATTTGTATATTACAAGAAAAAGGGAATGGCTTTTATTAAAATTAATCCAGAAATTATTATTGGAGAGATTAGTGCTGATAGAAATTATAGTCCAATGTATAATCAAAATGTTAAAATTATAGACGTATTAAAAGAAATTGGTTTTAAAAGAAGAAGAGAAATTGTTCCTTTAGATTTTATTTATCCTAGAATTAGTCCTTATATTAATCTTAAAACTTTTGATGTTAATAATTTGTCTGATAGTTGCTTGGAAAAAATAAATGCTGCAAGTAAAAATGGATTATCTATTGAAGAAGCTACTAATAAAGATGTCAATATTTTCTATGAATTTGTTAAGGATGATATTAAAGAGAACGCTAGCTTTTTTAGAAATTTATTGAATATATACCAAAATGGGGATGCTGAGTTGTTACTTGTTAAGGCTGATTATGAAGATTGTTTAATTAATGCTAGAGATAGATATGAAAAAGAGCTTGATATGAATAATTATTGGAATGAATTAATTCAAACTGATAATAGTGAAGAAAATTTAAATAGTAAAATGCAATCTGATAAGAATTTAATTGCTTATAAAAATGAATTAGTTGCTGCAACTGACAATTTAAAAAAGAATAAATATAAATATGTTGGTGGAGCTGTTATTATTAAATATAAAAATAGAATTAGTATTATAGCTAATGGTGTTGATAAAAATGAAGCTAATTTAAATGTTAATTATTATTTATTTAAAGCTTTAATTGATAGATATAGAAATGATTTTGATTTTTTAGATTTAAATGGTGTTGCTAGTAATTTTAATCAAGCTTCTAAATATTGGAAATTTAATGAAGAAAAACTTGATTTTAAACCAACATTATATGAGTTTATCGGTGAGTTTGATTTAGTCATTAATGACAATGCTTTTAAAAGAATTCAATCTAAAGGATTGTTATCTAAGGAATTTATTCCTTCTCATTCTTTTAAAGATGAAGAGATATAAAAAAACTTCAGTTTTGACTGAAGTTTTTTTGTTAATAATTTTCTGCTTTCATTTCTTGATAAGATTGTGGATGTTTGCATACAGGGCAAATTATTGGAGCAGTTTCTCCATAATATACATGTCCACAATTTCTACAAATCCATACTGTTTCTGTACCTTTATTAAATACAAGGTTATTTTCAATATTATCAACTAATTTTAAATATCTTTCTTCATGATTTTTTTCAATAGCTGCTACTTGAGAAAATAATCCAGCGATTTGATCAAATCCTTCTTCTCTAGCAGTTTCAGCAAATTCTTTATACATTTCTGTCCATTCATAATTTTCACCATGAGCTGCATCTTTTAAATTTTCTAATGTATTAGGAACTTTACCTCCGTTTAATTCTTTAAACCATAATTTAGCATGTTCTTTTTCATTGTTTGCAGTCTCTTCAAATATTGCAGCTATTTGTTCATAGCCATCTTTTCTTGCTTGTGATGCATAATAAGTATATTTATTTCTAGCTTGACTTTCACCAGCGAAAGCTGCTAGTAGGTTAGCTTCTGTTTTACTACCTTTTAATTCCATTTTGTACCTTCTTTCTTCTTTTAATTATATCATTTAAATATATGTTAGTCAAACAAGAAAAAAACAGATATTATCTGTTTTCTCTAAAACGATCTTTAGGATCTAATGTCTTTTTACGTAATCTGATTACATCAGGAGTGATTTCAACATATTCATCATCTTCAATAAATTCAAGAGCTTCTTCTAATGAGAATGTTCTAGGAGGTACTAAAGCAATAGCTTCATCACTACTCTTACTTCTTGTATTAGACATTTCTTTATTTTTACATGGGTTTACATTTAAATCATTATCTCTATTATTAATACCAACAATCATTCCAACATATACATCAACTGCTGGGCCAATAATTAAAGTTCCTCTTTCTTGTAAGTTAAATAATGAATACCCTAAACTCTTACCAGTTTCCATACTTACAAGTACACCATTTTTACGACTTTGAACTACACCTGCATATGGTTTATATCCAGCGAAGCTTCTAATCATAATTCCTTCACCTTTAGTATCTGTTATAAATGCGCTTCTATAACCGATTAAACCTCTTGTAGGCGCTTCAAATTCTAAGTGAGTATAGTTTTCTTCTGTTTCCATCTTTTGTAGCATAGCTTTTCTTTCTTGCAATGCATTAATTACAGTACTTGCATAATCACTTGGAGTATTAACAATTACTGTTTCGTATGGTTCACATTTTTGTCCATCAATTTCTTTAAATAAAACTTGAGGTTTACTTACACATAGTTCATATCCTTGTCTTCTCATGTTTTCAAGTAAAATTGATAAGTGAAGTTCACCTCTACCACTTACTTTAAAGCCATCTGATGATGGTAATTCTTCAACTTCTAGACCAACGTTTGTTTCTAATTCTCTTTGTAAACGTTCTCTTATATGTCTTGTTGTTAAGAATTTACCACTTTGTCCGGCAAATGGACCATTGTTAACTAAGAAATTCATTGATAGTGTTGGTTTTTCAATTTCAATTGGAGGTAATGGATCAATACAATTTAATTCATTAACTGTATCTCCAATAGATATATGTGAACAACCTGCTATTGTAACAATATCACCATAATATGCTTCTTGTTTTTCTACTTTTTTAATTCCTTCATTAACAAATAATTTAGATATTTTAAAGTTTGTTATTTCACCATTATTTTTAACTAATGAAACTGTTTCTCCATTTTTAATTTTTCCTTTAGTAATTCTTCCGATACCTAATCTTCCAATATAATCATCATATGATAGATTTGAAATTTGTAGTTGTAATTTATCATCAACTGATCCTTCATATGGTTTGCATTGTTTAAGAATTGTTTCTAATAATGGTTCTATTGTTGTACTGTCATCATCTAATGAGTACTTAGCAATTCCCTCTCTTGCTACACCATAGATAATTGGGAAATCTAATTGTTCATCTGAAGCATTTAATTCACAGAATAAATCAAATGTCATATTAACTACTTCTTCAGGTCTTGCATCTTTTTTATCTATTTTATTGATAAATAAGATTGGTCTTAAATTATGTTCTAGGGCTTTCTTTAAAACAAATCTAGTTTGAGGCATTGGACCTTCAGCTGAATCAACTAAAAGAATTACTGTATCAACAGTTTTAATAACACGTTCAACTTCTGATGAGAAATCTGCATGACCAGGAGTGTCTACAATATTAATTTTATAATCTTTATATCTTATAGCACAGTTTTTAGAATAGATTGTGATTCCTCTTTCTCTTTCTAAATCATTGCTATCCATTACGCATTCTACTACTTCTTCATTGGCACGAAATGCTCCATTTTGTTCAAGTAAAGCATCAACTAAAGTACTTTTACCAGCATCTACGTGAGCAACTACTGCAATATTAATAATTTTATCCATATAACCAACTTCTTTCGAACTCGATTAATAATACAACATTTAAAGGATTTTTGCAAGAAAAAGATATTATTTTAGTAGTTTTATTGTTATAATTTTTTTGGAGGACATATGAAAAAAGAAAATAAAGACCTATCTTTAATAAAAAGCTTTTTTAAAAAGCATGAATATTTATTACTTACCATTATTTCATCTTTGATAGTTATTATTACTATATTTATATTACAAGGATTAGCTCCTTTTGGTGATAAATCAATGTTAACAATAGATTTTTTTCATCAGTATGGGCCTATGCTTGGAGAACTTTATGATAGAGTTAAGAATGGTAGTAGTTTAATATATTCTTTTAATACTGGAATGGGGCTTCCATTTTTTAGAAACTTTTTTAATTATTTATCTAGTCCATTTAATATTTTGATTTTTTTGTTTAAAAGAATTCATTTATTAACATCTTATTCTATAATTATTGGACTAAAATCAATATGTTCTTGTATAACTATGAGTATATTTTTAAAAAATAAGTTTAATAAAGATTATAAAATGTTTATTCCTATTTCATTATTATATGGGTTTTGTGCATATTTTGTGGCATATTATTGGAATATAATGTGGTTAGATGGAATGGTATTACTTCCATTAATTACGTTAGGAATTGAGTATATTATTAATAAAGAAAAACCTTTTTTGTATATTGTTAGTTTAGTAATTATGTTATTTGCAAATTATTTTATTGCTTATATGATATGTATTTTTAGTGTTTTATATTTTTTGACATATTTGTTTATTAAAACTAATAAATTTGACTTTAAAAAAATTGCTAAGAAATGTTTAATCTTTGGAGTAGCGTCATTAATTGCTGGTGGTATATGTGCAATTTTCTTAATTCCTATGTTTAAATCTATGTCTGGAATTAGTGCTACTGGAGATGTTTGGCCTACTTCTCAATATTATGATTTTACTTTTATTGAATTTATTTATAATCATTTAAGTGGTGTTGGTAGTACTGTTTTAAAATCTGGAGTTACTACTGCACCTAATGTGTCTTGTGGAATATTATCTGTTATGTTACTATTTGCTTTTTATTTTAATTCCGACATTAAATTAAAGGTTAAATTTGCTTATACTTTATTATTATTAATTATGATTTTAAGTTTTGTATTAGCTCCTTTAGATTATATATGGCATGCTTTTCATGTACCAAATGATTTGCCTTATAGATATTCATTCTTATATAGTTTTGTACTTATTATTATTAGTGCTTATTCACTATTTAAAATTAAAGGACTTAAATCTATTTATGGATTTGTGTGTTATGGCTTAGCATTAATATTTATTTCATTAGTTTGGTTTTTACCATTTGAAAATATTTCAAGAGATATGATTTATTTAAATTATGGATTAAGTACTATTTTCTTTTTATTATTTGTTATTTATAAGTATTTTGGTTCTTATAAAAAAATTGTTCCTTATATATGTATTGTTACGGTAATGCTTGAATGTTGTGTAGTTTTAAATAATAATTGGGACATGGCACATGTAGCTAGTACATTTTACAGTGATTATGATTCAATGAGAAAAGGAATAGATTTTGTTAATAAAAATGATAAAGAAATGCATAGAATGGAAAGAATAGATTTATTAACTTATAATGATCCTTCTTGGTATAATTATTATGGTCAAATGACTTTTAGTTCAATGGCTTATGAAAATATGGCAGTTATAAATCATGCTTTAGGGATGCCAGGAAATGAGATTAATAGTTATTATTATAAAAGTAATACACCAATTTATGATATGTTATTTAATGTTAAATATATAATTGGAGATATCAATGATTTTATCCATTATTCTTTATATTTTGACAGTAATGATTTAGCTATTTATAAGAGTAAATATAATTTAGGATTTATGTTTGGTGTTGATAATAATATTAAAAATTGGAACACAAATTATGATAATCCTTTTAATAATCAAAATGATTTTGTATTAAAGAGTTCTGGTATTGATAATGTTTTAAAAGAATTAAGTATTTATAAAAAAGAATTGTATTATGAAGATGATAATCATAAAATATTTAAGTATAGTGTAAAAGGTGATTCTAATAATTTCTATTTATACTTTAATAATTATTTATGTGATTTTATGGTTATTAATGGTTCAATGTATTATAACGAAAATGAGCATGATTATGTTTATAATAGTGATTTAACTATTTATAGTAATTCATCTTATAGTGAAAACTATATTATAGATGCCTTGGGAGAAAATAACAATTTAGAATTTTATGTTGGATATACTAATTATTATGATGATGAAGATGTTTGGATCTATGGTTTAGATGAGAATAAATTTAACGAGGCTTATACTTATTATCTTAATAATAAAGTTAGTATTGAAGAATTTAAGGAAGATAAGATTACTGCTTTTGGTAGTTTTAATAAAGATATGAGTGTTTTCACTTCAATACCTTATGATAAGGGATGGAATGTATATATTGACGGAATTAAGGTTAATACTTATGAAATAAATAATACTCTACTAGGATTTGATGTTGAAGCAGGAGAACATAATATTGTGATAAAATATAAAATTCCTTATGCTTTAGTTGGTGGATGCATCTCTTTATTGTCGTTATCATTATTAGGTTTTTGGATTTATACCAATAAAAAAAGTTTAAAAAACAAATTTTAAACTTTTTTATTTACAAAAATTTTATCAATATTCTTTTTAGGCATCATTATTTTGACATTTCTAACATTACTAATTTCATAGTTTAAGACTGCTCTATCTAATTTTTCACCATCAATGCACCATGCTTTTTTGGGATAGTCAGCAAATTTAATTTCTAAATGATTTGTTTTATAAAATTCAACCCCAGATACTCTTTCTATATCTGTGGTCATTAAAATTGTAAATGTTTTTATGATATCAACACGTCTTTTAAAATTACAAAATAATACTTCGAATTGATCATCATCTAGTTTAACATCTTTATAAAAATTATTAATTCCGGCAATGCGATTTGCATTTGAAATTAACATAAATGAATATAGTCCTCTTTTTTCGATACCATTTACTTTATAGGTAATATCATACATTTTAGTAGGATTAAAGAAGTCTTTTACTCCTTCAAGTAGATAAGCCATATAACCATACTTTTTCTTTAATTTTCGCGGTGTATTATATGGAATTTGCATAAATTTACCAAAGCCTGCTACATAAACAAAGGGTCTTCCATTTATTACACATATGTCCATTCCTTTTATTGTACCATCTAAAAGTAACTTTAAATTCTTTTTGATGTCTTTTCCATAACCAAACATTACACCAACGTCATTAGTTGTGCCAACTGGTATATGAGCTAAAATTAATGGTTTCTTTCTTTCAAGATTACCTGACATAACTTCATTAAAAGTTCCATCTCCACCCATTGAGATAACTAGATCTGTTGGTTCTAAATGATTAACTATTTCTTTAGCATGTCCACTATATTGTGTTCCAATAAATTTTGGATTATATCCATTTTTAGTTAATATCTTTTTATATTCTTTTAAATATTTAGTTTTAAATACATGTCCACTATTAGGGTTATATATTATTGTACAGCTTTTCATTTGTTTCACCCATTTAATTATATCTATGCTTAATTATATTGTCAATTTTTAAAATTCTTAAATAAACAAAAATTGTATTGTTGTAGTTTTAGTCATAAAAAAAGTACCATAAAATGATACTAATTTATTTATGGAGGGGCCTACCGGATTTGAACCGGTGCTCAGGGAGTTGCAGTCCCTTGCCTTACCGCTTGGCTAAAGCCCCATAACAACACTTGCAAGTATTATTTTACATTATTATTTATTTGTTGTCAATTATTCTATTTAACTTATTATATAATATGCTTTAAGGTAAAGAAAAAATAACTCTTATGAGTTATTTTGACTAATTAAGTAATTGGTTTCTCTTGTTTTTATTTCTAAATTGTATGTTGATGTATTATTAATAACATTAGTAACTTCTAGTAAAATTGTATTTGTTTGATTAGGTATGTTAATTGCGGTTACTGAAGAGCTTATATTATTTGCTGCTGTTTTATAGTTAATATATGCAAAGCGATCAAAAAATCCTTTACTTAATTCATCTGATGATAATGAGTAATATAAATTTGTTTTATTATCTACTGTTAAATCAAAATTTACAATTAAAAATGCTTGACTTGATGGATTAGAAGGTGTTAGAAAATCATATTTTGTTGTACAATTTTGATTATTTGAATCACATGAATCGTATGAGTATTCATAAGAATTAGCCTTTTTTATTGAGTTAATTTTAATTTTGGTATTACCATATAAATTACTGCCTAGAGATAAATCTTGATTTAATGATGCGGTTGTAATTGATGGTTTTTCTTGTAATTTTGTTGGATTTATTTTAACTTTTTTAAATACTTTTTCAATTGTATTATTCTTAATTTTTGAGGTGTCGTATACTTTTAAGTTATATCTATGGGATGTTTGATCTTTAGGAATTTCAAAAACTAATAAATAATGATTATCTTTATTATCAATTTGATCTCCTTTATAAGTTACTCCTAAATCTGAGAATGAGTATGATAGTGATGTTTTATATTTTACAGTATTACCATCTTTTAATTTTAGATAAAAATTTTCGGGATATAATATTTCTTTTTTTGATGTTGTTGATGATATAGTCATGTCTAAAATTAGATAAACTTTGTTTTCATGAATTACTTTTAATGATTTATCCATGTTAGTTAAATATGCTTTGTTAATCTTATATATGAATGTATCAGTTTTAATTGTACTTCCAACTTTATATGTTTTATTTGTAAAGTTAAAATTTATGAATAGTATAATTAATAATACTACAACTAATGATCCTAATATTATTGTAACAAAGAATTTATTTTCAAGTATGTAGTATTTTAATTCTCTTAATATTCTTCTAGTTCTTCTTTTATATTTATATGTGTCAGTACCGACAATAAATTCAAATTCTTCATTATCTTCATTTTTAATTTCTAATTCTTCTAGATCTTTGCTAAAATTAAATTTTTTAATATCGAACCCAATACCTCTTATTAAACTTATTACAATGAAATAAACACTAGGTACGGTTAGGATCGTATAGATATCTCTTAATGCTCTTGATTCTTGTTGAGTTAAAGTTGAAAAAGATAAATCATTTATTAAATTATAAGCAAATACAACTCCTATAAATAATAAAATATAGTAGATAATTGTTGCTAAGTAAAATGAACTTGGTTTATGCTTTTTCTTCATTAAACGGTACATAATTATACCAAATATAATTACGATTATTATAGCTATAAATAAAATAAATGATATGTAATTATGAGCAGCATTTTCTGGCACTAGAATACTTGATTTGTTATATGAACTAAAAAAATCTAGGATTTTATTAAATCTATATGCTATGTAACTTGTGATTACCAATAAAATTAGATGAATTATTTTAAAATGTTTTATTAAAAATGCATATGGTTTTTTTAATATCATACTAACACCCTATTCTTATTATCATTATATCATAAAAAAAATAAAATAAACTTTTTAGTTTATTTTATTAACAATTAATTGTCCTTCTTGAAGATAAATTGTATCATTATACTTTAAAAGATTGGAAACATTGGTATTAAATGTGTCTGCTACGGTTTTTAATGTGTCTCCTTCTTTTGTTATATAATAAGCAAAATCCTTTTTAGGTATCATTATACTTTGATCAGGATAAATATAATCTGTTGAATTTAACCCATTTAATAAGGCTAGTAAAGTAGGATTTACTTTATAATCTCTTGCAATTTGATAAATGGTATCTCCTTTTTTTATAGTATAATAGTTGAAATATTCATTTTCTCTTTCTTCTGTTTCTTTATTAATATTATACATGTTAAACATTTTATCACTCCTAATATAAGATATTCATATTAGGCTTTTTGGTTAATTAAAAATAAATATTTGATTTAAATAATTAAATTTCCATTCTTTATATTCTAAAAGAAGATTTTCGCCATTGGCGTTATAACAATATAATTTGGTCCCAACAAGATAAAATACTTGGTTTTCATTCGATGATATTATTGAAGTTATTTTTTGATTACTTATTTTTATGTTATGATTATCAATTATTTGATATAGGTTATCATCAATTATTTTATAGTTATATGATTGGGCAAAAGTGAATGAAATATTTTTATTAATAACATCTTTTATACTTTGATTATTCCATTCTCCGTTTTCATAAATATCAATTTTGTCATTTTTTATTTTTACTTTTTTAATTTCTAATTTTTTAAAATTTAAGTAATATTCATTTTTATTTTTTTTATCAATAAAATATAGTTTGTTTTTAACTTCACCTAAATATAATAAATCGTAAGAAATTTCATAATCAAAACTAATATCATTTAATAATTGTTTTTCTGTATCAAAGATATACATTTTAGTAAAGTAATATTTTGAATCATAATCTGGTATTATTAAATATTTATCAATTTGATATGTATTTAAAGTTGAATAATTTTCATTATTAAATATCTTTATATTTTCATTATTGTTTTTATTTAAATTTATATAACCTTTATAATTCCAAATTAGATAATTATAAGTATTATTATAAATATTAATTTTTTCATAAGTTTTAATTACTTTTTCTTCTTTTTTAGATTTAAAGTTTTTAACATATAAATCATCATTAATTAAATGATAATCTTTTAAACCTTTTTTATCACTGCATAAAGTTTGTTTATTATTTTTGGATAAAATCATAAGACATGTATCTTTTTTGTCTTCTATTATTTTTACATCGGTTATTAATTTTCTTTTTTTAGAATATTCAGTTTTAATTATATATGGATATTCAATATTTTTATATTTTAATATAAAATGATAATCATTGGTTGCTTTTTGATATTTTTCAGTTATATCAACTTTATTTATAGTGTAATTAACTTGATAATCTTTTGGAGTAGATGTGAAAATTACGAAAGTAATTACAAGAGATAATATAATAAATATCATTATATATAATTTTTTCATTTTATCACTACCTTTAAAAAAAAGAATTCGCTAAGAATTCTTTTTTATTGTTCTTCAGTTTTTGAATAGAATTTCTTTTTAGCTTCTATCATAAATGAGGATATATTAATTTGGATTTCGCTCAATGCTTTTTTTGAGATGTTTGAAAAAATAATAGTCTCTTTCATAGTATCTATAGTTACTGTCCCCCAGATAATTCCAGCTGATACTTGCATATCATTATATAAATCTGGAGTTATTGTATTTAACTTGTAACCAACTAGTATTCTATCTTGAGCTATCATAAGGCGATCCGTTGTTAATGCCAATACAGCTGTATCAAAAATAGCATCATGACTCGAATTGTTTTGAGCTGCGAATGCAAATAATACTTTTTCGTTGGGATTTAAATTTTGATCAATGATTGCACAATGTTTTTTTAATCTCCAACCGATTGTATTAGGATATTTTTTTTTGAAATCTTTTACTAGTTCATATGTAGAAGCCATTTAAATATTCCTTTCTATTTAATATTTCCAACTGATTGTAATTTTTTAATTAAATTAGTTTTGTTTGTAAATCCTGAAATACATCCAGTAACTTTTCCTTTTTTAGTTAAAAGTGTTAATGGAGTACCAAATCCATCAGAAAGTGATTGTTCACTACCAGTACTTGAACAAGATGCTGGAATTTTTAAATCTGATTTTAGAATTTTACTATATTCAGTTGAATCAAATGAATCTGAATCAATATAATAAATGTTTGCTTTATTTTCTGCAGCTACTTCATTATAGATAGGTTTAAATTTATTACACCAACTACATGTATTACGTCCTAAAACGATCATTGCTGGTTCTTTACTATCAACCACTTTCATGAAAGCTTTATAAGTTGACACTGTTTTATAAGCTACTTCAGAATCATCTATTTTATTATTTACATATTTATCAACATATTTATTAATATTTGATTCATTTACTGCATCTTTAGTTACATAACGAATTTCATTGTTAACAGCAAATACGTAAACTTCACCTTCTTCAAATAATTTGTTAGTTTCTACTAATGCATCAATCTCTTCTCCAGATAACTTATCTACATTAACAGATGCTACTTCAATATCAGTTTCTTTCTTTAAATCAATTAAAGTATCTTTTACTTTATCATATGAATCATTATCAGTATGACCAAAGTAAATTAATGTTAGATTTTGAGCTTCAGTAACAGCTTTTTTAAATTCTTCATAATTATAAGTTGTTACTTTATGTCCATTAACAAAGTTAACTATAATTGGAATTAATAGAATAATAACAATTAGAACAGGTATAATCCAACTCTTAATTTTTTCTTTCATTATATTTACCTCCTTATGAATATTTTATCTTTTTTTTTAGCAATAATCAATTATTATTGAGTATTTTCTTTATTTTGTAAGGTATTTATTAATTGTTGAAATTATTTCTTTAGTATCATTTTGACCTAGGGTATATAATGAACTTAATTTCTTCTTATTTTTTTCAATATGTTTTACTTTTAGATCTTGTGATGGTCTTATAAATATAATCTCATGGTTATTAGCTTTCTTTTCGATATATTTGATTGTTTCATTGTACATTGATGGTCTATTAGAAAGTGCTTTAATAAATTTAGGATATTTTTTATAAAATATTTTTGATGGTTGTGGTTTATATTGTTTTTTATATCCTTCTGGTCTAGTTCCAACTACAATTATTTTATTAAACCCCAATTTTTCCATGTATTTAATGGGAATGCTATCTCCGGTTGCTCCATCTAAATAGTAGTTATTATTAATTTTTACGGGTTTTGAAACATATTGCATTGAGCCTGATGCTCTTAAGTATTCCATTTGATTTTGGTCATTTAAATCAGTTAATTCTTGATATTCTGGAGTACCTGTTAATAAGTTTGTAACTACTACATAGAATTTTGTTTTGTTATTTTTGAATGCTTGGTAGTCAAATTTATCTAATTCATTTACTAATTTATCGAAACAAAAGCTTTTATTCATGATATTGCCTGTAGTTAAATATGAATATAAACCAATATATTCTTTATCATTTATGTATTTCATATTATAACGATATGCTCTTCCTTTTTGATTTGATTTATAATTGATACCAAATAATGCTCCGGCTGATACACCTATTATGGCGTCAAATTTTATGTTGTTTTGCATTAATGTATCTAGAACTCCAGCTGTATATATGCCACGCATTGCACCGCCTTCAAGTACTAAACATGTTTTATTCATATTTACCCTTCTTTCTATAAAAAAAACTAGCTATGCTAGTTAATAACATTATGGTGGAGCCGAGCAGAATTGAACTGCTGTCCAAAATACTTCCATAGTACAATCTACAAGTTTAGATAATTTGTTATTTCACTAGTAGGAAGAAAACTATCTAAATTACTACTAGCTAAGCTTTAAAATTTTCGTTAAACAAACTAAGCAATCTATTTAATATAATCTACTATTATGAACCAATTTAAAACTCTGTAGATTTAGTCTTAAACCAGTGCTCCGTGCCAACTATTAGGCAAATGCTAGAGCTGTATTATAATTTGTTTTGTCAGTTATTTTAACTGTTTTGCTATTTAGGATAGCAACCACTTGCATGTAAAACAGAATATATATTTTGTCGAAACCAAAAAACGGCCCCGTGTCTAATATATTAACATATTTGGAGTCGTTTATCAATTATCTTTAAATTTTAAAATTATTTCGCCATCTTTAGATAGCATGAATTTTTCACGAGCGTATTTAGCAACATAGTTTGGATCTTGTAGTTTAGTTATTGCACTGTTTAGTTCTTCTTCTTCTTTTAGTAATGCTGTATATGAATCTTCTAATTCTTTAGTTTGTTTACGATTTGATAAAATGTCTGACCAGCAATTATAAGAAAATACAGCTAAGTAAGAAATAACAATAACAATTAATAATGACCAAATCATGATACGTCTTTTATCTTTTTTTGTTAATTTACTCATGACAAACACTCTCCGTATTATGATTATATCATTTTTTTGATTTTTTGAATTAATTAATTTTTGACTTTACGCTTTTTTGGTAAAATTTTACACTTATTATTTAATAAGTATCCTAATATCAATGATATTTTTAATATATAATTTATAGTTCCATCATTTAATAAGTAAATTATATAAATATATAGAATTGTATGTATGACTGTTGTTATTAACATTTTAAAATTATTTAATTTTGATATATATAAATAGAAATATCCAAATATAAAAGATATTAATATTAAAAATAACTGTTTCATTTAAATAATTTTACTAATAAACTATTTTCTTTTTGAGATACCTCATTATATGAAAAACTATTTATTTTACCTTTTATAGATACATTACCATCTATTGTATCTAATTTTATTATTTCTAGGTTTTCACCTTTAATTATGATATTGCCCATAATTGATTCCAGATTGAATTCTTTGTCATCAAAATTAATTATTTTTTTAATTCCACTTATAATAATATTTTTGCGATCATTTAATTTAACAACATGTGTAAATGATGGTACATCGATTAGTTTATCCATAAAAAAGCCTCCTATTAATTAATAATATGAGGCTAATCTATTAATATGACAATTAAGCTGCTTTATTGTATTCTTCAATAATAGCGTCTTCAAATTGTTTACGAACATCTGGATTAATTGGATGAGCAATGTCTCTATATCCGCCTGTTGCAGTTTTTCTACTAGGCATAGCTATAAACAAACCGTTGTCTCCTTCTATAACTCTAATGTCGTGTACAGCAAATGCATCGTCTAGTAATACAGAAGCAATTCCTTTCATACGAGAGCCTTCTTTTTCAACTTTTCTAACGCTAACAGATGTAATTTTCATAACATTCACTCCTTCTATTATACTGTCTTAGTTAATTTAATTTTAATCTATTGTTCAACAAATTGCAATATATTTATGATAAAAAGTTTATTATAATATCTTTACTTAAAATATCTGAGTACGAATAACTCTTTTTTTCTATACCATTAGATACTATAAATACATGACTATAACATTCTGATATGTAGCCATAAAATATTTCATTTCTGTTTCTATTTTCTCTTGATGTAACTTTTATTTCTTGATTTAAATGATTTCTTATATTTGTTTTAATTGATTCAATCATCTTGGATACCCCACATACATAAGTCCATTACAAACAACTCCTCCCATTCCATCGGAACCATATTTGGTTTTATTTAAAAGTTCAATTAAATCTATTGTTTTCATTTTGTCGGTTAAAGCAATTGATGAAGCTATTATGGCAGGATCTAAAGCATGAATATTTACTCTTTTGGGACTAGATGCAAAATTTGCTCCACATTTAATTAATTCTTCATAATCGCTTTGACATGCACCAGCAATTATTATTAACTTGTCATGGTTTTTTTCATATTTTCTTGCTTTTTTAACTGATTCACAAAAATATTTTGAATTACGATAATTATTTAAATTTGTTTTAGAACCTTTCTTTGGATAATATGCATCATGACCAGTTATTATGACAATGTCAGGATTACATTCTAATAAATATTTATTGATTTTATTTGGTAATTCTTCTTCACTTACAACTTTTCCAAAAGCTTTTAAATTGTTTTGTTTATAATAATTTAGACATCTATTTAAATATTCTTCGTCACCATCGCAATGTAAAATTTTGGCTGGCATATAAAAGTATTCATTGCGATCTAAATTGTCATTATTGGTAACTTTGTATTCAAAATTATCTTTGCGATTTTCTGTATATAAAACTAAATCTTCAATCGGACTATCTGCATATAATCTGACATTTTCACCTTTTAAATAACAAACTCCATCTTTTATGTTTAAAATTTTAAATATTGTATCGTTATTATAACTTTTTCTTGTTACATAGTCGCCTTTTTTAAAGTTCATAGTTACCACCTTAATTAATATTTATGCAAAAAAAAAGCAAATATTATTGCTTTAGTTTATTTGATATTTCAATATATACTTCTATTGGTATTTCTTCGGCACGATTATTTAGAGAATAGCCATTGGCTTCTAATACCGGAGAGATTATATCTAAATTAAAGTTTTTTAAATTGTTTCTTAAATTTTTTCTTTTAAATTGGAATGCTGATTCAATTAAGTTATTAAAAATATTAAAATCTGTTTTCTCTTTATTATTTGGAGTTAATTTAATAATTGCACTGTCAACATTTGGTCTTGGATAAAAACAATTTTTACTTACATTAAATAATTTTTTTATGTCATAAAAATAATTAAGAAGTACGGTGATATAACCATAGTCCTTTGTTTTGGGCTTAGCTGATAATCGATCTGCTACTTCTTTTTGAACCATTAATACTAGTCCTTGAGGATTTATATTAGCAAAAGTAATCTTTTTTATAATCGGAGTGGTTATATAATATGGGATGTTAGCTATTACATATAGATTTTCATATTTGATGGTAGATAAATCGGCTGTTAAATCAGCTTCTAAAAAGTCTTTAAAGAATATTTGGGTTTTCTCATTTTTAATGGATTCTAATTGTTCTTGAAGAGATTTATCTATTTCATAACAGATAATATTACAATTATATTTTTGAAGCCATTTTGTTAAATTACCACTTCCGGGTCCCACTTCAATAATTAAATCATTTGGATTAGGACTTATTGATTTATATATTTTTTGTAATATGCCTTGATCATTTAAAAAATTTTGTCCATATTTCTTTTTAAAAATGTGTTCTTTCATATTAATCACATTAATAGTTTATCATAAAAAAAAGATAGTTTAAACTATCTTGTATATCCGAATCTTAAAATATTGTATGATATGTCTCTTCTACCAACTGATGTTAATGCTTCTTGTTGTGATGCCACTAGTAAATCTAACGCCGTTCCGGTTACGCCTCTATCTAGAACAATAGCGGTAACTGGTGCATTGTTTAAATTAAATTGAACTATTGAACCACATGGAAGGCTTCTTGATGAAGCGACGATTCTAACTGTACCATAATCTTTATCATTATAGGTAGTAATTCTATCTGTTAAAACATTTTGTCCAGTGCATCCTAATGTACCACCACATAATGGGCAATCAGCTGCATAACCAGTTAAGACTCCATTATATGTATCTTTAGGAGCATATAAATCATTTTTTTGAATTTCTTCAATTTTAACTGACATTGCATGTAAATCAAGGGTTTTATTTAAATTGTCGTTTGTACTTTTTAATTCAGATTGTGGAATACAAACTGATGGAAAAGATAAAATTGTTATTGTTATAATAAATAGTCTAATATATTTGAAAATTTTTCTTTTCATAACTTATGCTCCATATCTTTTTTCATTGTATCATGTTTGGGTTTTTATGTCAAAAATATCATTGAAATTTGATTCTAAGATGTTTTCAACTTTTTCAGGAGATAAACTATATATTTCACATATTTTCTTTTCGATTATATTTAAATTCAAAGGTTCATTTATGGTTCCCCTCAATGGTGCTGGAGATAAATAAGGTGAATCGGTTTCTAAAAGAATGTTTTCTATGTTGATTTTAGATAAGGTTTGCGGCAAATTAGAATTTTTAAATGTTACTACTCCACCTATTCCTAATTTGAATCCCAGTTTTATAAATTCTGTTGCTGTTTCAAGACTGCCAGAAAAACAATGAATTATTCCTTTATTATGATGTCGTTTTAATATCTTAAGTAAATCGTCAGTAGCATTACGATTGTGAATTATTACTGGCAAATTATTATTTTCTGCTAAAGTTAAAAAGTAATCTAATAATTTAATTTGTTCTTCTTTGTTTTGGTCATTATGATAATAGTCTAAACCTATTTCTCCGATAGCAATTATACCTTTAGTATTGATGTTTTGGGTAATATAATCTAATTCTTTATCTAAATTTAAACTTATATTATCAGGATGAATTCCTAAGGCTCCATAAACATTTTGATTATTTATGAGTTTTAAAACTTCTTCGTTACTTATTTGATTGTATCCATTTATAATTATTCTTTTTATATTCGAAGATGATAAATTATCAATTATTGATTGAGGATTATAATATTCTGTAGAAAGAATATGACAATGTGTATCTGTTAACATTTAACATCACCTTATTTTAGTATAAATTAAAAAGCATCTTATAACAAGATACTTTTATTTAGTTTCTATTCTGGCAAATAATACTTCTGGAGAGTTTACTTTTACTCCTGGTAATAATTTACCATATGTTAAATCATCGAATGTAGTAAATTCAGTATTAATTTGTTTTAAGGCTTTTTCAGCAGATGTTGGAATATATGCCTTTAATAATATAGAAGAAATTCTTAATCCTTCTAATAGATTGTATAACACGGTTCCTAATCTTTCTTTTTTTGTTTCATCTTTTGCTAGGGTCCAAGGTGTTGTATCATCAATGTATTTATTACATTTTGATAGTAAATCCATTATTTCAATAATTGCTTCATTTACTTTTAATTCATTCATTTTTCTAGTTACGATTTTTGGTAATTTATTAATTGAATTTATTAAATCTTCATCGATTTTTTCTGGTTTACTATTTGGTTGAACTACACCATCAAAATATTTATTTAGCATTGAGATTGTTCTATTTAGTAGATTACCATAGTTATTAGCTAAATCAGAGTTAGTTCTAGCTATTAATAATTCTTCAGAAAAGTTACCATCGTTTCCAAAAGGAACTTCTCTTAAAGCATAGTATCTTACTGCATCTACCCCATAATCTTCAATATATTCTCTTGGATCTTTATAGTTTCCTAAGGATTTAGAAATTTTGCCGCCATTAATAATTAACCACCCATGACCAAATACTTTTTTAGGTAATTCTAATCCTAGTGCCATTAAAAGACATGGCCAAATAATAGTGTGAAATCTGATTATTTCTTTTCCTACTAAGTGTAAATCTGCTGGCCAATATTTTTTGAACTTGGTATCATCGTCACTCATGTATCCTAGTGATGTAATATAGTTAGTTAAAGCATCAATCCAAACATAAACTACATGATTAGGGTCAAAATCTACTGGTATACCCCATTTGAATGAAGTTCTTGAAACACATAAATCTTCTAAACCTGGCTTAATAAAGTTATTTATCATTTCATTTTTTCTAGATGTTGGTTGAATAAAATCTGGATGTTGTTCTAGGAAGTTTTCTAAGTTTTGTTGGTATTTTGATAGTTTAAAGAAATATGCTTCTTCTGAAACTTCTTTTACTTCTCTACCACAATCAGGACACATACCATCTACAAGTTGGGTTTCAGTCCAGAAAGATTCACAAGGAGTACAATATAATCCTTTATATTCACCTTTATAGATATCGCCTTGATCATATAATTTTTTAAATATTTTTTGAACAGCGGCTTCATGATCTTTGTCTGTTGTTCTGATGAAATAATCATAACTAATTCCTAAAGATTTCCATAATTCTTTTGCATTGTCAACTATTTCATCTACATATTCTTTAGGTGTCTTACCAGCTTCTTTTGCCTTTAATTCAATCTTTTGGCCATGTTCATCTGTTCCTGTTTGAAAAAAGACATCATATCCTTCTAATCTTTTGAATCTTGCTATGGCATCGGCAATTATTGTTGTATAGCAATGACCAATATGAAAATTAGCACTTGGATAATAAATTGGGGTTGTTAAATAATATTTTTTCTTTTCCATTTTGTTTTTCCTTTCTAAAAAAAATTCATAAACTAAAGGACGACTTAATGCCGTGGTACCACCTTAATTCATGAATTTCATGCACTTATATCTTAACGCGATTATTACGTTTGAACTCCAGAACCATATTCATTATCAATAAATAATTCTCTTTCACCAAGCAAGAACTCTCTTTGTATTTACTAAATAATTACTCTTTCCTTCTTCGTTCAATATAGTTCATTCTAACATAATATGTTGATTTTATCAAGAATAATCAAAATAAGAAGATATTATTCTAGAAATTAATTTAAGAAATTTTTGATTTTCATCATTATTGTCTATATATATTTTAACCTTGCCAATTTCAATTGAATTCATTATTATTTCAGTTTCAATAAAATGATTACTTGGACTTATGGAAATAATCTTTTTATTTCGATCAGTTATTTCTATTCCATACTTATATATTTCATTTATATATTCCGCGATTGACTTGATGTAATTGTAATAATTTTCTAAATATGAATATTTAGATATAAGTATTTTTGAATCGTCGGAAGTAATCATTATATTTTCATTTTCTTGTATTTTTAACTTGTGTCTTACTTCTTTAGGAATTACTATTCTTCCTAATTCATCTATTTTTCTTATATAATTATTTGTTTTCACATATACCACTAAATATAGTGTGGAAAATAATTTTCTTTTTATTCCATATCAGATATGATTTCTTGTAAAAGATCAACTAAATAATAGATGTAATGTTTTTCTAAGTTAATTATTGGCAAATTAATAATTATTCTTTTTGCCATGTATTTTAGTTTAAATTTTGGATTAATATTATATAATTTTAAGAATAATTTTTCTCCATTGATTTTTGAAGATATATCTTCTGGTAATGAAAATTCTATGTAAGTTTTGGTTTGTATAATATTCTTAATTTTTAATTGAAAAGCTAATTTTTCGAACCATTCTTCGTACATATATATTTCAAGTTTATCATTGATTTTACCAAATCTGTCTTCTATTTCAGCTTTAATTTTGGTTAATGTTGTATAGTCTTTTATTGAGTTTATTAACTGATGTATTTCTATTCTTACGCTTTCATCAGATACGTATGTTTCATCAATGTGGGTATCGATATCTATAAGTGATGTATCGTTTTCGTCTTCTACTTTAGGAATTCCTTTTATTTCATTTAAAGTTTCTTCTATCATTTTTGTATAAAGTTCTATTCCTACTGAATCAATAAATCCGGCTTGTTCACTACCTAAAAGATCACCTGCTCCTCTAATTGATAAATCTCTCATGGCTATTTTATAGCCACTACCTAACTCGGTAAACTCTTTTATAGCATTTAATCTTTTAACAGCTATTTCATTAAGTATCTTGGAATTATTGTATGTTAGATATGCATAGGCAATTTTATTAGTTCTTCCAACTCTACCTCTTAATTGGTATAACTGACTCAATCCATAATTTTGAGCATCAATTATAATTAATGTATTTACGTTAGATATATCTATACCTGTTTCTATAATTGTTGTACATACTAAAATATCATATTTTTTATCAATAAAATCTTCAATTATTTTTTCTAATTCTTGTTTACTCATTTGACCATGAGCATAGCAAATTTTGGCATCGGGTACTAATTTTGACAATTTTGATGCTTCTTGTTCTATTTTAGATACATTATTATATAAATAAAACACTTGTCCATTTCTGGATAATTCTTTGTATATTGCTTCTTTAATTAATTCATTATTTTGTTCAACAACATAGGTTTGAACTGGATAACGGTCTTCTGGTGCTGTATCTAATATAGATAGATCTTTTAAACCTGACATTGCCATTTTAAGTGTTCTTGGAATAGGTGTTGCTGATAATGTTAAGACATTTACGTTTTTACTAATTTCTTTGATTTTTTCTTTTTGGGTTACACCAAATCTCTGTTCTTCATCGACAACTAATAATCCTAATTTTTTATATTCGATTTTTTCATTAAATAATTTATGAGTTCCGAAGATTAAATCTATTTTACCATCTTTAAGATCATTTACAATTTTGTTAAATTCTTTGGCTGTGGTAAATCTATTTGTTATCGCAATATTTATTGGAAAATCTTTAAATCTTTTTAGAGCATTACTGTATTGTTGTTTTGATAAAATTGTTGTTGGGCAAAGATACGCAACTTGGTAGCCATTCATTATTGTATTAAATATTGCTCTAAATGCTACTTCAGTTTTACCAAATCCTACATCTCCACATAATAATCTATCCATTGGTTTGTCAGATTTTAAATCATTGAGAATATCATCAATACATCTCAATTGATCACGGGTTTCGGTATATTCAAACTTATCGGCAAAAATTAAATCTTCAGGATATTGAATATATTTTGGACTTTTTAGTTTTGAACGTTCCGCATATAATTTTAACAATTCTTCAGATATATCTTTAATTTTTGATTTAACTGCTCTTTTTGTTTTTTCCCAAGAAGTAGAATTTAAGTGATTAATTTTAGGAGCATTACTTCCGGCATCTGAATATTTATATATTGTATTTATCTTTTCTACTGGAATATATACTTTATCATTTCCAGCATATTTGATTAAAATATAGTCTTTTTCGAAAGAATTTTTATTTAATGTAATTACTCCGCCATAGATACCAATACCATGGGCAGCATGAACAACATAATCTCCAATTTTAATATCATTAAAATCTTTTATTTTACGTCCAATTTTAACGGGATTATGATATCTGACGTTGGCTTCATTGTTTGAATCGATGTCATAATCTGTGATAACGATATATTTATCAACAATAAATCCCTGATTTATTCTTTCATTTATAAAATATAGTTTATTTGCTTCATACGTTGTTCCGGTTGAAAAATGAAAAATTTTCTTTAAATATTCTTTTAAATTTTTGTTTTGAATAGCAAATAGTGTAGATTTTTTAGAATCGCGATGAGTAATAAAAAATTCCAAATTTTCAAAATTTGATTTGAAATTATCTATAGTTTGAGATTTAACATCTAAATAACCTGAAATATTAAATGACGCTAAATTAACTTCGTTTTTAATGTTGAATTCTGACAAGCTATACATATATTTGTAATTAGAATCAATTTCTTTTTCTATTTTATAATTAAAGATTTGTTCTTCTAATTCTTGATTAGCTTTTTCAATTAATTCAGGATTAATTTTAATAACAGTTGGATCGTCTAATAGATTGTATAAAGAAGTATTGTCGTTTGATAAAATTTCTTTATATGGTAAAATTTGAATATTTGGAATTTCTTTAATTGTAAGCTGACTTTCGGCATCAAATTCTTTTATTTTTTCGATATCATTGCCAAATAATTCAATTCTGATTGGATTTTCACAATTATACGGAAATAAATCAATAACAAATCCTCTTACAGAATATTCACCTGATGATGTTACAATAGATGTTTTTGTATAACCGAATTGATAAAGTAATTCTTCTAAATTTTCTCTATTTACAGTTGTATTTGATTTTAAATCTATCTTTAATTTATCGATACTTTTAGAATTAGGTACAAAACGTAAAAAACCAGTTAAATTGGCAATAATTATTTTTTGCCCTGGTTCATTTATTTTATTTAAAGTTTCTAAACGTTTAATCTTTAAATCTGGAGATACAGCAATAGCAACTGATGTTAAAAATTCATCCATTGGAAAAAGGAAGACATTGTCTTTATATGTCTTCAAATTATTATAATATTTAGTGGCTTCAAAAAGTGAACTTGTTAAAACAACTATGTTATTATTTGATTTATTGCTTAAATAATTTATATATAGTGTCTTTAATTCATCAGTTAATCCACTAATATTATTTGTTTTAAATTGATCAAAAATGTTTGATAAAAATTTCATTTTAATTATACCTATTCATTAATGTTTCTATTTTAGTATTATTTATAAAGTCAGTAATTATTTGGTTGTACGTATTCATATTATTTTTTAATATTTCTAAATCTGATTTAGGAAATTTACCAAGTACAAATTCTATTGTGTCATTTGTAGGTTTAGAAATACCAATTTTCAATCTCAAGAATTCATCTGTTTTGATATTTTTAATAATATCTTTAATACCATTATGACCACCGGCAGAACTTTTAAGTTTTAATCTTACTTTACCAATATCTAAATCCATATCATCTTGAATAACTAATAAATCTTTTGTGTCTATTTTATAATAATTTAGATAATATTGGACAGCTTGACCAGATAAATTCATATAAGTTGTTGGTTTAATAAATAATACGTTTTCATTATTAATTGTCAGTTTTAATACATATGCTAATGATTCTTTTTTCCAATTATCACTATTTACAAAGTTATCTATAATCATATAACCAATGTTGTGTCTTGTATTTTCATATTCTTTTCCAGGATTACCTAATCCAACTATTAATTTCATATTACTATTCACCTCTGTAATTTTTTGTTAATAATGGTGGTAAGATTTTTAAATCATCTTTACCATTTTTCATTGCTTCTACTAATATTATAGAACAATTTTTATCAAAATCATCATAAGCACATTCAATTCTTTTAATTCCAAAATTATATTTTTTTAAATAATTTACTAATTCTATAAATCGATCAGGTCGATATACTATGTTTAATTTTCCTTTTGGTTTCAATAATTTTGAAGAAATTTCAATTATCTCTTCTAAGGTGATTTTAATTTCGTGTCTTGCAATTGATTTAATAATATTATCATTTATATTCGATGTCTCATTATATTTAAAATATGGAGGATTGCAAGTTATAATGTCAAAAGTGGATGGAGAAAAATAATTTTGCCAATTTTTAATATCATCGTTTATTAAAGAAATATTTGTTATATTATTTATATTTATGGATTCTTTAGCTAGATTGTATACTTCATTTTGAATTTCAACACAAGAAATTGATGAAATCTTTTTTGATAAAATAATTGGTAATGGAGCATTGCCTGTACACAAATCTAATAATTTTTTATCGGTATAGTTTACATTTACAAAATCTGCTAATAAAATTGAATCTAAAGAAAACTTAAAAAAAGATGGATTTTGTACAATTTTATATCCATAATCTAATAAATCATTAACAACATTCTGTTCCATCTTGATTAAATTCCTTTAATTCATCATCGACTTGTAAAGTGTATGTTCCTTTTAAAATGTTTAATGAAACAACTTTATATGTTTTACCATTATATTCTTTTTGTGAACCAACTGATGGTAATTCTTTCTTGTAACAACTATAGGTTTCGTCTTCATAAGAAAGACAGCAAAGTAATCTTCCACATGATCCATTTATTTTTGATGGATTAAGTGCTATATTTTGATTTTTTGCCATATTAATAGTTATTGTTTCTAATTTATTTAAAAATGAATTGCAACATAATTGTCTTCCACATGGACCAAGTCCACCAATTTCTTTAGCTTTATCTCTTACACCAATTTGATGAAGATCAATTCTTGCTTTATACTTAGCGGCTAGTAGTTTAACTAATTCTCTAAAGTCAATTCTTTCATCCGCTATAAAATTTATTATTAATTGTTTATGATCAAATGTAAATGATGCTTCTACAAATTGCATTTCTAGATTAAGTGAGTCAGACATTTTTTTTGCTTCTACTAGTACTTCTTTTGCTTCTTTTAAAGATTTAAGATACTTTTTATAATCTTCATTACTAGCTTTTCGAAGAATATTCTTTTGTGGTGTTTCTTTACTTTCAAGTTCAATAAAGGCAACTTTGCCAAATTGTTCTCCTTTTTCTGTTTCGACAATTACGTAATCATTTATATTTATTTCAATATTATTTTTATTAAAATAATAATTTTTACCATTTTCTTTAAATATAATTCCACATACTTCCATGTCTATTTCCTCATTTCTATAATCAATTTATCTATGCACATTTCGACATTTGTATTTGCATTTAATTTCTTAATTATATCGTCTATTAATTTATAATGTTTAGTAATTAAAAGGTAATTACTTTGATTTATATTTTTATCTAAAACTATTTTTATTTCAGATAATTTGTTTATTAGTTCAATTTTATCATATTTTAAAAAGTTTTGCTTTAATAAAATTGCCGTGTAATTATCACAATTTTGCAATTTATAAAATGTGTCAATTAAATCATTTGTTTCAGTTTGTAATGATGTGTCATAAATATTTTCAAATAATTCGCAACGACTTTTAATCGTATCCATAATGGAATTTATACTATCAGTGATTAAAAAGCCAATAACGTTGCTTGAAGGTTCCTCTAAAATTTTTAATAATTTATTGGCTGAGACTTGGTTCATTTTTTCTGCATTGATGATGAAATATATTTTGTATGTATAATTAATAATTTTTGTAATTATAAAATTTTGAATATCTAAAATTTTGTTTTTATCGATATTGTTATTTTCCGGTCTAACTACTAGTGTTGATAAATTGTTTTCCAATGAAGATGGCGCTATTGTTTGGGTTTCTTTAAAAATTTCATATATATCGTTCATTGTCTGTTCACAATTATTTGTTTCAATCAAAAAAGCATGAGAAAGATTTTTCTCATTTATTCCAGATAATATAAATTGTTTTAATTTTTCATTCATATTTACCTCTTCATAGTAAGAAGAAGAAAGACAACGCTAATAATATTAGACCTGGGAATCCTAATAAAGTTACAATAATAACTGTATAATAATTTATTGGAACAAATATATTAAAACCCTTTAATAATAAATCGAGACCATAAATTATTAAAAATGCAAATGTTACTCTTTTTATTAACCATAATATAATTTTTTTTATCATAGTAAATTATATTATCTAATAATTATTTTATGCAATATTCTTTCTATCTTCAAAAGCTCTTTCAAGTGTTAGAGAATCAAGATAATCCAATTCTGTTCCTACTGGTAATCCATATGATAATCTAGAAACTTTTACACTTGTTTTATCTTCTAATACTTTTTTAATATATTGTGTTGTTGTTTCGCCTTCAATAGTTGGTTTTAATGCTATAACTAATTCTATCTGATCATCTGAATTTTTACATCTTTTTATTAATGATGGAATATTAATATCATTTGGAGATATTCCATCAATTGGTGAAATTAAACCGTTTAATACATGGTATACACCATTATATTTACCCATTTTTTCAAAAGCAAATATACTTTTATAATCTTCGACAATACAGATTAAATTTTTATTTCTATAATCATTATCGCAAATATTGCAAATCTTTTCTGATGTTAAGTTTCCACATATTTCACATTGATGAAGATTTTTCTTTGCTGATATCATTGTGTTTGAAAATAAATTTATATCTTCTTCTGAATAATCTAGTAATGATAAAGCAAGTCTTTCAGCGGTTTTTTCACCGATTCCAGGTAGTTTTTTAAAATATTCTATTAATTCTTCTAATAATTTTGGGTATATCATACTACATCAAACCATTTAAGCCTTTGGCAAATGCACCTAATTTTGCTTCAGTTTCAGCGTTAATTTTCTTGTGGGCATCATTAAAAGCAATTTTTATCATGTCTTCAAGAGCATCAAAATCATCAGCATCTTTAATAACATCACGATTTATTTCTAATTTAACAATGTCTTTTTTTCCATTCAATACTACAGTAAATCCTTCAGATTTTCCTTCAAATTCTGTATTATTAATTTCTTCTTGTTTTTTTTGGATGTCACGTTGCATTCTTTGTGCTTGTGCCATTAAATTTTGCATATTCATATTTCATTCTCCTTTAATTAACTTCTATTATATCATTTTCAAATATATCAAATGCTTCATTTATACTATTATGATTATTTATTATTGTTTCTTCATCGATATATTTATATTCTTTTGTATTTTTGTTTTTTATATAATCTAATTTTTCTTCAGTCCATTTTTCTTGATCTAGACATATAAATTTATATTTACTTTTATTTTTTTTGTTAAATTCTTTTTCAATTTCATTAAGGTTTTCATTAAAAATTATCGTTCCAGATTTTGATGAATTTGAAAAAATAACGTTTTTGGAAGAAGCAACTTCAATAGATGCATCTTCGATAATTGATAATAATTCTATTTTATTGTCAAGTTCAATTTTTTTCTTGAAATCATCCCAATTTTTTAAAAATTCTTGTTTTGATTCCTTACTAGCTTCTGCAAAAGCATTATTGATTCGGATTGCTTGTAAATTTAATAAATCTGTTGAATTTTCAGGCTCTGATTCTATTTTTTCATTTTCATCTGAATTTTGACTTTTTTCTTCTTTTTTTATTATTGGTAACTCTTTTTTTATTATTTCTTGAGTTGGTTGGTTATTGTTACTATCAATTAATTCTGGTGATAAAGTTTCAGTTGTATTTTTATTTGGAAAGTAACTTAGTAAAATGATTTTAATTAAAATCAAACCATCTTTTTTGTTATAACAATTAACTATTTCATTAGCTAATTTTTTTAAATTTTCTAGAGAAATAAAGGAATGATTTCCATTTTTAATTTTTATTTCTTCTAAATAAATTTGATTTAAAATCTTATTGATTAGAATGTTTGTATCTAGTCCTCTGTTTAAATAGTCATTAAAATAAGTATTAAATTCTTCTATTTTATTTTCATTTAATAACTCAAAAATGCGTGAAATATCTTGTAAACTAATAACTCCAAATGTTTGTTGAATTAAATCAACTGTTATTTTTTGTTTTTCTTTTGATAGCTGATCTAATACACTTAAAGCATCTCTCATTCCGCCATCTGCTAATTCTGCTATGTATTTAAGGGCAGCTTCTTCTATTTCTATATTTTCTTCTTTTGATATTTTTTCTAAATTTTGATAAATAACTTGGGTATTAATTCGTTGAAAATTAAATCTTTGACATCTAGATAATATTGTAATTGGCACTTTTTGTATTTCTGTAGTAGCCAATATAAATATAACATGCTTTGGAGGTTCTTCTAATATCTTTAAAAATGCATTCCAAGCGCTTTGTGATAGCATGTGTACCTCATCTATTATATATATTTTATATTTACTAAATGTTGGTAGTATTTTAGCATTGTTTCTTAATTCTCTTATTTCGTCAACACCATTGTTTGATGCGGCATCTATTTCTATAATATCTGCTGATTGTTCATAATTATTACAAGCTGGACAATTGTTACATGGAATACCATCAATGGGATTTTCACAATTAATTGTCTTTGCAAATAGCTTAGCAGTACTGGTTTTTCCTGTTCCACGTGGGCCTGAAAATAAATATGCATGAGCTATTTGATTATTTTTTATTGATTCAATTAGTAGTTTTTTTATGTTATCTTGACCATATAAACTATTAAAATCTTGTGGTCTATATTTTCTATAAAGTACTTTATATGCCATGATTTCCTCCTGTTTTAATTATAACATAATACTTACTTATTATCTTTTATTTTCCCAAAATTTTTCAATTATTTTTTTATATTTATCTATAGAATTTTCATTACTTTTTTCTTCGATTTGAAAAAAGTTAGTCTTATTGTATATTTTTTTAGATTTTAAACGTGGAACTAAATAAAATACCTTGTCAATTCTACTTTCTTTTATAACATTTTTACACATTTCACATGGTTCAATTGTTACATATAACGTACAATTGTTCAATCTCCAATTTTTTAATTTTTGATTTGCTTTTGTAATTACTTTAATTTCAGCATGATCAATAGTTTTATTACTATGTTTTCTAGTATTATGGGCTTTGGCAATTATTTTATCGTTATGTACAATGATGGCGGCCACAGGTACTTCATCTTTTTTTAATGACTTATAGGATAGTTTTATTAATTCATCTATATATTTTTCCATTTTACTCCTCAAAAAAAGCGCACATACATAGAGGCAAATATGGCTGCTTTCTTCCGAATCTGACCAGGTTATTGCGTTTGTATTGCGCATATATAATATAGCATATTTTAATTACAGATTTCAATAATTGGATTTTTACTAATTTTAAAAATTTGTATTTTTTATTTTTTTATTGTTTCACGTGAAACATATGTGGATTTTTTTTGTAATTAAGTACTTATATAACTAAGTAATATTTTATAGGTTAATAAATAATAATTTTTTGATTGTAATGTATGGTATACAATGTTTCACGTGAAACATTGTTGACAACTTTAATATTAGATTTGATGTGAGTTATATATATTAAGTATGCTAATTTAGTTTTCTGCAAATTAATTTCAATAATTTGCTCTTGTAGGCAAAAAATTATATGTTTCACGTGAAACATGTGTGGAAATAATTACTAATACATAAAATTTGTAAATGTTTATTTATTTTTTTACTTAAAATTATTTCCCGGGAAATAATTTTGTGTATATGTTTCACGTGAAACATATACTATTATTAATAAATTTTCAGTTTTTATAATAAAATTGATGAAATAACGCTATTTTAAATAATTTAATAGCTTTGCAAATTAATTTCAATAATTTGCATTAGTAATTTTACTTATGTTTCACGTGAAACATTGTGGATATCTGTTTTTTTCTATTTTTTATTCAGATTTGGTTTTTCTGCAAATTAATTTTAATAATTTGTTTGTTTTTGTTGTGGATATGTTTCACGTGAAACATATCTGTAACTAAAAAAGGTAGCTTTTATGCTACCTCTTCGATTTCTTCTGGTTCGTTTAGTACTAAACTAATTGTTGATACTATTTGATTATCTTTTAAATTAATTAATCTTGTACCTTGAGTTACTCGACCTAACTGCGAAATTTGATCCAAAGGTATTCTTATAATTATTCCGTTATTAGTTATGATCATTAAGTCATTATTTTCTTCAAATCGTTTAATTGCAGCAATATTTCCGTTCTTTTCAGTAATATTTAATGCTTTTACACCTTTACTACCACGTTTAGTCTTGCGGTACTCACTGATATGTGTTTTTTTACCATAGCCTTTTTCAGTAACAATAATAATGTTGTCGTCTGCTTTTGCTGTTTCTAAGCCTACACATTTACCATTTTCTAAGCTAATTCCTTTAACTCCGCTTGCAGTACGTCCCATTACTCTAACTTCTTCTTCATTAAATACTGCAATTCTTCCAGTAGATGATGCCATTATAACATCGCATTCACCATCAGTCTTTTTAACTCCGATTAATTCATCATTTTCTTTTAAACTAATGCAAAGTTTTCCACTCTTTCTAATATTATCAAATTCTGCGATTCTGGTACGTTTTACTAGACCACTCTTTGTAGCAAATAATAAATATTTGCTATCATCTGATGGAGAATAACTTAACATTGATGTAATATGTTCATCCTTGTCAATTTGAAGTAAGTTAATAATTGGTATTCCTTTTGATGTTCTACCAAATTCAGGAATTTCATATCCTTTTACTCTATAAACCTTACCTTTATTCGTAAAGAATGTTAAATAATCATGTGTATTTAAATTTAGCAAGTATTCAACAAAATCTTCTTCGTTGGTTGACATTCCCTTTACACCTACACCGCCTCTATTTTGAAGTTTGTAGTTATCAACATTATTTCTCTTAATATATCCTTTATTTGTTAATGAAACTATTATGTTTTCTTGTGGGATAAGGGATTCATCTTCAATAAAGTCAATTGCAGTCATATCTATTGTTGTTCTACGATCATCAGAATATTTATTTTTAATTTCTGTTAACTCATCTTTAATTATTTGTAATACTCTTGCCTCACTAGCTAAAATATCTTTTAAATCAGCTATTATTTTTAATAATGCTGCTAATTCTTCATCAATTTTGCTTCTTTCTAAGCCGGTTAATCGTCTTAATTTTAATTCTAAGATACTTTCTGCTTGAATTAATGATAAGTTAAATCTTTCTATTAATGTATTTTTAGCAATTTCATCAGTTTCAGCGTTTTTAATTATTCTAATTACTTCATCGATATTATCTAAAGCAATTTTATATCCCTCTAAAATATGAACTCTATTTTCAGATTTATTTAAATCAAATCTAGTTCTTCTGATTATTACTTCTTTTTGATAATCAATATATTTAGATATAATGTCTTTTAAAGGTAATGTTTTTGGTGTTAATCCATCTAACATTAAGAACATTATACTGAAATTTGTTTGAAACTGAGTATGTTTATATAATTGATTTAATATTACTTGTGGATTTGCATCTTTTTTTAGTGTTATTGTAATTGTTAATCCATTTTTTAAGTCTGTATGATAATCTGAGATACCATCTATTGTCTTATTATGAACTAATTCAGCAACTTTTTCTTGTAATTCTTTAGTATTTACACCATAAGGAACTTCAGTAATAACAATATTATTATGGCCTTTTACTTCTTCGATTCTTGCCTTACTTCTAATTATTATTGTTCCTTTTCCAGTTTCATATGCTTGTTTAATTCCTGAATTTCCAAGGATTATACCACCAGTTGGAAAATCTGGGCCTTTGATAAAATTCATTAATCCAATAGTATCAATATCTGGATTATCTATATAAGCTATACATCCATCTATTACTTCTCCTAGGTTATGTGGAGGAATATTTGTTGCCATACCTACGGCAATACCCATGGTACCATTTACTAATATATTGGGAAATCTTGATGGTAAAACTCTTGGTTCTTTAGTGGAATCATCAAAGTTTGGATCAAAATCTACAGTATTTTTATTAATATCTCTTAACATTTCAAGGGATATTTTTGATAATCTACCTTCTGTATAACGATATGCAGCTGCTGAGTCACCTTCGATTGTACCAAAGTTTCCGTGTCCATCAACTAGCATATATCTTTCTGCAAATTTTTGAGCTAATCTTACCATTGCATCATAAATTGATGAGTCTCCATGTGGATGATAATGTCCCATTACGTATCCGACTGTTGTTGCAGATTTTCTATGTGGTTTATCTGGAGTATATCCACATTCATACATAGACCATAAAATACGGCGATGTACTGGCTTTAAACCATCTCTTAGGTCTGGTAATGCACGGGAAGCAATTACGCTTACAGAATAGTCTAAAAATGATGATTTTACTTCTTCTACAATATTATTTTCTGTTATTTTATCTTTTCCAGTTAATTCAGTATCAATTAAAGAATATTCTTCATCAAATTCTTCTTCAGTATTATCAATATTTTCATCAATAATCTCAGGATTTTTATTGCTATCTAACTCTGGATTGTTAATAATATTATTTTTTTCTTCTTCTGTCATCGTTTACCTCCTAAATATCAAGATTTTGTGTAAATCCAGCATTAGCTTCGATAAATTTTCTTCTTGGCTCTACTTCTTCTCCCATTAATTGTGAGAATACTTCATCTGCTGCTATACAATCATCTACAGTAATTCTTCTTAAAACTCTTTTATTTATATCCATTGTTGTTTCATTTAATTCATCTGGGTCCATTTCACCTAAACCTTTATTTCTAGTTATTTCAACTCTAGAACGTATATTTTCTGGTAAACTTGATATATATTTTTCTCTTTCTTCTTCAGTAAGAACATATTTTCTTGTTTTACCATGAGTTATTCTATATAAAGGTGGTTGTGCTGCATAAACATGGCCTTGTTGAACAATTGGTTTAAATAAGCGATAAAATAATGTTAATAATAATACTCTAATATGAGCACCATCGACATCGGCATCGGTCATAATTATAATTTTGTTATATCTTAATTTAGAAATATCAAATTCTTGTCCTATTCCAGTACCAAATGCAGTGATAATAGAACGTATTTCTTCATTACTTAAGGCACGATCTAATCTATTTTTTTCAACATTTAATATTTTACCTTTTAATGGAAGAATAGCTTGAGTCATTGCGTCTCTACCTTCTTTAGCAGAGCCACCGGCTGAATCTCCCTCGACTATAAATATTTCGGTTTCTAATGGATCTTTACTTTTACAATCTGATAATTTACCAAATGTATTTATTCTTTGTAAATCGCCTTTTCTTTCTATTTCTCTAGCTTTTTTAGCGGCATTTCTTGCACGAGAAGCAAGTAAAGCTTTATCGATGATAATTTTAGCATCAGTTGGATTTTCCATTAAGAATCTATCGAATCCTTTAGAGAATACACTATCAGCTAGTTTTCTAACTTCTGAATTACCTAATCTACCTTTGGTTTGTCCTTCAAATTGTGGATTTGGATGTTTACAAGAGATAATCATTGTTAAACCTTCTTTAACGTCATCTCCTGTTAATGATTCATCTTTTTCTTTTAATATATTATTTTTGCGGGCATAATTATTAATAATTCTTGTTAATGCTCTTCTTACACCCTCTTCATGAGTTCCACCATCGTGGGTATTAATGTTATTAACAAATGAATAAATATTATCTGTATAACCATTATTGTATTGCATTGCAACTTCAAAGAAAATACCATCTTCTGATCCTTCTACATGTATAATATCATCATGAATAGGTGTTTTATTTTGATTTAAATATTTTACATATTCCTTTATTCCACCTTCATATAAGAATGTTTCACCTGTAGTATCTTTTTCGTCACGATCATCTCTTAGGGTTAATCTTAAGCCTTTATTTAAAAATGCTAATTCTCTAATACGAACTCTTAAAGTATCATAATCATAGATTTCTGTATCAAATATTTCTGGATCCGGTTTAAATGTTACAGTTGTTCCAGTTCTATTTTCTTCACATGTACCTATTTCAGTTAATTTTTGAACAGTTTTTCCACCATTTGCAAATTTTGCTTCATAAATTTTACAATCTTTATAAACATTAACATTAACCCATTTTGATAATGCGTTAACTACTGAGGCACCTACTCCGTGAAGACCACCTGATACTTTATATCCGCCGCCACCGAATTTACCTCCAGCATGTAGTACTGTGTATACTGTTTCTACTGTGGAAATACCTGTTTTTGGATGAATTCCAACTGGAATACCTCTACCATCGTCTTTGACAGTTACAGAATTGTCTTTGTTAATAATTATTTCTATATTATTACAATAACCAGCTAAAGCTTCATCTATAGAGTTATCTACAATTTCCCATACTAGATGATGTAAGCCTTTAACATCAGTAGTACCAATGTACATACCAGGGCGTTTTCTTACGGCTTCAAGACCTTCTAAAACCTGAATATCACTTTCTGAATAATGTTCTTTTTGTTCATTCATATTTCTTTACCTCTACTTTCTTGTTGGATATTTTTATTACACTACAATCTTTTAAAAGTTTTTTATTTACTTTATCAATATCAGTTGTAGTTATAAATATTTGAAAACTTTTTTTAAAATTAGCAATTAAGGTATTAATTTTTTTATTATCTAATTCACTAAATAAATCATCTAAAATTAAAATTGGAGTTTTACCAGTATTGTTAATACAATATTTTATTTCTGCTAATTTAAATGATATAATGGCATTTTTTTGTTCTCCTTCAGATAAATAATTTTTTGCTTCTTTGCCGTTTTCTAGTTCAAAGATAAAATCATCTAAGTGAATTCCAACGTGGGTCATACCATAATTTAAATCTCTTTTAAAACTTCTAGTGTATTCTTTTATTAAATCATCTTTGGTTTTATCATTATAATGAGATACATAATTAATTTTAAGATTTGATTTTTTTACTGATTTATAAAATATTGGTTCTAAATATTCATTTATTTCATCAATATATTGTTTTCTGATATGATTTATTTTTAATCCGATATCAATTAATTTATCCGTCATTATATCTAAATAATCTTTTGGTATAGTACTGTTAATAAGCATCGATTTTAAATACATATTACGTTGTTTCATGATTTTGTTGTAAATACTTAATAATTTTAAATATTCATTATTAAATTCTGATAACTCCATATTTATTAGTTTACGATGAGTACTAGGATTGTCTTTAATCAATTTTGAGTCTTCTCTATTAAATAACACAACATTTAATTTAGATATATAATCACTAATTTTAGTTACTGAAGAATTATCAATTTTAATATTTTTACCCTTTTTGTTAATGACAATTTTATAATTATTATAAATTTTATCTTTAATTCTTCCTTCAATAACGGCAAATTCGTTATTATCTTTAATTAAATTTTGATCTTCATTAGTTCTAAATGATTTTGTTAAAGCTAAATAATAGATTGCTTCAACTATATTTGTTTTTCCGACTCCATTGTTACCTATTATAATATTTTTATAATCTGAAAAATTTAAATCTAATTTATCATATGAACGAAAATTTGTAAGTTTTAGATTAGTGATTTTCATTTTAAACCCTCTTTTAAAGTCATATATTAATAAAATAGGTATATCTGTGTCCCTATACCTATTTAATTATATCATAAAATAAACTATGTTTAAACAATTATTTACCCTTTTTTCGGTTTTTAAAAGCTGTTTCTAATGATAAAGATTTTAAATATTGATTTTGAATAATTCTATATGAAGTATCTATTTCTATACATTCATTATTTAAAAATTCGATTATGCTTTTTTCGGATTTAGAATGAACTTTTTTGATGTTATTTACGTTGATCCACGCACAATCTTTTAGTCTTGGTGAACAAGTTGGAAAAAATATAATGCTTTTATCTTCTTCAACTATAATTGGCGCTTTATAGTTAAAACCAGTTAATGAATATGTGCCTTGAATTCGTCCAGAAATACTACTTCCGTAATATTTACAGTTAGAATCCATTATTTTTAGGATTTTTTCATCAACAATATAACATTCATGGTCTTCATAAATTACAGTTTTCTTTTTTCCAATTGGTATTAATGCAAGCGTATTTTTGTTAATTTCATAATCTTTCATAACTTCACCCCCTGTTGGGATACAATTAAAACACTTTTTTTTGTCGAAATTTGTCGAATTTTGTCGAAAATTATGATTTTTTGCAAAAAAAAATGAGTTTTTGGCTCATTTTAATATGTTTTGATAGGTAAAATTAATTGAATTAGTGTTTCATCTTTAGCAGATTTTAAAATTATTGGACTTGAATCATTATTTAAGAAGATAATTAATTCTTCATCTTCAAAAGTTTTTAAAGCGTCAATCATATATTTTGAACTAAATGATATTGAAATATCTTGTTCATTTGATTTATTTATTAAAATACTTTCTTCTGATTTACCAATTTCACTAGCATAAGAAGAAATTAATAATTCTGTGTTATTTGTTTCCATTTTAATGATATTTTTATCTTTATTTTGTGTTAATAAAGCTGCTCTATCTATAGCATTGTAATAATCATTTAATGATGTTGTTATAACAAATTCAAATTTTGTTGGGATTAAATTGTTAGTATTTGGATAACTACCACTTAATAAACTAGATTGGAAGATATAATTCATGTATTTAAATACTATTTTGTTATTAAATACATGGATTTCCACATCAGATTCATCTGTGATTAATTTATCTAATTCATTAATATTTTTTCCTGGAATTACAATATCACGTGAATCATATGCATTATCTAATGTAATTGTTTTTTTAGCTAAACGATATGAGTCAGTTGCAACACATTCCATAACATTTCCATTAATTTTTAAGTTAATTCCCGTTAAAATAGGTCTTGATTCTTGAGTTGAAACTGCAAATAATGTTTTATTAATTGCTTGTTTTAATGTAGTACTGTTAATAACTATTGGGTTTTCCACTTCTTCTAAATTAATATCAGGATAATCAGCAGTATCTAAACAATTTAAATTATATATAGTTTTATCAGTACTAATTATAATTTTTAATCCGTCTATAACTTCAATGTTGATATCTCCATTTGGTAATTTTCTAATTATCTCTAATAAATATTTACTTTGAATAACTATTTTTCCAGGAATAGCTATATTTTTGATTTTTTCTTTTGGGATAAAGTTTCTAATAGTTAAATCACTATCACTTGCTGTTAAGTATAAGCCCTCTTCTCTTAAATCAAACATAACTCCATTTAATATAGGAATAATATTCTTAGGAGAAATGGCTCTCATTACATTTGTTAAACTTTCTAATAAAACGTTTTTTTCAATTAATAATTTCATTTTTATTCCTTCTTTCTAATTATTATTATTATTACAGTTGAAAATGTGGAAAACTAAATTAACCTCCCTATTTATAAGGATTATTTGATGTTTATTATTTTTAGTTATTAGAACTAATTAACAATTTTATTTTTAATTTCTTCTAATGTTTCTTTAAGTTCCATATTTGTTTTTAATTCAGTACTGATTTTTTCATAAGCGTGTAATACAGTTGAATGATCTCGATTACCAAATTCTAATCCTATTTTAACGATTGTTTCTTCTGTTGTCATTCGGCAAAGATATATGGCAATTTGTCTAGGATAATTAATATTTGCAGTTCTTTTTTTACTTTTTAAGTCCTCTACCGTTATTTTGTAGTGGTCTGCTACTGCTTTTTGAATTCTTTGAATATCATTTGTTATATATATTGATTTTCCTAAATAATCTTTTAAAGCTTCAACTGCAAATTCCAAGTTAATTTCTTTAGGTCCCATCATTGCTGCATATGCATAAAGTCTTGTTATAGCACCTTCTAAATGTCTTACATCGTTTTCACAATTAGATGCAATATATTCTATAACGTCGTTTTTAACTAGTCTTGCAACTTCATGACCAGTCATTTTTGCTTTTAAAATCTTACATCTTAGTTCAAAATCTGGTGGATCAATATTAACTGTTAATCCCCATCTAAATCTTGTTAATAACCTGTCTTCTAAATATTTAAGGTCATCTGGTGATTTATCCGAACTTATAATAATTTGTTTATTTGAATCATATAATGTTGTAAAAGTGTGGAAAAATTCTTGTTGAGATTTTGCAGCTCCTGATAGGAATTGAATATCATCTATCATTAAAATGTCGATATTTCGGTATTTTTCCTTAAAGTGATCAATTATATCATTATTATTATCATTTTCATCTTTAATATCTTTACGATTTATTCCAATAAAATCTGAAATAAATTCTTCACTTGTTACGTATAAAACTGTTTTATTTGTATGACTTTCAATATAATTACCGATTGCATGCATTAAATGGGTTTTACCTAGTCCACTTTTTCCGTATATAAATAATGGATTATAGATTTTTCCGGGTTGTTCTGCGACTGCAAGTGCTGCAGTTTGTGCAAATCTGTTACTATCCCCTATTACAAAGTTTTCAAAAGTATATTTTTCGTTTAAATTTGAATTTATTTTTTTATATTGTTTATCAACTATGTTAAGATTATTGTTTATTTCTGGGCTTTCTTCCACATTTTTTTTAGTAGTAAAATTAAGATTATAATTTTCTCCTGTGATAGCAAATACAATTTCATGAATAAAATCGTAATAATATTGATTTAAATAGTCTGACGTAAATACTGAATCTGCTTCAATATTCATTGTGATACCTTCAATAGATTTTAATTTAGTTTCTGCAAACCAGGAATTAAATGATATATCAGGTACTTTACTTTGAATAACATTTAAAACATTAGTCCATAGTTCATCATAATTCTGCATTTCCTCACCCACCTTAGTTTGCTTTCTTAAGTTAATTTTAAAACAATCCTGTGGAAAAATAAAGAATAAAAATGAAAAATTTGTTTTTCCAAAGTTTTTCCACAGCTTTATCAACAAAACTCACCCTATTTTATCGCACTAAAAACACTTTTTCAACATTTTCCACAAAATAAAATTAACATTAATTTTTGAAATCCACATTTTCCAATTTTTGTAAAAAATGTGGAAAAATATTTGGCTGAAATAAAATTATTATTTTTTGACTCAGTGAATATGATATTTATGGTTGACTTAAAAAAATTTATATAATATAATAAGAGCGCCGATTGAAATGGAGGTGTGAATATGAAAAGAACATTTCAACCAAATAATCGTAAAGCAAAGAAAAAACAAGGATTTTTTGCTAGAGTGAAAACTAAAATTTTAAATAATCGTAGAAGAAAAGGACGCAAAAGATTAAGTAAATAGGCCACGTTAAGTGGTTTTTATTCTAATTGGAGGAAATATGAATAATAACATTAGAGTAAAAGATAAAAGAGAATTTGAAGATATTTTATTTAATAGCAAGAAAATAAAAAATAATTATTATATTATATATTATAAGGAAAGAAAAAATGATTCTTCAAGATATGGAATTACTTTTGAAAAAAAATTTGGTAAAGCTTATAAACGTAATTTATTTAAAAGAAGATTAAGGGAAATTATTAGAATTAATCAAAATATGTTTTCAAAAGAGTTTGATTATATTATAATAATAAGGAAATATTGTGATGTTTTGAATTATCAAGAAATGAATAATTTCTTTGTTAACTTGATGAAAGAGGCGAAATAATGAAAATAAAAAAAATAATATTAATCTTCATAGCTTGTTTTTGTTTAACTGGTTGTACTAAGTATATAAGTGATGACAATAATAAAAGAATTATTAATGAAGAAACAGGACAAAGTTTACCATCAAATATATTATGTAAACCAACAACTAGTGAATTAGATGAAATTTATAACAAATATAAAGATAAATTAGAAGTAGATTTAGATAAGCTTCCAGAATGTGAAAATTTAAAATATTATGATTCTAATAATTACAATGGTTTATGGGTACAATTAATTGTTATGCCACTTGCTTGGTTAATTATTAAAATTGGTAATTTTTTAGGTAACTATGGTTTATCTGTTATGGCTGTAGGATTACTTATAAGAATTATATTAATTCCATTTACTAGAAAAACAATTAAACAATCAGAAAATATGAAAAAAGCTCAACCAGAAATGGAAAGACTTGAAAAGAAATATGCCAATAAAAATGATCAAGAATCATTAATGATGAAGAGTCAAGAAATGCTGATGATTTATAAAAAATATAATATTAGTCCTTTTGGTAGTTGCTTAATCTCATTTATTCAACTTCCTTTATTCTTTGGATTCTTAGAAGCCATAAATAGAATACCAGCAATATTTGAAGGTGATTTAGGTGCTTATCAATTAGGAACTACGCCTTTAATTGGTATTAAAATGGGTAATTATTTCTATATTGTATTAATCTTATTAATTATTTTAACAACATATTTATCATTTAAATTTAGTATGAGTTCTATGGGTAATGCAGATCAACAAAAACAAATGAAAATGATGACTGGATTTATGTTAGTATTTATTTCAATTGCATCATTTAGCTTACCAACTGCCATTGCTTTATATTGGGTAGTAACTAATGGATTCAGTGTTGTTCAAAATTTAATTATGAAAAGAGGTAAAATGTAGTATGGAAGTATATGTTTATGAAGGAAAAAAAGAAGAAGAGGTTTTAACAAAGGCTTTAACTGATTTAAATGTCACTGAAAATGATATTTTGTTAAAGAAAGAAAAAAATAAAGGTGGATTATTTAAATCAGAAACATATAAATTAACTATTGTTAAAATAACTGATATACAAGAAGAAATAAAAACATTTTTAAAAGATTTATTAAATAAAATGGATATTGATGTAACATTTGAATCTAATATAAGAGAAAAACAAATTACAATTAAAATGTTTTCTGATAATAATGCAATTTTAATTGGTAAAAACGGTCAAACTTTAAGTGCTTTATCAACTATAGTTAAACAATATATTTATAATCAAATTGGCCAATATCCATATATAAATTTAGATGTTGAAAACTATAAAGATAAACAAATTATGCATTTAGAAAGACTAGCTAAGAATATCGCTAGAGAAGTTAGAAATACTAAACAACCAGTAACTATGGAAAATATGAATTCTTATGAAAGAAGAATTGTTCATAATGTATTAACTAACTTTAAGGGTGTTATTACTGAAAGTGAAGGCGAGGAGCCTAATAGACATGTCGTTGTAAAACCAAAGGAGGATTAACTCCTTTTTTATTTTCATTAAAATCAATGTGTGTTATAATACGTGCGAAAGAAGGAAATATTATGAATTCAACAATATGTGCAATCTCAACTGCAACAGGAGTTGGAGCAATCTCAATAATAAGATGCAGTGGGCCAAATGCGATTGAAATTGTAAACTCAGTTTTTAAAGGAAAAGATTTAACTAAAGTTTTATCACATACTATTAATTATGGACATATCATTTATAATGATGAAATAATAGATGAAGTATTAGTTTCAGTGATGAGAGCTCCGAAAACTTTTACAACTGAAGATATTGTTGAAATAAATAGTCATGGTGGGCCAGCAACTACCAATAAAATTTTAGAAGTTTTATTACTTTCTGGGTGTAAGTTAGCTGAACCAGGAGAATTTACTAAAAGAGCATTTTTAAATGGAAGAATTGATTTATTAGAAGCAGAAGCAGTAGGTGATTTAATAAATGCTGAAACTGATAAATCAAGAAAATTAGCAATTAATCAATTAAATGGATCTTTAACTTCTAAAATCCAAGAACTAAGAAAAGATATAATTGATTTACAAGCAAATATTGAAGTAAATATAGATTTTCCAGAATATGAAGAGGGCGAAGACTATACTAAAGAAAGTATAAAACCTAAACTTATAAGTTTAAGTGATTCAATAAATGATTTATTAAAAAATGCTGAAAATAGTAAACTGATAAAACAAGGAATCGACATTGCGTTAGTTGGAAAACCGAATGTAGGTAAGAGTAGTATTTTAAATGCATTTTTAGAAGAAGAAAAGGCTATTGTAACTTCTATACCTGGAACAACAAGAGATATAGTTGAGGGCAGAGTAGTTCTTAATGGAATTATTTTAAATTTAATAGATACAGCTGGTATTAGACAAACCGATGATGTTGTGGAAAAAATTGGCGTAGAAAAGAGTATTAATATTTCTGAAAATGCTGATTTGAATATTTTTGTTTGTGATAATTCAACTAAACTTACAAATGAAGAAATTGAAATTTTAAATAAATTAGATTCAAAAAAATTGATTATTTTTATTAATAAATCAGATTTAGATTCAAAAATCGATTTAAAAAAGATAGATGGATATAACATTGTTTTTGGTAATACTAAAGATAAGGATGGACTTAATCAATTAAAGAAAAAAATTACTGAATTGTTTAATTTAAATGTGATTGAGCAGTCAGATTATACTTTCTTATCTAATGCTAGACAAATATCTTTAATTAAAAGAGTTAAATTAATAGTTAATAATATAATTGATTCATTAAATAATGATTTACCTATAGATGTTTTTACAATTGATTTAAGGGATGCATATGATCTTTTAGGTGAAATAATCGGTGAAACGTATAAAGATGATTTATTAGATGAATTATTTTCAAAGTTTTGCTTAGGAAAGTAGTGATATAAATGAAATTTGATATTATTGTCGTAGGTGGTGGACATGCTGGATGTGAAGCTTCTAATGCTAGTGCAAAAATGGGACTTAAAACAGCTTTAGTGACTGCCAATATAAAGAATATTGCTGATATGCCTTGTAATCCTTCAATAGGTGGTACTGCCAAAGGTATTGTAGTAAGAGAAATTGATGCGATGGGTGGATTGATGGGTAAAGTCGCTGATAAAACTCATATTCAAATTAAAATGTTAAATAATGCTAAGGGTCCAGCTGTAAGATCATTAAGAGCTCAAGCAGATAAGATTACTTATCCAAAAGAAATGTTAAAAGAGTTACAAGCTTTAGATAATTTAACAATAATTGAGGGCATGGTAGAAAATTTAATTGTTGAAAATAACACTATAGAAGGTATTATTTTAGAAAATGGTACGGAAATTTATTGTAAGGCTTTAATTCTTACGACAGGAACATATTTAAAGAGTAAAATTTTAATTGGAGCTGAACATAAAGATGAAGGTCCCCATGGTGAAAGAAGATCTAACTTTTTAAGTGATAAATTAAAACAATTAGGATTTGAAATTCAAAGATTAAAAACTGGTACTCCACAAAGAATTGAAAGAAGTTCAATTGATTTTAGTGTGTTAAAACCTGAGTGTGGTGATGATTGTTATTGGACTTTTAGTTTTGATAATCCTCCTTATTATGATAAAGATAAACAAGAAAAATGTTATATTGTTTATACTAATGAAAAAACTCATCAAATTATAAGGGATAATCTTTCAAAATCTGCTATGTATGGTGGGTATGCTGAAGGTATAGGTCCAAGATATTGTCCTTCAATTGAAGATAAAGTTGTTAGATTTGCTGATAAAGAAAGACATCAATTATTTTTAGAACCAGAAAGTTTATATTATGATGATATATATTTACAGGGATTTTCAACTAGTATGCCTTATGATGTTCAAGAATTAATGGTTCATAGTTTACATGGATTAGAACATGCAATTATAAAAAAATATGCTTATGCAATAGAATACGATGCTATAAATCCATTACAGTTAAAACCATCTTTGGAAACTAAAGTAATTAATAATTTATTTACAGCTGGACAAATTAATGGTACTTCTGGTTATGAAGAAGCTGCTGGTCAAGGATTAATAGCTGGAATTAATGCTGGATTAAAGATTCAAGGTAAAAATCCTTTAATTTTAAAAAGAAATGAATCTTATATTGGGGTTTTAATTGATGATTTAGTTACAAAGGGTACAAAAGAACCTTATAGATTATTAACTTCTCGTGCAGAATATAGATTACTTTTACGTCATGATAATGCTGATTTAAGATTAAGAAGATATGGATATGAAGCGGGTACAATAAGTAAAGAACAAATTGAAGTATTAGATAAAAAAATAGCTGATATAAATGAATTAAGTGATTACTTAAAGAGTATTAGAGTTACTCAAAATAGTTTGCCTGATAATTTAAAAAATAAGTATTCTATAGAACTTAAAAATGGGGTAACTTTATATGATTTACTTAGAAGACCAGAAATCAAATTACAAGATTTAATTGATAATAATATGCTTAATAAAGAATATTCTCCTTTAGTTTATGAACAAGTGGAATTTGCTGTAAAGTATGAAGGATATATAAAGAAAGAAGAACTTGAGGTACAAAAGTTATTAAAATTAGAAGAAAAACAAATTCCTCAAGATATAGATTATGATAATGTGAAAAATTTAGCTTCTGAAGCAAAACAAAAATTAAAACTTGTAAAACCATTAACTTTAGCTCAAGCTTCAAGAATAAGTGGTGTTAATCCTGTTGATATTTCAATATTAGCTATATATTTAAAAAAGGAATATAATCAAAATGACTAAAGAAGAATTTTTTAATTTAATAAATGAATTAAATATTGTATTAAATGATGTGCAAAAACAACAATTTGAGTTATATTGTAAATTATTATTAGAATATAATACTCATACTAATATTACAGCAATTAGAGAGGAATCTGGGGTTTATTTAAAACATTTCTATGATTCTTTAACATTAGTAAAAGTTTTTGATTTTAATCATGAATATTCAGTTTTAGATGTAGGATCTGGAGGTGGATTTCCAGGTTTAGTCTTAGCAATAGCTTTTCCAAATTTAAAATTAACACTTTTAGATAGTAACCATAAAAAATCTGATTTTCAAAAATATATTGTTTCTGAATTAAATCTTAATAATGTAACAATTGTTAATGATAGAGCAGAATCTTTCTTTAAAGAAAATATAAAATATGATGTAGTTGTGGCGAGAGCTGTTGCTAATCTTTCAGTATTATCTGAATTATGTATTCCTTTTGTTAAAAATTCTGGATATTTTTTAGCCATGAAAGGTGATTTTGCAGAGGAATATCAAAATGCATTTAATGCTATTACTAAATTGGGTGGTACAATTGAATCTAAATTTGATTTTAAATTACCGATTTCTGAAGATTTAAGAAGTATTATAAAGATTAAAAAAATAAAAGAAACCCCTAAAGAGTTTCCGAGAATGTATGACAAAATAATTAAAAGACCATTGAAATAAGTTTTAAAATAATGTATTATTATATTAGAATAGGAAGGGTGTTTTTAATATGGAGTCACAAGTTCAAAATATAAATATTGATTTAATTATACCAAATAGATTTCAACCACGCCTTTCTTTTGACGAAAAAGCTTTAAATGAATTAGCTGAGTCTATTAAACAACATGGTATTATTCAACCTTTAATTGTAAGGCAACTTGCTGATAAATATGAAATTATAGCTGGTGAAAGAAGATATAAAGCAGCTACTTTGGCTGGGTTATCAACTGTTCCTGTTATTGTAACTAATTTGTCTGATGCTAAGAGCGCTGAAGTTGCTCTTGTTGAAAATATTCAACGTAAAAATTTAAGTTCAATAGAAGAAGCACTTTCATATAAGAGAAAAATAGATAAAGATAATTTAACTCAAGAACAATTAGCTAAATTATTGGGATTATCTCAATCAACAGTTGCTAATCGTTTAAGATTGTTAAATTTAAGTAATGAAGTTCAAGATGCCTTATTAAAAGAAAAAATAAGTGAGCGTCATGCAAGAAGTTTATTACAAATAAGTGATAAAAATAAACAAACCGAATTATTAAATCGTATAATAACTGAAAGATTAACAGTTAGACAGTTAGATGAAATAATAAAAAAAGAATTATCTTCACCTAGCACTTATGCAGAGGAAATACCTAGTAATTTAGAACAGCCTTTATCTTCAGAACCGGAAGCTGAACCAATTCCAGAACAAATTCCTTCAACTCAAATTGAAAGTTTGGATGTTTTAGGTGATGATAATACTTTAGATAATTCAAATAATATATTTGATACTGAAATAGATGCTTCAATGCCATCAGAGACTTTAGAGGAAATAGATAAAGAACCACAACATGAAGAACCTATGAGTAATATTTTAAATTTCTTACAAAGTTTTAATAATTCAGCGCCTTCACTTGATGATGAACCAACTAATATGCAAACTTTTGATGATGATGTATTTAATGATGTTCATAGCGCTTATGATTTAATCGATGATGCAAATAAAGATCCAGATATTGTAAATTTAGATACTGTTAATGAATCAAGTGTAACATCTGATAATCAAGTTTTAGACGATGTTGTTCCTAGAATAAAATCTGGAGATATGAGTTCATTAAAGAAAGCATATCATGATTTACAAGATGAAGCAGAAAAAGCAGGCTTTAAAATAAGCATGGAAGATTTTGATTTTGAAGATTTATATCAAATGATAATTAAAGTTGATAAGTAAGTTTAATACTTACTTTTTTTATTGGGGTTCTGAACCTTTTTTAAAGTAGAAAATAACATTTTTTTCATTTGAAGATTTATTTCCTGTAATAGCATTCAAAGGTACTCCAACAATATTTTCAGGAATTTCGTACCAAGATTCTGGTTTATCTTTTTCATATGTTTCAACAGTATCAACCCATATATTTTTGATTTTTTTAGAGTAACTAGAATCTACATTTTTATTCATGTCATTACCAGCCCAGACCATCATTAAAATATCAGGATTATATCCAACAATCCAATAATCACTTTCGGTAGTACCACTTTTTAAGGCATATTTACGACTAATCTTACTATTTAAATATAAGACAGTAGGAGATAGATAATCTATAAAATTAGGGTTATATGTGTTAGTTAACATTTCATTTATAATATACACTGAATCTTTATTTAGAACTTGTTCAGTTTCTTCCTTATATTTATACAAAGTATGTCCATTAAAATCTTCAACCTTTTTTATTAAATGAACATCAGTTTTATTGCCATAATTAGCTAATGTGGAATAACTTTGAGCATAATCTAACATATTGATTTCTTGTGCACCAAGCGCTAAAGAAGGAATTGGCTTTAAATTTGCTTTTAATCCTGCAATTTTTAAAGTATTTACTAATTGTTCTTCACCTAGAAATAGATGGGTTTTAACAGCATAAACATTATCTGAATAAGCTAGAGCAGCTGCCATTGTTATTTCTTTATTTCCATATTTATTTGAGTGATTTTTAGGAGAATAAGTTTGATTATTAGCAAAAACAAAACTAGTTTTTTCACTTAAGAAAGTTGATGCCTCTGTCATATTGTTTTCAAGAGCAGCATAGTAAAGAAATGGTTTTATAGTTGAACCAACTTGTCTTTTAGCAGCAATTGCACGGTTATATTGACTCTTTGAATAATCAACTCCACCAGTTAAAGCCATTATTCCTCCTGTTTTAGGATCAACAACAATACTTGATAATTGCACGTTTTTATCTGTTGCATTTTTAATAATAGATTCATCCATGCTTTTTTGAACACTAGTATCTAATTCTGTATATATTTTTAAACCACCAGATTTTATTAGTGATTTAGGAATTTCATTTAAATTATTAAGTTCATTAATAACCGCATCATGATAATACATTAGAGTTTGCATATTATTGCTTTTTCTTTTACCATATATTTCTATTTTATTTTTAAATAATAAATCATACTCATCTTTGGTTATATAATCATTATCTAACATTGATTTAGCTACTATTTTAGCTCTTTTAATCGAATTATCATAATTACTAATAGGATTGTAATTTTCGGGACTTTTAGGAATTCCTGCTAAAATGATGGCTTCTTCTAAGTTAAGTTCACTGGCTTTTTTGTTAAAATAAAAATTACTAGCATTTTCAATACCATAGTTTCCTTGGCCATAATTAATAGTATTTAAGTATCCTTCTAAAATATCATCTTTAGAATAATGTACTTCAAGTTTTAAGGTTAAGAAAGCTTCTTCAATTTTTCTTTTCCAAGTTTGATTAAAATCTAAATATAAGTTTTTAACATATTGTTGAGAAATAGTTGATGCACCTTGCATAATAGTTTTATTTTTAATATTAATATACATGGCTTTAGCAATTCTTAAATAGTCAAAGCCTTGATGGTTATAGAAATTTTTATCTTCAGTACTGATTGTTGCATTTATTAAATTTTGAGAAATGTCTTTTATATTAACCCAACTATTATTATTACTTGTTTGAAATATTAATTCATCTTTATTGTCATATAAATAAATAGCGTTTGCAGAGTTAAGAGTTATCTTAGGTGATAAGTAGGCATATATATATAAAGTTGTTAATATGGTCATAAAAGTAATTGTACAAAATAAAGTAAATTTATATATTAATTTAATTTTTTTCATAATTCACCAGTTATATTATGGATTTTATAATTGTTTTTATGCTAGAATAAAAAAAGTGATGTAAATGGCAAAAATAAAATTATATAAAAATGATAACTTAGTTTTAGAACATGATGGAGATATACAAGATAATAATCTTTTAGTGTTTGAAAATATTGTTTATGATCCAGAAAAATTTATTTTAATTAGAGAAAATGATGATTTTAAATTTGAGTTAGATTTTAAATGTTCTTTAGCTATAATTACGTTAAAAAAAGAAGGACATAGTTTAGATTTAAATTTATCTAATGTAAAAAAAGAAATAGGGAATGATAGTCATAAAATATACTATAATATAGAAAGTGAAGAAGTCATAAGTAATGTACTAGAAATCACTTTCTAATTAAAGTATATTTTTTTTGTTGACAATGAAAAAGAATATGATAAAATTATGTATGTTTAATGAGCAGATGTCATATTTTATAACGTGACATATTATGGTAATTAGGAGGACAATATATGAAATTAAAATTAACTGATGAGCAAAAAGATACTTTGTCTTATGATGATGTTGCTTATCTTATATTGAAAGAAACTAACAAAAAAGCAAAAATACAAGATTTATTCAAAGAAGTTGTTAAATTATTAGATTTACCTGAATCAGTTTATGAAAATAATATTGGTGAATTCTTTGAATTAATTGTTACTGATAAAAGATTTATTATGTTAGATAATGGTTATTGTGATTTAAAGATAAATCATAGTTCTAAAGTTATTATAGATGATGAAGATGAAGATTTTGATATTCAACCTGAAGATCAAGATGATATCAACGAGATTGAAGAAGAGGATAATTATGATGAGGATGCTAATCCTGATGACGATACTGATAATGACTTACAAGATTTAGTTATTATTGATGATTTAGATGAATTAGATAGTGATATGATGTAGATTAACTTTCTTTTATAATTATTTTAAATAAAGAAAGGTGATATATATGATAGAAAGATTAGAATTATTAGAAAAAAGATATAATGAAATAAATGAAGAATTATTAAAACCAGAAATATTAAGTGATTTTAGTAAACAAAAGAAGCTTTCTAAGGAGAAAGGTTCTATTGAGGAAGCTGTAATTAAATATGGTGAATATAAAGCTTTAAATGAGGAAATAAGTGAATTAAAGACTTTAGTAAATGATCCAGAAATGCATGATATGGTTATGATGGAATTAGATGAAAAACATGCTGCTTTAGACGCTTTAGTTGAACATATTAAAGTTTTACTTTTACCTAAGGATGAAAATGATGGTAAAGATATAATCATGGAAATTCGTGGAGCAGCTGGTGGAGATGAAGCTAATATTTTTGCTGGTGATTTATTTAGAATGTATTCTAAATATGCTGAAAAAGTAGGTTGGAAAATTGATGTTTCTCATGTGATTGAAGGAGAAGCAGGAGGTTTTTCTACTATAGAATTTGCTATTAAAGGTGATAATGTTTATTCTAAATTAAAATTTGAAAGTGGTGTTCATAGAGTTCAAAGAGTTCCGGAAACTGAAACTCAAGGAAGAATTCATACATCTACAGCAACTGTACTTGTTATGCCAGAGGTTGAAGATGTAGATATTGATATTAGACCTGAAGATATTAGAGTAGATGTATATAGAAGTAGTGGAAAAGGTGGACAAGGAGTTAATACAACTGATTCAGCAGTAAGACTTACTCATATTCCAACTGGTATTGTAGTAACATGTCAAAATGAAAGAAGTCAAATTAAAAATAAAGAACGTGCTATGGTAGTTTTAAAATCTAAGATTTATGATCAAGCTCAACAAAAACAAGATGCGGAAACAGGAAGTGTTAGAAAGAGTATGATTGGTACAGGTGATAGATCTGAGAAAATTAGAACATATAACTATCCACAAAATAGAGTTACTGACCATCGTATTAATTTTAGTATTATGGAATTAGATAGAGTAATGGAAGGTAATATTGATCCTATTATAGAAGCTTTAATTACTGAAGATCAAAGAAGAAAAATGGAAGAATCATGAAAAGACCTAGTAATATAAATTTATCTGATTGGCAATTATTACAAAAAAAATATCGTAATTTAGAACCAATTGTTAATAAAATAAATAATAACTATCCTATTCAATATTTAATTGGAAATGTAGATTTTTATGGTTATACTATTAAAGTAAATGAAGATGTTTTAATTCCTAGATTTGAAACCGAAACTTTAGTAGAAAAAACTATTGATTTAATTAATAAATTAAAATTAGAAAAAGCTTCTGTATTAGATGTTGGAACAGGTTCAGGTTGTATTAGTATTGCTTTAAAATGTGAAATTCCAACATTAGAGATAACTGCAATAGATAAAAGTAGAAAAGCTTTAAATATTGCCAGAAAGAATGCTAAATTTAATAAGGTAAAGATTAACTTTATTTGTAAAGATTTATTTAAATATAATTTAGTTAATGATTATGATGTTATTATTAGTAATCCTCCATATATAGAAGAAGATAGTGATGTTAGTCCTCACATTAAATATGAACCTAGAGAGGCTATATTTGTTAAAAAGGATAATCCACTTATATACTATGAAGAAGTTCTTAAAATAGCTTTAAAAGCAGTAAATAAGAAACATTTAATTGCCTTTGAAATTGATGAAGATCATGGTAAAGATTTAAAAGAACTAGCTAAAAAATATTTTAAAGCAGATAAAATTACAATAGAAAAAGATTTATCTGGTAAAGATAGATATTTATTTATATATAGTAAATGAATAAATAATTAAAACACTACCCATTATGTTTTAGAAAGGTAGTGTTTTTTATTGAAAAAAATACTAGTTATTATAGGAGTAATATTATTTTTATTAAGCATAAATTATAATAATAAAGAAGAAGTATTTATTCCTAAAGATTCTATTAGATTTAGAATAGTAAGTAATAGTATGAATGAAGTTGATTTAAAAACTAAACAAGAGTTAAAAAGTTATATAGAAGATTATGTTTATGATATAGTAAGTGATGCTAAAAGTAGTGAAGAAGCGGATGAATTATTGGTTAATAATTTAGAAAAAATTAGCAAACATATTAATCAATATTTGAATTCTAACAACTATAAAATAGATTACGGTATAAATTATTTTCCAAGAAAGGTATATAAAGGAGTTGTATATGAAGAAGGTATGTATAAATCTTTAGTAATAACTTTAGGAGATGGAAAAGGTTCTAATTGGTGGTGTGTTTTATTTCCACCATTATGTTTATTAGATGAAAATGAAACAACAGCAGATGTTGATTATCAATTATATGTTGCTAGAATAATTAAAGTATTTAATTAATATACTTAACTAGGTGGTCCAATGTTAAGTATTTTTTTTATTGGAATTGCACTATCAATGGATGCGTTTTCAATTGCTTTATCTATAGGTACTAATAATTTATCTAAAAAAAGTATTGGTTTAAGTATTACTTTAGTTGGCTTAATGCATTTTATAATGCCTCAATTAGGACTTATGTTGGGAAATCAAGTATATAATTTTATAAATATAAATCCCAAATTTATTATATCTGTAATACTTTATTATTTAATAATAGTTATGTATTTTGATAAATCTAGTAAGAATGTGAATATTGAATCCTTTATTAACATTTTTTTATTTGCTTTTAGTGTTAGTATTGATAGTTTTTCAGTAGGAATTGGACTTAAAGGATTAACTGAACATTATATATTAGCATCAATTGTATTTTCCTTATGTGCTTTTTGTATTACTTATATTGGATTAGTGCTTGGAAAGTATTCTTTAAAGATTTTAAAAAACAAAACTAAGTATGTTGGGATGATATTGCTTTTTATTACTGCAACTGTCAATTTATGTCAATTATTTATTGATTAAGTTGACTTAACTTTTTTTTCAATATATATTAAAAATGGAAAGGTATCTTTAAAAAGGTAACATATGAAAAAACTTATAATTGAGGGGAATAAGAAGTTAAGTGGTAGTATTAAAATAAGTGGTGCTAAGAATAGTGTTGTTGCACTTATACCAGCTGCTATGTTAACTGATGGCAAGTGTACTATATATAATGTTCCTAATATTAGTGATGTAAGATTATTAATTGAAATGATGAAAATATTAGGTTCTGATATTAAATTTGAAGATGATGTTTTAACTATTGATAATAGTCATTCTCATAATGGTAAAATTACTGAAGAATATGCGTCTAAAATGCGTGCTTCTTATTATTTTATGGGTGTGTTGTTAGCTAAGTATGGTTATGCAGAAATTTCTTATCCAGGTGGTTGTACAATTGGTGCAAGACCAATAAATTTTCATGTTAATGGATTTAAAAAGTTAGGGGCTAAGGTAGATATAGTTGATGGTAATAATTATATTATTCAAGCCCAAAAATTAGTTGGTACTGATATCTTTTTAGATATTGCTAGTGTAGGTGCTACTTTAAATATAATGTTTGCTGCTGTTAAAGCAAAGGGTATAACTCATATTTATAATGCAGCCAAAGAACCAGAAATTGTTAATATTGCATCATTTTTAACAACTATGGGTGCTAAGATTTATGGAGCAGGTACTAGTGAAATAACTATTGAAGGTGTTACTACACTTGGTGATGGAATAGTTGAGGTAATTCCAGATCGTATTGAAGCGGGAACTTATATAATGATAGGATCTTTATTAGGTGAAAATTTAAAAATTGAGGGTATTATTAGAGAACATTTAGATGCAGTTTTAACTAAATTAAAAGAAGCAGGTAGTGATTTTCAAATTAATGGTACTTCAATTACAGTTAATAAAGTTGAACATTTAAATCCGGTAAATGTTAAGACTCTTGTTTATCCAGGATTTCCAACAGATTTAGGACAACCTATGAGTACTTTACTTACTCAATGTGATGGTGATTCTATTTTTGAAGAAACTATTTATGAAAATAGAATGAGACATATTAAATACTTGAATCAAATGGGAGCTAAAATTGATTTAGATAATAAGATTGCTATTATTCATGGTAAAACAAATTTAAAAGGTGAAAAAGTTGAAGCAACCGATTTAAGAGCTGGTGCGGCTATGATGCTTGCTGGAATGATTGCCGATGGAGTAACAGAAATTTCTAATATTGAACATATATTAAGAGGATATGAAAATATTGTGGAAAAACTATCTGCGGTTGGTGCAAGTATTAAAATAATTGAAGAATAATGTTGAAATTTAAAAATTATATGTTATAATATCGAAGTAACGAATTTCTATGGTTCGATTTATGAACTATGGCGGAAGGAGAATATTAAATGAAAAAAGGAATACATCCAACTCAACAAGAATGTGTTATTACTTGTGCTTGTGGAAATACTTTTACTACTATGTCAAATAAAAGTAGTCATTTTGTAGAAGTTTGCAGCAGTTGTAGTCCAGCATATACTGGTAAAAAGGTAAAAACACAAAAAGCTGGTAAGGTTGATCAATTTATCAAAAAATATAATTTAGACAAAAATAACTAAGAATTTCTTAGTTATTTTTTTTATTTTGTGATAGAATAATACATGGTGATTAAGATGAAAGTTGTAATTGGAACAGACCATAATGGTACTAATATTAAAAAAGAAATAATTAGATTTTTAAATAATAGAAATATAGAAGTAGTAGATGTAAGTGAGCATAATAGTGCAATTGATGATTATCCATTATATGCATTTGCGGCTGCTAAAAAAGTAGTAGATAAAGAATGCGAATATGGTATTTTATTATGTGGAACTGGAATTGGAATGAGTATTGCTGCTAATAAAGTAAAAGGAATAAGATGTGCTCATGTTACTAGTAAGAATGATGCTATTTTAGCTAGACAACATAATAATGCTAATATGATTGCTTTAGGTGTTAATTCAAATAAAGTTAATGATTTAATTAAAATGATAGATTTATTCTTAACAACTGATTTTAAGAATGAAGAAAGACATGTAAGAAGAAATAATCAAATTCATGATTATGAAATGGAAAATAATTAATGTATAAAACTATAGTTTATTTTTTATCAGTATTATTATCAGTTTTTATTATTTCTGGAATAAATTTTAATAATTTTTTTAAAAAAAATCATGTTTGGGAAGCAAGATTATTTGTTTTAGTCATAAGCTGTATTATGGGATATTTATTTGGAAGTTTTATAATTGAGTTTTTAAATGTTAGTGCCATTTTATAGAGGGTGATAATATCAAAAAAATTGTATTATTAATATTATTTTTAATACCAATATATATAAGTAGTTTTAATAAAACTACTTTTTTTAATAATGAAGAACAATATGGTTTAGATGTAAATTATAAGACTAATAAAATTATTTATTTAAAAGATAAAGATATTTATTTAGATTTAGATGATTACTTGTTAGGAGTTGTGTCTGCAGAAATGCCTGCTTTGTTTAATATTGAAGCATTAAAAGCGCAAGTAGTTGCTTCTAGAAGTTTTATTTTAAGTCAAAGCAATGATAGAATTCTTAATACTACAAGTGGAGCTCAAGCTTATCAAGATTTATATGAACTAAGTAATAAGTGGAATGATAAATATTATGAATATTTATCTAAAATGCAAAAAGCAATTGAGGAAACAAAAAATGAAGTAATAAAAAGAGATAATAAAATATTAAGGACATATTATTTTGCTATGAGTAATGGATATACTGAAAATTCTCAAACTGTTTTTAAACAAGAACTATTTGAAAGTGTAAAATCTGATGAAGGAAGAGATACTAAATATAAAATAACTTTAACTTTAGATGAATTTAAAAATAAATTAAATGTAGGTACAGTAAACATAGGTGAAATAAAAAGAAATAATACTAATCATGTAGATTATATTATGATTAATAATAATAAATATAGTGGGATTGATTTTAGAAAAAAGCTTAATTTAAGATCAACTGATTTTAATATTGAAATAAATAATAATAATGTTGTGATTGAAACTAATGGTTATGGACATGGGGTTGGTATGAGTCAATATGGAGCTAATGCCATGGCAAAAAAAGGTTATAATTATAAAGAAATTCTTGAATATTATTATCAAAATATTGATATTTTAAAAATATAGGTATAATTTAAATAAAACCATCCAAACTTTTACTAGAGAGGTGTAAGATGAAACCAAAATATAGATTAAAAGGTTGGGTAGTAGCTTGTATTTATGTAATTTCAATAGGAGCAATTGTTTCAAGTATGGTTTTACTTGGTAAAACTTTGAAAGGTTCTTTTTATACTGAAGACAATTTGTCTTATGTATATCATGGAATATTTGAAGATCCAGTACCAGTAGTAAAATATAAAGATGATAAAATTATAAAACCATTTAATAGTGAAGATGTAAATGTATTAAAAAAATATTATGATAAAGATGCCGAAAGTAATGTTCAAGAAGAATCTTTATTATTTTATCAAAATACATATATGCCAAATACAGGAATACTTTATAGTAACAAAGAAAGTTTTGATGTAGTTTCTGTATTAGATGGAACTGTTGAATCAGTTGTAGCTGATGAAATAATGGGTAATATTGTTACTGTAAAACATTCAAATAACTTAACAACAGTTTATCAATGTTTAAATGAAGTACATGTTATGACTGGAGATTTAATTAAACAAGGTGATGTAATTGGAACAAGTGGTATAAATAAATTAGAATCATCTTCTGAAAATATGCTTTTATTTGAAGTTATTAAAGGTGGAGAATACATAAATCCTGATACATTCTATAATATGAAAATAGAAGAATTATCATAATGATTAATACTTTTATATTTGAATTAACAGATGATTATATAAATATATATAATAAGAAAACTAAAGAATTAATTAGTGTTTCAATAAATTCAAATATTATTGTAAAAAATAGAATATATGATTATTTAAAATTAGTACATATATTAAATGATATTGTTAATAAATATAAAGTTATTAACAGTATTTTTAAAACTAAGATTGTAATATTAAATTTTGAAGATAGTTCACCAAGTGAAAATTATTTAAGAAAAAATTTATTTAAAAAAATAATAAATGTTAATGCTAAAATTATTAATACTTTTGAAATATTAGATGATAATCATATATTTATCAGTGGAAATTATTCATATTATAAAGGTAAAATAAATTATAATTTAAATAAGAAAAAATATATTGTAGTAGGAAATTCTCCAATTAAGGACAATATAAAAAATGATTTAAAGAAAAATAATAAAATTAAGTTATTAGAATATGAAAATAGCAATACTATTTTATATGAGAATATAAATTAGTATTGCTTTTATTTGTTTTTAAGCATTATTTATACTATAATTATTATAGAAAGAATGTGAAAATATGAAAGTAATTGATGGATGTAATACATGTGCAAATATGGCTTATAATTTAAGTGATATTAGTTTTATTTATCCAATAACACCATCAAGTCCGATGGCAAGTCAAATTGATAACTTAGGTGCAAAAGGTGTAAAAAATATATTTAATGATACGGTAAATGTTGTAGAAATGCAAAGTGAAGCAGGAGCTGCAGGCGCATTACATGGAGCATTAAATGCTGGAATGCTTGCTAGTACATTTACAGCTAGTCAAGGTTTACTATTAATGATACCAAATATGTATAAAATAGCAGGAGAAATGTTACCAGCTGTCATTCACGTAGCTGCTAGAAGTTTAGCAACTCAAGCTTTAAGTATTTTTGGTGATCATCAAGATATATATGCTACTAGAAGTACTGGTTTTTGTATGCTGGCATCTACTAATGTTCAAGATGCTCATAATTTAGCACTTATTGCCCATTTATCAGCGATAGAAAGTAGTTTACCTTTTTTACATTTTTTTGATGGTTTTAGAACCAGTCATGAATATAATACAATTAAAGAAATTGATAAATCTGTAGTAGAAAAATTAGTTAATTATGACAAAATAAAAGAATTTAGAAGTAGAGCTTTAAATTCTGGTAAAGCAATTACTAAAGGAACTGCTCAAAATGAAGATATTTATTTTCAATCAATGGAAGCAAGAAATAAAGATTATCAAAATGTTCCTGATATAGTTAATAGCTATATGGAAAAACTAAATAAAGAAATAGGTACAGACTATAAACCATTTAATTACTATGGTAGTTCTAAAGCTAAATATGTAATTATAGCAATGGGTTCTGTTTGTGATACAATTAAAACTTTATTAGACAGTTTAAATAATAAAAATTACGGTTTAGTTGAAGTTCATTTATATAGACCATTTAGTCAAGAATATCTTCTTAAAGCATTACCAAAAAGTGTTAAATCAGTAGCTGTATTAGATAGAACTAAAGAACAAGGAAGCGTTGGAGAGCCTTTATACTTAGATGTTTGTGCAGCATTAACAAGCACATCAATCAATGTTTTAGGTGGAAGATATGGTTTATCAAGTAAAAATACAACTCCTAATGATATGTTTGATGTATTTAAAATGTTAGAAAAAGAACCAAGAAATAATTTTACCGTTGGAATTGAAGATGATGTTACAAATACTTCTTTAAAGCATTATCCAATAAATATTCCTTGTCATTTTAGAGAATTTAAAATATATGGGTATGGTTCTGATGGAATGGTTAGTGCTAGTAAAGATATACTTAAAGTATTAGGAAAAGATAAGTATGTACAAGGATATTTTGAGTATGATTCTAAGAAGAGTGGTGGCGTAACAATTTCTCATTTAAGACTAGATGATAAAGAAATTAAAGCTCCATATTATGTAACTAATCCTGAACTTGTTGTGGTAAGTAAAGACGAGTATTTTCATAAATTTAATATGATAGAAGGATTAAATACTAGTGGTTCTTTATTAGTAAATACAAAGAGAACAGAAGTAGAATTTAATAGATTTATTCCTGATAATGTTAAGAAAGAATTAAAGAAGAAAAATATTAAAGTTTATTTAATAAATGCTGAAGATCTTGCAATTAAGAATAATATTAAAGGTAAGATTAGTTTAATTATGGAAGCTGCTATATTAAATTTATTAAAAGTAGCAAATTATGAAAATATTTTGATAGAAGATATTAAAACAAGATTTAAAACTAAAGGTGAAGACATCATTAATTCAAATATTAATTGTGTTAAAGAATTTAAAGATAGTTTAATTCAAATTAAACTTAATAATGAAGATGGATTTAAGATGCCTGAAGATAAAAATATCTTTGATACAATAAATAAGAGAAAAGGCAATGAATTAAAGGTAAGTGAATTACTAGAGTTTAAGGATGGTACATTCCCTGGTGGTACTACTAAAGAAGAAAAGAGAAAGATGAGTAATTATGTGCCAAAATGGGATAAAGAAAAATGTATTGAATGTGGTTTTTGTGCATTAGTGTGTCCTCATGCTGTGGTTAGACCTTTCTTGTTAGATAAAGATTCTAAATATAAAGATGAAGCTAAAGAAAGTATTGATAAGACTCATGATTTTATTATTTCATGTTCAGAAGCCGATTGTACTGGTTGTGGATTATGTGTTAAAAATTGTCCTAAGAATTGCTTTACTTTTGGTGAATTTGATCAAAGTAAACAAGATATGGCTGATGATTTATTTAATAATTATAAAAATCCAGAATTACCACTTACAACTATTAAAAATATTGAACTTAGAGAACCTTTATTTGAATTTAGTGGAGCATGTGCTGGATGTGGAGAAACTCCTTACATTAAATTATTAACACAAATTGTTGGCAAAAAATTAGTTATAGCTAATGCTACTGGATGTTCTAGTATTTATGGAGCATCATGTCCGAATACGCCTTATAAAGTTTCTTGGGGTAATAGTTTATTTGAAGATAATGCTGAATATGGTTTTGGTTTACTTAATAGTTATAAGTATTTTAGAAATAGAATAGCTAAAATATTAGAAGAAAAAAATGAAAAAGAACTATTAGATAAATTTATTAATTTTGGTAATGATTATAATATAATGCTTGAATTAAAAGATTATTTAAAAAATATAATACCTGATGATTTACTTGATTATGTAACACCAAAGAGTGTATGGACTATTGGTGGAGATGGTTGGGCTTATGATATTGGTTTTGGTGGTTTAGATCATGTGTTATCTAGCAATGAAAATGTTAAAGTTTTAGTATTAGATACTGAAGTTTATTCTAATACTGGTGGTCAATCATCTAAATCAAGTCATTATGGACAAGTTGCAGAATTTGCTAATATGGGTAAGAGAACTAGTAAAAAAGATTTATTTAAAATGGCTATGAATTATCCTAATATTTATGTTGGTTCAATTAGTTTAGGTGCCAATATGATGCAAGCAATTAAAGTATTAAAAGAAGCTGAAGAACATAATGGCCCTGCTATTGTAATTGCATATTCTCCTTGTATAGAACATGGTATAAGTGGTGGTATGTCTAACTCTATTGCAGAAGAAAAACTTGCAGTAGAATCAGGTTATGTATTATTAATGAGGTATTTTGATAATAAATTATATTTAGATTCAGCTGAACCAAATTTTGATAAGTATGATGAATTTTTAAGTAATGAAGTGAGATATAAATCATTAAAAATAAAAAATGAAAAAGAAGCATCAGAGCTTCTTGAAATTAATAAAAACAACGCTGTAAATCGATATAAAGAATATAAAGAATTAAGCAATAAAAATTAAGACAAAAAAATAGAGGTCATCCCCCTGGGCTGACCTCAAAGAATAAAAAGGGGTTGGCTAGTGTGATACTAGCACCAATTCGCCTTTAAGTGAATTGGTGATTTATATACTAATTGAAAAAGGTCAAATTGTCAACCCTTTTTGGGTAATTTTAAAAACTTTTTTAGGGAGGAAAATTATGCTTGATGAAATAAAAGGAATAGGTCCTAAAACAATATTATCATTAAATAGTTTAGGCATTTATACTTTGGATGATTTATTAAATTATTTTCCTTATAGATATAATGTTTTAAAACCAGTAAGTTTAAGTACTGCATCGGATGATGATCAAGTTTTAATAAATGGTTATATCGAAAACCCTATAAAAGTTTTTTTTATTAAGAAAAATTTAAATAAATTATCTTTTAAATTAAATACAGGTACTGAACTTATAAATGTAACCATATTTAATAGAGCTTTTATAAAACCGAACTTATCTGTTGGAAAGCAAATTTCCGTATTGGGTAAGTATAATAGAAAGAATAATACTTTTGTTGCTAATGATATAAAATTAGTACCAATTTTAAGAGAAACGATTGAACCAGTATATCATTTAAATGCTGGCTTAAAAAGAAGTAGTTTTATTAAAATAATGGATAATGCTTTAAGTAAAAATTATTTTGTAACAAATAATATTCCAGATTATTTAATGAATAAATATAAGTTTGTAGATAAAATGGTAGCAATAAAAGATATTCATAAACCGATAAATTTACAAAGTCTTAAAGATTCAAAATTAATGTTGATATATGAAGAGTTATTCACATTTATGTTAAAAATGAATTATTTAAAACTTAATCAAAAAAATGTAGATGAATTTTATGAAAGAATGATAAAAGAAGATAAAGTTAATAAATTTATTGAAACTTTACCATTTACGTTAACTAATGATCAAGTTAATGCAATAGAAGAAATTAAGAATGATTTTAACAATCCTAAAAGAATGAATAGACTTATTTTAGGTGATGTTGGAAGTGGAAAGACGATTGTTGCCTTTATTGCATTATATATGAATTATATTACTGGATATCAAGGTGTAATGATGGCACCAACGGAAATACTTGCTAAACAACATTATGAAAATATGATTAATTTATTTAAGAATTTTGATTTAAAGATGGAACTTCTTACTAGTTCGACTTTAAAGAAAACTAGAAGTGATATTATTAAAAGACTTGCTAGTGGAGATGTTGATGTTTTAATTGGAACCCATTCAGTGCTTAATGATGAAATTATTTTTAAAAATTTGGGATTAGTTGTGACAGATGAACAACATAGGTTTGGAGTTAATCAAAGAAATATGTTGCAAAAGAAAGGTAGATTAAGTGATGTACTTTATTTATCAGCGACACCTATTCCTAGAACACTTGCTTTGACTTTATTTGGTGATATGGATATAACTGAAATTAAAAGTAAACCAAGTAATAGGAAACCAATTGAAACTAAATTATTTAAAAATAAAGATATTAAAGATGTCTTATTTATGATGTTAGATGAAATAAAAAAAGGACATCAAATATATGTGGTGGCACCATTAATTGAAGATGAAAATGAAACAGGTATGGAAACTGTTAAAGAACTTAAAAATAAAATAGATACAGCTTTTAATCATAAAATACCTATAGATATATTACATGGTAAATTAAAGAATAAAGATAAAGAAGAAATAATGAATAATTTTAAATTAAATAAAACAAAGATACTTATTAGTACAACTGTAATTGAAGTTGGAGTTGATGTTAAAAACGCGACTATGATGGTAATATTTAATGCGGAAAGATTCGGATTAGCTACACTTCATCAGTTAAGAGGCAGAATAGGCCGAAATGATTTAGAGAGTAAGTGTATTTTAATAAGTGATTATGATACACCAAGGCTTAAAATTCTTGAAGAAAGTAATGATGGTTTTTATATTAGTGAAAAAGATTTTGAATTAAGGGGTTCTGGAGATTTGTTTGGTGTTAAGCAAAGCGGAGATATGGATTTTAAAATAGCAAATATGAAGACAGATTTTAAAATTCTTCAGCAATGTGCATTAGATAGTAAAGAATTTTTAGAAAACGTAGATTTAAATAAATATCCAATTCAAAAAAATATAATAGATAGTATTTCTTTTATGAATTAAATGATATAATTAATTATAGAAAGGTGTGAGAACGTGAATTATACAAAAATAAAAGAAGAAGCAAGAAATAAAATTAAAGGAAATATTTGGAAATTAATATTGCCATCTTTAATTGTATTTGCAATACAATTAGTTGTTACTTTAAGTACAACAGATTTTACAGATTTACAAAATACTAGTGGAGATGGAATATCATCTTTAGTAACAATTGCATTATATCCTATTGAATTTGGTATTGTAGTATATTACTTAGATTTTGTAAGAGGTAAAGATGTTCAATTAAAAGATATTTTTGGTTATTATAAACAATTTGGACCAATATTCTTACTTTTTTTCTTAATAGGCTTATTTACTACATTATGGACTTTATTATTCATTATTCCAGGTATTATTGCAGCTATTAAATACTCAATGGCTCCTTATATTATGGCTGATGGTGAAACCGATGCAATGACTTGTATTAATAAAAGTAAAGTAATGATGAATGGTTATAAAGGCGATTATTTTTGCTTTAAATTGAGTTTTATTGGATGGTTTTTATTAGGTTTAATTACATTTGGAATAGCTTACATTTATGTAGTTCCTTATATGAAAATAGCTGATGCTCTTTATTATGAAGAACTTAAAAAAATTAGTTAAAACAAATTGACAAAGAGATAATAATTTTATATTATTATTATAGGCATGGTATTAATAGCCATGCTGATAATCTCTAACGACTTAATGTTAGAGTGTTATCAACCAAAACCCCCTGAAGAGACGCTACGGCGTCTCATTTTGTTTATTTATAAGGCCTCTTGGTCTTTTTATTTTTGTCTGGGTGACATTTAGGTGACAATTGTATAAATGAATTAGAATTTTGTGATATAATAGTAGTTAAAAATTAGGAGAGCTTATGTACAAAATTATAAAAATTATTAGTTATTTAATTAGACAATTTTGTTTGCCAAATCCATTCGCAAATATGTTTGAACCAAATATAGCAGAAATCGTTAATTGGTCTGTAGGGGGTGTTTTTGTGCTTTTTGCATATATCTTAACAGGAACATGGTACGAAAGTGAAGAATGGTATTATTGGTTGGGAAGTTTAGGCTTTTTGATTAATTATGCTATTATAACTGGCTTATTATTGTTAATAAGTAGGTTAACCTCAGTTTTATGGTTAATTATTGTAATCTTTTTAATTATATATATACTATTGTGTGTAATAGAGTATAAATTGTTTAATAGACATCAACATATGTTTTAAATGGTTATAAATTCTAAATGTGAATAATTGTTTCTTGCAAGTATTTATAATGATTAAGTAAAATCTATTAGCAACTGATAAAACAATTGGAGAAGTGGCTGAAAATAGGTGAAACTGTGTTATAATTGTATATGGAGATGATACTATGTCAAAATTAAATGTAGACCAAAAGAATATTAAATTACTTTTCGCTGATAAGAAAGCAGATTTTCTTATTCCAGATTATCAAAGACCATATGCATGGTCAGAAGAAGAATGCCAAACTTTATGGGAAGATATCTTTGATTTCGCAATTCCTGAAGGAGATGCTACAAAGTTCAATAGTGAAGAAGAATATTACTTAGGACCAATTGTTACTTTCAAAAACGATAATAATAAATTAGAAGTAATCGATGGACAACAAAGATTGACTACTCTTATGTTACTTTTAAGAGCATTCCACATTAGCTTTGGTGAAATGAGAGATGAAAACTCTAAAAAGATTAAGGAGTTAATTGAAAGTTGCATTTGGAAAACTGATGAGTTTGGTAATGCCGATAAGGATTTATTAAAGATTGATTCAGAGGTTGCTACTGATAATGAAAAAGATGAATTTCTATCTATATTAAATACTGGAACAGCACCTTCATCAATGAAAAGTAAGTATGCTGAAAATTATAGATATTTCCAAAAGAAGATAGATGAATTCTTACATAGTTATCCTGGATACTTTTCATACTTACCAGCGAGAATATTAAATAACTGTATTCTTTTACCAATTGAAGCAGATAATCAAAATACTGCATTAAGAATATTTTCAACATTAAATGATAGAGGATTACCTTTATCAGATGCTGATATCTTTAAAGCACAATTCTATAAATATTATTCTGATAAAGGTCAAAAGGAATCATTTATAAAAACATGGAAAGAATTAGAAGAATTAAGTGATAAGATATTCCATCCAATTTCAGGTACACCAATGGATGAATTGTTTACTAGATATATGTATTATGAAAGAGCAAAAATGGGAATTAAATCATCAACTACTGAAGCTTTAAGAAGATTCTATGAAAGAGATTCATATAGCTTGTTAAAGAATGATTATACATTAAATAATTTAGTTGAATTAGCAAACTTTTGGAACGATGTATCAAATCAAAATCGTGAAAGATTTAGTGACAGAATATTAAAGAAACTATTTGTATTAAATATGGCACCTAATGGTATGTGGGCATA
>JALFTB010000014.1:0-26796 GCA_022779465.1 bacterium
TGCCGTGCCGTTTTATTCTTTTTTGAATACTTTATTATTAGGAGGTTTTATATGGATTTTAGGGTTATTGAAAATGGAATGAAGAGAATTACTAATTCTTATGGAAATGGCCATAATGGGGTTGATTTGGGCTTTTTTAAGGGTGAAGGTGATATTCCTATTTATAGTAATTGTGTTGGGGTTGTTTATGAGGTAGTTGATGGGCTTGATAATAATACTAGAAGTAGTGGTAGTAAGTCTTGGGGTAATTATGTTTATATTCGTCATCCAAATGGGATGTTTTCTAGATATGCACATTTAAAAAAAGGTATTTTAGTTCGTAAGGGTGATAATGTTAATGCGGAAACGGTTTTAGGTTATATGGGTGATAGTGGTAGAGCTTATGGTAAGCATTTACATTTTGAGGTATCTACTGGTTATAGTTCACGTAAAAGAATTAATCCAACTTCTTTTTTAACTAAAGCTATTTATGATCAAGATACTTATGTATATGATTTACCTAAGTTAAGACTTGGTATTTGGGGATGGAAACGTGGAGATAGAGATAAAAATGTTGGTTTAATTCAAAGATTTTTAAATTGGTCAATGAATAGTAATTTGGCAGTAGATAATTCTTTTGGGAGAAAAACTGAAAGGACGGTTTTAGCTTATCAGAAGAGATTTGGTTTAAAGGAAGATGGTAAGTTTGGACCTGCTTGTTTAAAGATGGCGAAGTCTTTAATAATTTAAGACACAAAAAAACTCACCAAAGTGAGTAATTTTCAATTGGTGACCCGTACGGGGTTCGAACCCATAAATGCATGCGTGAAAGGCATGTGTGTTAACCATTTCACCAACGGGCCAATAACAAATGGTGGGCCTGAATGGACTTGAACCATCGACCTCACGCTTATCAGGCGTGCGCTCTAACCAGCTGAGCTACAAGCCCATTTGCTAAAATAAATTTGGTGCCCAGTTAGGGATTCGAACCCTAGACCCACTGATTAAGAGTCAGTTGCTCTACCAACTGAGCTAACTGGGCAAAACTGAGTACTTATTCATTATAACATAATTTTTTTAAAATACTAGTCTAAAATTGTAATTTTTAGTAATTTTTAAAAAATAAAATGGCGGAGCAGGAGAGATTTGAACTCTCGCGCCGGTTACCCGACCTACACCCTTAGCAGGGGCGCCTCTTCAACCACTTGAGTACTACTCCGTGTCAACAAGAAAATTTTACTATAAATATTCTTGATTGTCAATTAATTTTAATAAACTTCTGATTTGATTGATTCTATAAAATTCTTAATTAAAGAAACATAATCAACATTATTCTTTCTTTGTTCTTCAGTTAAAGTATACATATTAGGAACATTAACAATAGTAGCTCCAGAAGATACTAAACTTTTAATAGTATCATTTTCTTCTGTATCAGATAATTTAAATAAATAACTATTTGTTTTAGTACTAAAATAATTTTTAGCTTTAGAAATATTAGTATTAGAGTTTTCATCACTAGAAGAGATAGAAATAACTTCAAAACCATATTTTTCTAAAAATTTAAAAGCGTTATCAGCAGTAATAATTCTTTTATTTGAAGTACTTTCAGCAACTATTTTAAGTTCAGCATCTAATTCTGACATAGTTAATTTTAATTCTTCATATTTTTGATCAATACTATCGCTTAAGTTAGAGTTAGTAATATAGTCTTTTAAACCATTTTTAACATTAGATGTCATCATTAAGAAGTTAGAAGGACTAAGCCATAATTCTGTAACATTATTTTTAATTTCTAAACCTTTAGATACATCAATAATATCCATTTTAGAGTTTTTATTGATTAAATTAGCAGCTACATCTTTTTCACTTACTAAACCGTTATAAATAAACATATCAGCTTTAGAGAAGTCGTTTAGTTTTTTATTAGTTATAGTATAGTTATTAATATCTGCTCCATTAGGGTAGATACTATAGATTTCTGAATGACTTCCATATAAATAATCAGTTATATATTCAATAGGATATACTGTGGTATAGATGGTTATATTATCATAACTATCTTTTTTTATACATCCAGTTAGGGTTGTTAGGATTACTCCTAGTAATATAATTAATTTTAATTTTTTCATTTTAAATTCTCCTTTAATGGGTCATATCCATATTTTCCAAAGGGGTGACACCTTAATATTCTTTTTATTCCTAATTTTAAGCCTTTTAAAGCACCATATTTATCGATAGCTTGTTTAGTGTACTCTGAACATGTAGGAATGAATCTACAAGCTTTATGACAAGATAATGGAGTGCTTTGATAAAGCTCAATTAGTTTAATCAATATCTTTTTCATATTTATAATTATATAATAAAAAGATGTAAAAATAAATAATATTCTTTTTTTTAGGGCTTGTTTTTGTTAAAATAGTTATGAACTCTAGAAACTATTTGGTTTTTAGTATATAATTAGAGAATGGTGATAATATGAATTTAACTAAATATGGAGTAAAAGATGATAATCCAATTTTAAGAATGGCTTTAACGCATACTAGTTATGCTAATGAACATAAATGTCCATCTTATGAAAGATTAGAATATTTAGGTGATGCGGTGTTAGAACTTATTATGAGTGATTATTTTTATAAGCATACTGATTATTCTGAAGGAGAAATGAGTAAGAAGAGAAGTATGTATGTATGTGAAGAAGCTTTATTTGAATATGCGAATAATATTGGATTACCTTCTCATATTATGGTTGGTCATGGTTTAGAAAATACGATTAATCAAACTATTATTGCTGATGTATTTGAAGCAGTAGTAGCATGTATTTATTTAAATAGTGGTTTTAGTAAAGCTAGAGAATTTGTATTAGATATAGCTTTACCATATGTTAAAGAAGATGTTATCTTTTTGAGTGATTATAAATCTTATTTACAAGAATTAGTTCAAACTGATCGTAAGAGTGTTACTTATAATGTTATTAAAGATGAAGGACCTAGTCATGATAAGTATTTTGAAGTAGAAGTAGTTGTTGATGGCATTGTTTATGGTAAGGGTTCAGGTAAGAGTAAAAAAGAAGCTGAACAGAATGCAGCTAAGAATGCGATTGAATTAAGTGTGGGTGGAAATAAATGAAGTTATTAAAGATAAGTCTGCATGGTTTTAAAAGCTTTGCAGATAAAGTTACAATAGATATTAAAGATGGTATTACTGGTATAGTTGGACCTAATGGTTCAGGTAAAAGTAATATTGTTGATGCGGTTAGATGGGTTTTAGGTGAACAATCTTTAAAAGATATTCGTGGTGGTAATACATCTGCTGATGTAATATTTGCAGGTTCTAAAAGTAGAAGTCCTTTAACAAGAGCTTGGGTATCTTTAACTTTTGATAATCAAGATCATTATTTAAAAAGTGATTTAAATGAGATAGAGATTAAAAGAGTAGTTTATGCTTCAGGAGAAAATGAATATTACATTAATAATGATCAAGTAAGATTGAAAGATATAACTAATTTATTTATAGATTCTGGTTCTTCAGTTAATTCTTTATCAATAATTTCTCAAGGTAAAATTGGAGAAATTATTAATGGTAAACCTGAAGAAAAAAGAGCAATTATTGAAGAAGCAGCGGGAGTATTAAAGTATAAGAAACGTAAAGAAGAAACTTTAAGAAAATTAGATCGTACTAATGATAATTTAGAAAAGATTAATTTAGTAATAGATGAATTAATGGTTAATTTAGAACCATTAAAAGAACAAGCTAGTACAGCTAAGAAGTATTTAGATTTAAAGGGTGAATTAGAAAATACGGAAATAGCGTTACTTGCTCATGATATAGCAGAGATAAGTGATAAATATAAATTAGATAAGGAAAGACAAGAACAGTTAAATCAAGATATTTTAAAAGCAGATAATCTTTCTTTAGTAGATTCTTCTAAAATAGATAATTTAAAACTTAAACTTATTAAAGTAGAAGATGCAATTAGTAAACATAGTGATGATTTATATACAATAACTAAAGAAATTTCTAAAATAAATGCTGAAAAGCAAATTATGATGGAAAGAGAAAAATATAAAGTAGAAGATTCTAAATTACAAAGTAATGTAATGAATTTAAAAGAACAAGAATTAAAACTTAAGAATGATATAGATTATTTAGTTAATGAAATAAAGAATAAGAAAGATAATTTAAATAGTAAAGAAAAAGAATATGCTTCTTTAAGTAATGAATTAAAAGAAGAAAATTTAGTTAGAAACTTACTTATTAATAATTTAGCAGTTTTAAATAAAGATGAACTTACTTTAAAGAATCAAATTGATATTTTAAAAGATGCGATTGAAAGTGATAGTAAACTTCCATATGCAGTTAAGAATGTTTTAAATAATCATAGATTAAGTGGTATTCATAATATATTAGGTAAAGTAATTGAAACTGAAGAAAAATATAGTACCGCAATAGATATAGCTTTAGGATATACTTCTAATGTAGTTATTGTTGATAATGAAAATAATGCCAAAGATGCAATTAGTTATTTAAAACAAAATGGTTTAGGTAGAGTTACTTTTTATCCAATTAATTTAATTAAACCTAAAGGAGTAGATCCTAATACTTTAAATAAGATTAAAAATGAAAGTGGTTTTTTAGGAATTGCTTCTGATTTAGTTAAATATAATCCAATATATAGAGGTATTGTTCTTAATGCTTTAGGTAATACTTTAGTAGTAGATAATATTAATAACGCTAATATTATTGCTAGAATGATTAATCATACATATAGAATTGTTACTTTAGATGGTGAATTACTAAATGCTGGTGGTTCAATTACTGGTGGTAATAATAAGAGTGGTTCAGGTTTACTTAATCAAAAGTTTGAGCTTGAAAATAAGATGTCATTACTTAAAAGTAAAACTAAAGATATAAAATTAAAAGAAGAAGAAATTAATGAACATGATCGTAATTTAAAAATCCTTGAAAATAAAGCATTTAATTTTGGTAATGAGGTTAATGCTTTAAAAGAAGTTATTTTAAGAAAAGAAAATGATTTAAGTTCATTAAAAGATAATTTAACTAGTGTTGTTAATGAAATTAATGGTACTAAAGGTTTACTTGAAAAACAAATAGATAAACAAGTAGAAGAAATATTAGATAAATATTATAAAGCTAATAATAAGAAAGAAAACTTAGAGTTCAAGTTATCTGAACTTAAGAATGATAAAAATGATTTACAAAGTGAAATTAATGAATTAGAACTTGCTAATAAGAAACAAAATAGTGAATATAATAAGTTAATTAATGAACTTAAAACAATTGAAGTTGCGATTGGTAAAGAAGAAATGAAGTTAGATTCTTATTTATTAAGACTTAATGAAGAATATGGTATGACTTTTGAAAAAGCCAAAGAATATGAACTTACAATAGAATTAGATGAAGCTAGAAGTATGGTTAATTCTTTAAAGAGAGATATAAGAGCTTTAGGAGAAGTTAATACTGGAGCTATAAGTGAATATGATAGAGTTAATACAAGATATACTTTCTTAACTAGTCAAAAAGATGATTTAAATGCTTCAATTAATGATTTATTATCAATTATTAATGAACTAGATGATACGATGAAAGATAAATTAACAAGTACATTTAATGAACTTAATAATGAATTTGGTAAAGTATTTAAAAAGTTATTTAAAGGTGGAGATGCTAGTTTAATATTAACTAATCCAGAAGATATTTTAAATACAGGATTAGAAATTAAAGCAGTTCCTCCTGGAAAAGATATTAAGAATACAAAATTATTATCAGGTGGAGAAGCAACTCTTACAGCAATATCATTATTATTTGCAATCCTTAATATTAGAACTGTACCATTCTGCATTCTAGATGAAGTAGAAGCAGCACTTGATGAAGTTAATGTTGATATGTTTGGTAGATACTTACATACATTAGATTTAAAAACACAATTTATAATAATAACTCATAAGAAGAGAACAATGGAATATACAAATAATTTATATGGTATAACAATGCAAGAATCTGGTGTATCTAAATTAGTAAGTGTTAAATTAGATTAAACTATGCAAAAGTGCATAGTTTTTTTGTTTAAGATAAACTAATTGATGATAAATAATCAAATTTTCGTCATATGTAACGTTCCGAAATTTGTATTAAAATAGGTGCTTTTTCTAAAATTAATTTTCCAGTAGCGTCTGCAACCTAGATTTTATCTAGAAAAGTTTTTCTCGTTCATTAACCTTGACCAAATAAATTAAATTATTGTACAATTAAATAGAAGAATAGGAGTGATTTATTAACCATGGATAAAAAGAATAAAATAATAATCATAGCAATATCTTTTGCTTTGGTATTACTTTTTAGTGGATTAACATATGCATACTTCACATCAGCAACATCAAGTGAAAGCGGATCAACTATTGTAGCAAAAGGTGGACAAATGAACGTTGTGTATGACAATAAGTCTGCTAATATCTCTGTATCAAATATATATCCTAGAGAGGAAGCTTGGGTTACTAAAAAGTTCCAAGTAATAGGAAACAACACGACAGACTTATTAATGTTTTATAAAGTAAAAATGGTAATTGATAACAATGAATTTGGTTTAGATTTAAGTTATAAACTTACTGGAACAAATACATCAAATAGTGGTGCTTTAATTCCAAATGTATCAAGTAATGCATACATTGGAGAGCATGATGTGTCTTTAGGAACCGGATATCATGTAAAAGGAACCAATAAAATTCATGAATATACATTACAGATATTTTTTAAACCAAGAAATAATAGTAGTGATAGCAATAACAATCAAAATTATGGACAAGAAGCCAATTTTGCAGCTCATCTTGTAATAGAAATAGATGGAACATCAACAGAGAAAGCGCCTAAAAATTGGGATGATGCTGGAAGTAATACACTTTTAGCTGGAATAAAAAAGAATTATGCAAGTCCTACTGCAACATTAACTAATCCAATAACAGATGCATCTGCATCAAATGAAGCAGTAATGAGTTTAACCCCAGATGATTATGGGATTTCATATTATTTTAGAGGAAATGTTCAAAATAATTTTGTATCATTTGCAGGTATGTGCTGGAGAATAGTAAGAATAACCGGTGATGGATCAATTAAATTAGCACTATATGATTATTCATCAGCAAATTGTACAAATACTGGAGATGATTTAGCGTTTGCCAGATATAATGGTGATACATATGAAACCAAATTTAATGAATCTGTATTTGATAATGCATATATGGGATTTATGTACGGAACGCCTAATTCAAGTACATATGCAGCAACCCATGCTAACATAAATAAAAGTACAATCTTACAAAACTTAGAAACATGGTATAAAGCAAAATTAACAGCATATACAGATAAGCTTGCTGATACGATATGGTGTAATGATAAAAGCACTGTTAAAGATGTTACTGTTAATTTCTTTGAATCAGCCAATGGAGTACTTAATAAAGAATCTATACCATATCCTGGTTTAGGATATAAACTGCATATGACATTTTATGGTTCTGGAATAAAAAATTATCTGCTTGAATCAAGTGATAATCGTTTTTTCACTTATGGAACTGGTCCTAGTTTAATATGCCCAAAAGATAATGATGGAGGAAAGTTATCTAAATTTACAGTTGATGATACAGTAAATGGAAATGGTAACCTTGATTATAAAATTGGATTATTAACAGTAGATGAGATAGTTTTAGCTGGGATGGCAACAGGACCAGTGTTTGTCAATAATAATTATGATGAAACATCAGTAACATCTTATTTAAGAAGTAATGCAAACTACTATTATTGGACTCTTTCACCGCTTGCTTTCGATGACGGGTTTGCTAACTTCTGGTACTCTGTTGACGGTCTCTTGGTTCGCGATTTCGTTAACGCCTCTTACGCGCTTCGTCCCGTTGTTTCTCTTAAATCTGCAACAACGATATCTGGTGGTAATGGAACAGCATCTAGTCCATTTGTAATAAATTAAAATTAAATGTCATTTAATGACATTTTTTTTATGGGGTTTGATATATAGTTTTGGTGGTGATGGTATGAAAAGGTTTGTTGCTAGGAAGAGATATAATTTTAGGTTTATTAAGGTTATATTGGTTTGTTTATGTTTTATGATTGGTTTTGGTTTGATTGTTAATGTTTTGTTTAAGCGGGTTATTAAGAAGAGTGATGGCATTAATGTTAATGAGTTACTTGCTTTTGGGAGTAATAATTTAATTGGTAATATTTCTTTTTTGGATATTATTAATTTTAATTTAAGTGCTCCGGATAATTTAATTAAGATGGCTTTTGAAAAGAATAAGGAAAAACCGGTGGTTAGTTCAAGTAAGCCGGTTGTATATATTTATAATACTCATCAAAGCGAGGAGTATGCGAGGGGTTCTCTTGCTTATTATAATATTACGCCAACGGTTTATATGGCTGCTAATATTTTAAAAAAGGAACTTGATGGTTATGGGATTAGTAGTATTGTTGAAGATAGTAGTATTAAAGAGATTCTTAATGAGAATGGGTGGAAATATAATCAGTCTTATTATGCAAGTAAGTTATGTTTAGAAAATGCTAAAAAGAGGTATGATTCTTTAAATTATTTTATTGATGTTCATAGAGATAGTGTATCTAAGGTGGTAGAGATTAATGATGTGAAGTATGCGAGGATGATGTTTGTGGTTGGAATGAATCATGCTGATTATGAAGAGAATAGTAAGCTTGTTGTTAGTTTAAATAATTATTTAAATGAACATTATGATGGTTTAATGAGGGATATTTTATATAGTCCTAAAAATAAATATAATCAAAATTTTCATCATAATACTTTACTTGTTGAGATTGGGGGACCAGATAATACGATAGATGAGGTTTATAACAGTGTTTTAGCACTTTCTGAGGCTTTTTATTATGTGATTGGAGATAAAGTTAATGGAGGAGAATAAGGGTAAAAAATATAAGAAATTTAAAGTTTTAATGTATGGGGTTTTATTACTTTTTTGTTTACTTTATTTTGCTAGTAAGACGGGTTATTATGAAAAGAAAACTTATAGTGATACGGTTTTAACTAAAGAAGCTTTAAAAAGATTTGAGAAGGATGTTAATGATGGGAAAGCAGTTGATTTAAAGGATTATGTTGAAGTTAATGTTCATAATTATAATAATAAATATTCTAAGTTAGGATATGATATTAGTAATATTATTGATAAAACGATTAATGATGGAGTTTCTTGGTTTTTAAAAATAATAAAGACTTTATTTAGTTAGTTAAATATGCTATGATTTTTGTAGGTGAATCGTATGAAAAGAATTAAATATATTTTAGGTAGAATTTTAAAGATGGATTATAAAAATATGTTTAAGATAGCGAAAAAGGTTAGTAAAAGAAGTCATATTAATATGTTTGTTATTATTATTGATATGGTTAAGTGTGGATTTAAATATGGTGCGGGTTATTATGATTATCAAGAATTTGAATTTTATAGACTAACTGATGAAGAGAGAAGAACTTATTTAACTAGAACTAAAAATAATTTAATTATTAGTAAATATAATAATAAGAATGATTTTTATTTATTTGATCAAAAGGATAAGTTTAATGAACTTTTTAAGGATTTTTTAAAGAGAGATTATATGGTTATTAATGGAAAAAATCTTGAAGAGTTTAAAAAGTTTGTTCATAAGCATAAGATTATTATTGTTAAACCAATTGATGGTGAAGGTGGACATGGCATTATGAAGTATGAGGTTACTGAAGATGCAAATGTTGATGTTTTATATGATACTTTAATTAAGTGTAATCAATTGCTTGTTGAGGATTGTATTAAACAACATAGAAAGATTAATACTTTATATTCTGGTTCGGTTAATACAATGAGGTTATTTACTTTCTTAGATGGTGATGAGGTTAATGTTCTTAATTCAGTATTTAAGCTAGGTAATGGGGGAGTTACTGATAATTTTAGTAGTGGTAGTATGTATACTTTTTTAAATGATGAAGGGGTTGTTATTGCTCCGGCTGTTGATCAAAATGATGATGTTTATGAGTATCATCCAATTACAAAGAAAGATATTTATGGATTTAAGGTTCCTTTTTATGAAGAAGCATGTCAAATGGTTAAGGAAGCTGCTAAGGTTGTTCCTAGTGTTAGATATGTAGGATGGGATGTAGCAATTACTAATAAGGGACCAGTTATTATTGAGGGTAATTGTTTTCCAGGTGTATTTCAAATTAGGCCTTCTTTTGATAGGAGTCATACAGGGATAATACCTAAATATAAAAAGTATATGAAGGATATAGATTTATAAATAGTTAAATTGAATAAAAAGATAAAAAGTACTTGAATAAAACGATAAAATGTATTATAATCTTCTTGTTCAGTTGATTTGTCCCCGTAGCTCAGCTGGATAGAGCATACGCCTTCTAAGCGTACGGTCGCGCGTTCGAATCGCGCCGGAGACACCATATAAAAAAATACACTCTTAATTGAGTGTTTTTTTTGTTGTATTGATGTTTTTAGGGATTCGTGGTATTATAAGTGTCTAATTGAAGGGGTTTTTATGATTAATACAGGAAAGATAAAAGCTTTAATTGAAAAAGATATAGATAATTTAATTAGAAATAGAAAAGTTTTAATATCTAGAAGAGATCATAGTAATGAAAAAGCTACATATGTTAATGGTGGGATGACTATTAAACCGATGGAGGTTAATTAATGGATTTTGTGATTTTTATTCTTTATATAGGTTTTATTACATTGTTGTTTTGGCTTAGAATGCCTGTTTCAAGTTCTAAAGATGATTCTGAAGATAAGTCTTTTGATGAAGAAGAGATGGATACTTTAGAGTTGGATGAATGGCAAAAGGATTTAGTTAAAGATGAGAGATTTTCACCAACTTCATTTGGTTCTAAAGAATCTGGTGATTTAGATGATAACTCTTATTATAAAGATGATAATTAGTTACTTGATTTTTAAAATAATTAATGTTAAGATAATTGAAGAAAACGAAGATATAGGATTATAGTTAAAGATGTTTTTAAAGAGAGTTAGTGGTTGGTGGAAACTAATAAAACTATTTAATGAATCTACCTATTAGTGATGTTAATAGCATCCGGCATAGCCGTTATAATAATTAAGTTAATAAAGGATGGTACCGCATTTAATGCTCCTTGGTATTGTCCTTTTTTTGTTAGGAGAATTTAGATGAATAAGCGATCGATAGAAAGGTTTATAAAATAATTTAATTAGAGAAAGGTGATTATATGATAGATATTAAATTAATAAGAGAAAATAGAGAATTAGTTAAAGAAAACATTAAGAAGAAATTTCAAGATGAAAAGTTACCTTTAGTTGATGAGGTTTTTGAACTTGATAAAGAAGTGAGAGAAGCTAAACTTAAGGGTGATAATTTAAGAAGTGAAAAGAATAATCTTTCTAAGAGTATTGGGACTTTAATGAAAGATGGTAAAAAAGATGAAGCTGAAGAATTAAAGAAAAAGATAGCAGATATGGATGCTCAAATTAAAGTGTTAGAAATAAGTGAAGAAAAGAAGAATGCTTTAATTAAAGAGAAAATGATGGTTATTCCAAATATTATTGATAAAAGTGTTCCAATTGGAAAAGATGATAGTGAAAATGTTGAAGTAGAAAGATTTGGAGAACCAGTTGTTCCTAGTTATGAAATTCCTTATCATGCTGATATTATTTTAAATTTAAAGGGTATGGATAAAGATGCTGCTGGTAGAACTAGTGGAGAAGGTTTTTATTATTTACTTGGAGATATTGCAAGATTACATGAAGCTATGATTGCGTATGCAAGAGATTTTATGATTAATAAGGGTTTTACTTATGCGATTCCTCCATTTATGATTCATTCTAATGTTGTAACTGGAGTTATGTCTTTTCCAGAGATGGAAGCTATGATGTATAAAATTGAAGGTGAAGATTTATATTTAATTGGTACTTCTGAACATTCAATGATTGGTAAATTTAAAGATCAAATGATTAAAAAAGAAGAATTACCTATTAGAATGACTTCTTATTCTCCTTGTTTTAGAAAAGAAGGGGGATCTCATGGTTTAGAAGAAAGAGGATTATACCGCGTTCATCAATTTGAAAAGCAAGAGATGATTGTTTTATGTGAACCTGAAGATTCTATGAAATATTATGAAGATATGTGGAAATATACTGTTGAAGTATTTAGAAATATGGATATTCCAGTTAGACAATTAGAATGTTGTTCTGGTGATTTAGCTGATTTAAAGGTTAAATCTTGTGATATTGAAGCATGGAGTCCTAGACAAAAGAAATATTTTGAAGTTGGTTCTTGTTCTAATTTAGGTGATGCTCAAGCAAGAAGATTAGGTATTAGAGTTAAAGGTGATAATGGTAATTATTATTTACATACTTTAAATAATACAGTTTTAGCTTCTCCTAGAGGTTTAATTGCTTTACTTGAGAATAACTATAATGAAGATGGTTCTGTTAATGTACCAGAGGTTTTAAGACCTTATATGGGTGGTTTAGAAAAGATTGTGCCTAAAAAATAGTATGATGTTTAGTCATACTTTTTTTATTATAAGTATTTATAAATGTGTATTTATAAAGTCTTTTTTCATATAATATATTGGTGATTATGATGGATGATAAGGTTTTTGATAAAGTTAAGAGAAAAACTAATGTAGATAAGGATACGATTATTTCTTTAGCTAAGATGGTTAATGATAATGGTTTAAAGGATGAGAAAACTTTAAGAAGTGTAATTAATAAACTTAGTATTATGACTGGTAAGGATGTTAGTTTAGATATGGAAAATAAGATTATTAAGACTATTTTAGATGATAAGGTTCCTAAGAATGTTGAGGATATGTTTTAAGTTATTTTTATAAATAACTTTTTTTATGGTTTATTTTAAGTTTAAAATATATTATAATTGATGATAGAAGGATGGTAATTATGAAAAAGGGTACTAAGATAGTGATTATTGGTATTGTATTATTATTAGTTGTTGGTGGGGTTTTATATTTTGTTTTAGGTAAAAAGGATAGCTCTAAGAGTAAGGATAATGGTATTACTTTTAAGTATGTTGAACATGAATGTCGTGGTAAGTGTAATGCTTATAATTATTTTATTACTTTAGAGGTATATAAGGATAATGTTTTAATTCCTTATACTGATGAATTTATTGTTGGTTATGAATCTAGTAAGGGTAATGTTGAGAACTCTGTTAGAAAACCAGAAATTGTTGAAATTAAGAGTGATAAAACTTATTATGGTATTGTTATTTATCAAGATGGTTTAGATAAGAATATTAATCCTTATCCAACTGTTATTAATGAAAAGGGAGAAATTGTTTTTGTTCCTGAAGATATGGATACTACTAATAAATTTAAATTAACTAATATGGCTGCTTCTACTTATAAGATTGGTAATAATCAATATAGAATTGATGGAGATAAGTTATATTATTTTGTTAGTGATGGTTGCAATTTACTTAAAGTTGAAGAAGTTTTAATTTATGGTGATTTAGGTAAAATTCAAGAGATGGAAATTGCTGATGATTCTTATGAGGTTATTGCTGGTAAATGGTGTGAGAAAGACATTTAATGTCTTTTTTTTATGGTTTTGTAATATATTTTAATCTTTTTCATAAATTTTAATTGAAAGGATATAGATATGGAAAAGAAAGAGATAATTAGTAGCATCTCTGCATGGGGCAAAGGTGAAATATATTTAGGGGTTGTTGGGGCAGTTAGAACTGGTAAAAGTACTTTTATTAAAAAAGTTATTGAAAATTTAGTTATTCCTAATATAGATGACGAAGATTTAAAGAAAAGATGTATTGATGAACTTCCTCAATCAGCACCTGGTAAAACTATTATGACAACTGAACCTAAGTTTGTTCCATCTACTGGTGCTAATATTAAAATTGATGAATTTACAACTAATGTTAAACTTATTGATTGTGTTGGTTATGTCATTAAAACTAGTAATGGATATGAAGATGAACTTGGTAATCCTAGAATGGTTAAAACTCCTTGGTTTGAGGATGAAATACCATTTGTAGAAGCAGCTGAGATAGGAACTGAAAAGGTTATTAAGGATCATTCGACAATTGGAATTGTTATTACAACTGATGGAAGTATAAGTGAATTTACTCGTGGAGAGTATATGGAAGCTGAAGAGAAGGTTATTAATGAACTTAAAATGATTAATAAACCTTTCATTATTGTTTTAAATAGTGCTCATCCAGATACAGAAGAAACTAGAAAGTTAGCCGAGAATTTAACTAATAATTATAATGTACCGGTTCTTCCTATTAATATTGATAAGATGAATGAAAAGGATATGTATGATATTTTAAAATCAGCTTTATATGAATTCCCAGTTTTAGATGTTGAAGTTAATATTCCAGAGTGGATTCATATTTTAGATAATAATCATCCAATTAAAGTTCATTATTTAGAAAAGATTAAAGAAAGTATGACTAGTATATCTAAACTTAAAGATGTTGATGGAATTATTAAACATTTTGAATCTAGTGAATATATAAATAAAGCTTATATTTCAAATGTTGATGCTGGTAGTGGAATTGTTACTTTAAATTTAGATAGTAGTGAAGAGTTATATAATCAAACTTTAAAGGATGTCTTAGGCGGTATTACAATTAATAAGAGTAGTTTACTTAAGATATTTATTGAATATGCTTCTAATAAAGATGAAAATACTTCAATTAGGGAAGCTTTAAAGATGGCAAAGAGTACAGGTTATGGTATTGTTTATCCAACTTTAAGTGATATGAAGTTATCAACTCCAGAAATTATTAAACAAGGTTCTAGATATGGAGTTAAGTTAAAAGCAGTAGCTTCTTCAATTCATTTAATGAAGGTTGATGTTGAAAGTACTTTTGAGCCAATAATAGGTACTGAACTTCAAAGTAAAGAATTAATTAATTACATTATGAAGGATTATGAAACTGATCCATCTAGTATTTGGAAGAGTGAAATTTTTGGTAGATCTTTAGATGTAATTGTTAAGGAAGGTATTCAAGCTAAATTATCAATGATGCCTGATGCGACTAGATATAAATTGTCTAATACAGTAACTAAGATTGTTAATAAGGGAAGTAGTAATCTTATTGCGATTGTTTTATAAATGATTTTTATGTAAAATAAAGCACTTTTTAAACAAAATCGTGCTTTTTTCTTGCATTTTATTTTTAATTTTGATATGGTTTATTTGTAGGGTACATAACACCTATAAAATATTATAAAATGGGAGGTAATCGTTATGACTAAACAAGAATTAGTAGAATTTATTGCTAAGGAAGCTAATTTAACAAAAGCTGATGCTTTAGCTGCATTAGAAGCTACATTAAAGGGAATTACCGCTGGTCTTAAAAAAGATGGCAAAGTTGCTTTAGTTGGTTTCGGAACTTATACAGCTAAGAAACGTGCTGCTAGAGATGGAATTAATCCTTTAACTAAGGAAAAATTACATATTCCTGCTAAAATGGCTGTTTCATTCAAAGCTGGAAGCAAATTAAAAGACGCTTTAAACTAATTAACGATTAATAAAAAAAGAAACGATATAATGTTTCTTTTTTTGTTGTCTATTTTTAATTTTTTTGGTATCATTATAATGAGACTAGGTGATTGTAAAATGGATAAAAAATATAAAATTATTCTGTTAATTTTTATTTTTTGTTTGGTGATGACAGTGGGTATAGGTGCTAGTTTTGCTTATTATACAGCAGTTATTGATAAAGGTGAAGAAAGTAAGACTATAATATCTAAGTCTGCTAACTTAGAAATTACTTATACTGATGGGAGTAAACAAATTATAGGTGCTAATATTTATCCAGGTTGGAGTGATACTAAAACTTTTACAGTTAAAAATACTGGAGATGCTGATTCAGCTTATGCAATCAAATTAACGAATATTGTAAATAAATTTACTGTTCCAGGAAGTATTTCATTTTCATGGATTGCTAATGGGGGACCAGCTGATTTGGATGAATATATTTTACCGACGTTTGATTCTAGAGTAACGATTCGAGATATTACTTTTATTGGTGTAGGAGAAACTCATGAATATACATTGACAACATATTATAAAAATGTTAATTATGATCAAACTGAAGATAAGGGAAAATCCTTTTCTTATACAATTGAAATAGAAGGTGTTAAGAGCTGGACGCCTAAAGGTTGGAATACAGCTGCCGATGGCACTTTACTTGCAGGAATAAAAGCAAATTATCCAAAAGCTACAAATCCACTTACTGATGCAAGATCAAGTGAAAGTATAGATACTATTGGAGAGGCTGAGTTATCTGCTGCTCCAGATGATTATGGAATTTCATATTATTTTAGAGGTGCAGTAGAAAATAATTATGTTACTTTTGCGGGAATGTGCTGGAGGATTGTAAGAGTACTAGGTAACGGGGCTATAAAACTCACTTTATTTAATTATAATTCTACTGATTGTACTGAACTTGCTGATGATAATGCTTTAATTCATACAAATGATACGTTATTACAGACAGTTTATACCAGTGCTGATTATGCAAGCCCTACTAGTATTGGTTTAATGTATGGGGTTGAAAATGGTAGAAATTATGCTTCAACTCATGCAAATACCAATAAAAGTGATGTTTTAACACAACTAGAAACATGGTATAAATCCAAGTTAAATTCTTACGGTACAAAACTTGCTGATGTAATATGGTGTAATGATAAAAGTACCACGGGTGAAACTTATGGGTATACATTTTCTGAACAAGATAATTTAATAGAAGATTATTTTCCAGGGGATGGATATGGAATCTCATTTTATGATGAAAATACTGGAAATAAAAATAACATGTTTTCGCCCGGATTAAGAACATACGGTAATATTTCTTATATAGAAGGTGGTAATTATACTCGTATGTCTTATGGAAGTGGTTCTACATTTGTTTGCCCAATGGCTAATAATGGTTCTAAGCTTTCTAAATTTACAGTTGCTGATAAAACAAATGGAAATGGTAGTTTAATTTATAAAATTGGATTATTGACAATAGACGAGGTTATTATGGCTGGACTAGCAAATCCTGCTGTATTGCTAAATAAGAATAATATTTATGATAATAATTTGTCATATCTAGTGGAAAATACTTCTGCTTCTGGGTACTGGACTTTATCACCTGATAAGGGTGATCCAATAACTTTTAACTATATGGTGTTTATTGCAAGCAATCAAGGCACTGAGAGCATTCCTGTTTTTTTTGAGTATGCAATTAGACCGGCAATTGCATTAACTGCAGATATTACTATTAGTGGTGGGGATGGAAGCATAATGAATCCTTTTGTTATTTCATAGACGTTTAAATACGTCTTTTTAATTGTTATTTTATTTGATAAATGTTATACTTGTATATAGAATATTGATACTAGGTGATTGTATGAAGAATATGAAGAAAAATGATAAGATGTTGTTGATTGTTTTTATTTCAATAGTTGCTTTGGTTGCCTGTATAGGTATTAGTTATGCATACTATACAGCTGTTATTGATAAGGGAGAAGAGAGTGCCAGTGTCGTTTCTAGATCTGGTAGTCTTGAACTAACTTATACTGATGGAGTTAAGCAAATTATTGGTGCTGATATTTATCCAGGTTGGCAAGATACTAAAACTTTTACAGTTAAAAATACCGGGGATGCTTTAACAACATATTCAATAAGACTTTCAAATATAGTTAATAATTTTTCAATAGCTGGTAGTATTTCAATATCTATTGTGGGAAGTAATGGTGGTAAGAGTTTATCAAAAAGGCCAATTCCTGCTAATGATAGTTCTGTAATAGATTATGTTAGTATTGGGAAAGGGGTTACGCATACTTATAGTATTACTGTATATTATAATAATTTAGATGTTGATCAAAACCCAGATAAAGGGAAGTCTTTTTCTTTTCAAGTTGGTTTAGGAGAAGCATTAGGTTATGGAGATGTACCAAAGGATTGGGATAAAGCAGGAAGTAATACACTTTTAGCTGGAATAAAAAAGAATTATGCAAGTCCAACGGAACCATTAACAAAACCAGGTGAAGAAGGTTCGACGGAAGAAGAAGCAATAATGGGACAGATACCTGATGATTATGGTACAAGTTACTATTTTAGAGGAAATGTACAAAATAACTTTGTATCATTTGCTAATATGTGCTGGAGAATCGTAAGAATAACAGGTGATGGATCTATAAAAATTACTTTATATGATTATTCATCAGCTAGTTGTACAAATACAGGTAATGATTTAGCCTTTGCAAGATATAGTGGTGATACATATACAACTAAATTTAATGAAAAATTTAATGATAATGCATATGTAGGATTTATGTATGGAACGCCTAATTCAACTACATATGCTGCTACTCATGCAAATATTAATAAAAGTACCATCTTAAAAAACTTAGAAACATGGTATAAGGCAAAATTAACATCATATACAGATAAACTTGCTGATACAATATGGTGTAATGATAAAAGTACTGCTGATCCAGGATATAAAACAGAAATCTCAAGATATGGTGCTAGAATAAGAAATGAAGGATTAGATCAAGGTGGTAGTAATTCCACCTATGGGGTGGGACCTAGTTTAATATGTCCAAAAGATAATGATGGTGGAAAATTATCTAAATTTACAGTTGATGATACAGTAAACGGAAATGGTAATCTAGATTATAAGATTGGATTACTTACAGCAGATGAAATGGCTTTAGCTGGTTTAGTATCGAGAACAGTGGTTACAAATAATAATAATTATAATGCATCTTATTTAAGAAGTAATGCAAACTACTATTATTGGACTCTTTCTCCTTTTGATTTCTATGGCGATGATGCTTTCGTCTGGGACTCTGATGCTGGTGGTCTCTTGGGTGACGGTTACGTGTACCACTCTGACGCGCTTCGTCCCGTAGTTTCTCTTAAGTCGGCAACAACGATATCTGGTGGTAATGGTACATCATCTAGTCCATTTGTAATAAATTAGATAATGATGGATCTTGATGGTTGCTATCTAAAATCTTTTGTAATCGTCCAAAACCTTTTGGACAATTAAACTTAATTTTGGCTATAATTTATTTATAGTAGGTTAATGCTATTATATGGCTTTGTTACTTTCTTGCTTTGATGGTGTTTATGTTCTTTCGCCGATTTCTAGCAGTAGTTTTTGGGCTATTGATGGTGCTGGTTATTTGTTTTATGATGCCAGTAATAATTCTATGGCTATTCGCCCTGCTATTTCCTTAAAGTCTTCTGTTAAAATATCTTCTGGCAATGGTTCTAAGTCTAATCCTTTTGTAATTCAATAGACGTTTTAAAAACGTCTTTTTTTTGTTATAATTTATTTGTGGTGATATTATGCAATATTTTGATAATAATGAAAATTTAAGAAGTGAGATTAGAAAGCTTAATTATAAGTATGATTCTTATTCTTTTATTTTTAATAGTGATTTAGGAGTTTTTAGTAAAGATAAAATCGATGAAGGCAGTAAACTTTTGGCAGAATGTTATTTTAAGCATGGTAGAAGTAATGTTAGTCTTTTAGATGTTGGTTGTGGAATTGGTTTTTTAGGTATTTCTATTTCTAAGATTATGAATGTTCATGCGGATATGGTTGATGTTAATAATAGAGCTATTCATTTATGTAAGATGAATATGAAGGAAAATGATGTTGATGGTAGGGTATGGAATAGTAATGTTTATGATGATGTTAAGGATAGTTATGATGTTATTATTAGTAATCCTCCTATAAGAGCGGGGAAAAGTGTTTATTTACGTATTATTGAAGAGGCTTTTAATCATTTAAATAATGATGGGCAGTTATGGTTTGTGATGAGAACTAATCATGGGGTTAAAACGGTTATAAAGAATTTAAAGGCTAAATATAATGTAGATGTTCTTGCTAAGGATAATGGTTTTTATGTAGTAAAGGTTTATAATTTATAAGCTTTTTTTATTGTTTTAAAAAAAGTTTTGATTTTTTTAACTTTTACGGGAAAAATAGGTTGACAAAGTTTCTTATTATTTGGTAGAATTTTAGATTGGAACTGTGTCCCCTTGTGGGGATAATAGCGATTAAAAATATATTGTTTGGGGTGAAATTTAGTGGCATACAAAACAGCAAAATTTGGTGACCATAGGGAAAGAGTTACTTTCTCTAAAACTACGAACAACTTTGAACTTACAGATTTATTAGACATTCAAAAGAAATCTTATCAATGGTTTCTAGAAAGCGGTATAAAGGAAGTTTTTGATGACTTATTTCCTGTAGAAAGTTTCACCGGAAATATATCACTTGAATTCAGTGATTATTCTTTTGATGAGCCTAGATATTCTATTAAGGAATGTAAAGAAAGAATGTTAACTTTTTCTGCACCGTTAAAAGTTCAAGCTAGAGTGTTCATTCATGAGACTGGAGAAGTTAAGGAACAAGAGGTTTTTTTAGGCGATATGCCTTTAATGACTGAAAGTGGTACTTTCATTATTAATGGTGTTGAAAGAGTTATCCAATCTCAACTTGTAAGAAGTCCATCTATTTATTTTAAACGTGAAATAGATAAGAATGGTAGACCAGTTGTATCTGGAGAAATTATTCCTAATAAAGGTACTTGGTTAGAATTTGAATTAGATGCAAGAGACGTTATTTATGTAAGAATAGATCGTACTAGAAAAGTACCTGTTACTACATTATTAAGAGCTGTTGGTTTATCTAGTGATGAATCTATTAAGTCTGTATTTGGAGATAATTACTTTATTGCTAATACTATTGAAAAAGATAGTACTAAAAATACTGATGAAGCTTTAATTGAAATTTATGAAAAGTTAAAACCAGGAGAACCTGCTACTTTAGATAGTGCAAAGAACCAATTAATTGTTAGATTCTTTGATAGATTTAGATATGACTTAGCTAAAGTTGGTAGATATAAATTTAATAAGAAATTAAATGTTTTAGACAGATTACTTGGTTGTACTTTAGCTGAAAATATTAAAGATGGTAAAGAGGTTATTGCTTCTAAGGGTGAAGTTATTGATAAGAAACGTTTAGAAGAATTAAGACCTTACTTTGCTAAGGGTGTTAATTTAAAAGAAGTTTCTATTAATGAAGAATTAGATACTTATAATAAAGTACAAGAAGTTCTTGTATATGATAAAAATGATAGTGAAAAAACTATTAAAATCATTGGTAATGATCAATCTATAGATGTTAGAAGACTTACTATTAGTGATTTATATGCTGCTGTTAGTTATTATTTAGATTTACTTGCCAATATTGGTAATATTGATGAAATTGATCATTTAGGTAATCGTCGTGTTAGACAAGTTGGTGAATTAATTCAAACTCAATTTAGAGTTGGTATGAGTCGTATGGAAAGAGTTATTCGTGAAAGAATGACTACTCAAGAAATTGAAAATGTTACTCCTAAGTCTTTAATTAATATTAGACCTGTAACTGCAGCTTTAAAAGAGTTCTTTGGTTCATCTCAATTATCTAAGTTCATGGATCAAATAAACCCAATTGCTGAGTTAACTGATAAGAGACGTTTAAGTTCTTTAGGACCAGGTGGTTTATCTAGAGATAGAGCAGGTATGGATGTTCGTGATGTTAATGAATCACACTATGGTCGTATTTGTCCTATTGAATCACCAGAAGGTGCTAATATTGGTTTAATTACATCTTTAGCTTCTTATGCTAAGATTAATGAATATGGTTTTATTACTACTCCTTATCATAAAGTAGAAAATAGACATATTTTAGATGATGTTGTATATTTAACTGCAGATGAAGAAGCTGATTATTATATTAGTCAATCTACTGTTAATATTGATGAAAATAATAATATTGCTGATGATACTGTTGTTGCTCGTTTAAATGGTGAGAATGTAATGATCAAGAGTGACTTAGTAAACTTTATTGATGTTTCTCCAAGTCAAATCGTTTCTATTACAACAAGTTGTATTCCATTCTTAGACCACGATGATGCAAGACGTGCATTAATGGGTTCTAACATGCAAAGACAAGCTGTTCCACTACTTAAGACTGAAGCTCCTATTGTTGGTACTGGCGTTGAATATGTAGCTGCTAGAGATTCTGGTTCTACTATTGTTGCTAAGGCTGATGGGGTAGTTGAATATGCTGATAGTAAAAAGATTGTTGTTAAAAATGCTAAGGGTAAAGATGAATATTATTTAGCTAACTTTGAAAGAAGTAATGCTGAAAGTAATATTTCTCATAATCCTATTGTTAAAAAGGGTGATAAGGTTCATAGAGGTGAAGTTATTGCTGATGGACCTTCAACTGATAAAGGTGAACTTGCTTTAGGTAAGAACATGGTTGTAGCATTCATGACATGTAATGGTTATAACTATGAAGATGCAGTTGTATTAAATGAAAGATTAGTTAAAGATGATGTTTATACTTCTTTACATATTGAACATTATGATATTGATTGTAGAGATACTAAGTTAGGACCTGAGGAAATTACGAGAGATATTCCTAATGTTGGTGAAGATGCTCGTAAGAACTTAGATGCTAATGGTATTGTTAGAATTGGTACTGAAGTTAAAGAAGGAGATATTTTAGTTGGTAAAGTAACTCCTAAAGGAATGCAAGAATTAACTAGTGAAGAAAAATTATTACATGCTATCTTTGGGGAAAAGACTAGAGAAGTAAGAGATACTTCACTTAGAGTTGCTCATGGTGCTGATGGTATTGTTCATGATGTTAAAGTTTATACAAAAGAAAATAGTGATGAGCTTGGACCTGGAGTTTCTAAGATAATTAGAGTTTATATTATTCAAAAACGTAAGATTCAAGTTGGTGATAAGATGTCTGGTCGTCACGGTAATAAGGGTGTTATTTCACTTATTTTACCGGAAGAGGATATGCCTTATTTACCAGATGGTACTCCAGTAGATATTGTACTTAATCCACAAGGTGTTCCATCTCGTATGAACTTAGGACAAATTTTAGAATTACATTTAGGTATGGCTGGTAAAAAGTTAGGTGTTCATTATGCTACTCCAGTATTTGATGGTGCTTCTGTAGATGAAATTAAAGAACAAATGGCTTTAGCTGGTATGGATCCAGATGGTAAGACTGATTTATATGATGGTAGAACTGGTGAGAAGTTTGAAAATCGTGTTGCTGTTGGTGTAATGTACATGATTAAGTTACATCATATGGTTGATGATAAGATTCATGCTCGTTCAACTGGTCCTTACTCATTAGTCACTCAACAACCATTAGGTGGTAAAGCACAATTTGGTGGTCAAAGATTTGGTGAGATGGAAGTTTGGGCATTATATGCTTATGGTGCTGCTCATGTATTACAAGAAATTTTAACTATTAAATCTGATGATGTTGTTGGACGTGTTAAAGTTTATGAAGCTTTAGTTAAAGGTAAGACTGTTAAAGGTGCGGGAATGCCAGAATCATTTAGAGTTTTAATTAAAGAATTCCAAGCTTTAGGTTTAAATGTTGAAATGATTGATCAAAATGATCAAGCTCATGAATTAAAAGAATTAGAAGAAGAAGAGGATGAATCTGGTGAAGCTATTACTATTGATGAAATAGATGCTAAAACTGGGGAAGTTAAATCTCGTGAAGATTTGCCAGAACCACCAGAACCTCAAAATTCTGATTATGATGAAGAAGCAGATGAATTTGGTGATGAAGAATTAGAGGAAGAACCAGATTTAGATGAACTTAAAGATTTGGAAGAAAGTTTTGAAGAAGGGGATGAATTATAATGTTAGAAGTTAATAATATTAAAGGAATCCGTGTTGGGATTGCTAGCCCTGAGAAAATAAGAAGTTGGTCTTACGGTGAAGTTAAAAAACCAGAGACTATCAACTATCGTACTTTAAAACCTGAAAGAGATGGACTTTTCTGTGAAAAGATATTTGGTCCCACTAAAGACTTTGAATGTTCTTGTGGTAAATATAAAAGATTAAGATATAAAAATGTTATTTGTGATAGATGTGGAGTAGAGGTTACTCGTTCTAAAGTTAGACGTGAAAGAATGGGACACATTGAACTTGCTGCTCCTTGTTCTCACATTTGGTTCTTTAAGGGTGTACCTTCTAAAATGGGATTAGTTTTAGATATGTCTCCTAGAGAATTAGAAGAAGTATTATACTTTGTTAGTTATGTTGTAATTAATCCTGGTAATGCTCCTTTAGAAAAGAAACAAACTTTATCTGATAAAGAATATCGTGCTTATTATGAAAAATATGGTAATTCTTTTGAAGTTGGAATGGGTGCTGAAGCTATTCAAAAACTTTTAAAAGAAGTTGATGTTGATAAAGAAGTTGAAAAATTAAGAGAAGAATTAGAAGGTGCTACTGGTCAAAAACGTGTTAGATTAGTTAAACGTTTAGATTGTTTAGTTGCTTTCCAAACTAGTGGTAATAAGCCTGAATGGATGGTACTTGATTGTATTCCAGTTATTCCTCCAGAGCTTAGACCTATGATTCAACTTGATGGTGGTAGATTTGCTACTTCTGATTTAAATGACTTATATAGACGTATTATTAACCGTAATAATCGTTTAAAGAAATTATTAGAATTAGGAGCTCCATCTATTATTGTTCAAAATGAAAAACGTATGCTTCAAGAAGCTGTTGATACTTTATTTGATAATGGTAGAAGAGGTAGAAGTGTAAGTGGTGCTGGTAATAGAGCATTAAAATCTTTATCTTCTATGTTAAAGGGTAAACAAGGTCGTTTCCGTCAAAACTTATTAGGTAAACGTGTTGATTACTCTGGACGTTCTGTTATCGTTGTAGGACCTAATTTAAAGATGTATGAATGTGGTCTTCCTAAAGATATGGCTTTAGAGTTATTTAAACCTCATGTAATTAATGGTTTAGTTGAAAGAGGTATAGCACATAATATTAAAGGTGCTAAAAAATTAATTGATGCTAAAGATGATTGTGTATGGGATGTTGTTGAGGATGTTATTACTGAATATCCAGTAATGCTTAATCGTGCTCCTACATTACATAGACTTGGTATTCAAGCATTCGAACCTAAATTAGTAGGTGGTAAAGCTATTAGATTACATCCATTGGTATGTGCTGCATTTAATGCTGACTTCGATGGTGACCAAATGGCTGTACATGTACCTTTATCTGAAGAAGCTAAAGCTGAAGCTAGAATTTTAATGTTAGGTGCTAATAACATCTTAAAACCTTCTGATGGTAAACCAATTGTTACTCCTTCACAAGATATGGTTTTAGGTAATTATTATATTACTCTAGAATATTCTGGAGAAGAAAATGAAGGTAAAGTGTATAAGAATTCTAATGAAGCTATTATGGCTTATGAAAGAAAAGAAATTACTCTTCATACAAGAATTGTTGTTCCAGTAAATTCATTTAAATATAAGATTTTTGCTGATGAAGTAAAAGATAAGTATTTAGTTACTACTGCTGGTAAATTAATCTTTAATGAGATTTTACCTGATACTTATCCATATATTAATGAACCTACTAAGGATAATATTGAAGGATTAACTCCTAGTAAGTATTTCTTAGAAAGAGGTACTAATATTCCGGAAGCTGTTAAAGCCATGGAAATTACAGGAGCATTTTCTAAGAAGACTTTACAACAAATTATTGCACAAATATTTAAACGTTATAAAACAACTGAAACTTCTATGATGCTAGATAGACTTAAGGATTTAGGATTTAAATATTCTACTATTTCTGGTATTACATTTAGTATTATGGATATTATGACTAGTCAACATAAACAAGAATATATTGATGCTGGTCAAGCTAAGGTTGATAAGATTAATAAACAATTCCAAAGAGGTTTAATTACTGATTTTGAAAGATATACTTCTGTAATTGATGTTTGGAATGGCGTAAGAAGTCAAGTAGAAGCTGAGCTAAAAGGTATTGCGGCAGCTAATCCTACAAACCCAATATTCATTATGATGACTTCTGGTGCTCGTGGTTCTTTGAACCAGTTTACCCAAATGGCTGGTATGCGTGGTTTAATGGCTAAACCAAATGGTGAAGCGGTTGAAATTCCAATCTTAACTTCATTATATGAAGGACACTCAGTTAACGAATTCTTCGTTAATACTCATGGTGCTCGTAAAGGTTCTGCCGATACAGCATTAAAGACAGCTGACTCTGGTTACTTAACAAGAAGACTTGTAGATGTTGCTCAAGATATTATTATTAAAGAATATGATTGTGGATGTACAAGTGGATTATTAGTATCTGACTTTATTGATGATAAAGACGGATCTGTAATTGAAAGTTTAGCTGAAAGAATTGTTGGTCGTTATACTGCTAAAAAGGTTATTAATCCTGAAACTAAAGAAGTTATTGTTGATAAAAATGAAGCTATTACTGAAAGTATAGCTAATAAGATTGTAAAAGCTGGTATTAAAGAAGTAGAAATAAGAAGTGTTTTAACTTGTAAATCAAGTCAAGGCATTTGTCAAAAATGTTATGGTAATAACTTAGCTACTGGTAACTTAGTTGAAACTGGTGAAGCTGTTGGTATAATGGCTGCTCAATCAATTGGTGAACCTGGTACTCAGTTAACAATGCGTACATTCCATAGTGGTGGTGTTGCTGGTGGAGAAGATATTACACAAGGTCTTCCTCGTGTTGAAGAATTATTCGAAGCTAGAAATCCTAAAGGAAAAGCTACAATTTCTGAAATTACTGGTAAAGTTGAATTAATTGAAGATGTTAATGGAAAATGGAAAATTACAGTTGCTAATAAAGCTGAGGCAAGAGATCATGTAACTAG
>JALFTB010000019.1:0-11630 GCA_022779465.1 bacterium
GATTATAATAAGGCTTCTTTAAAGTAATACTCTTAATACTGTCAGCTTTACATGAATCTAAGTTAGAAAAAACTTCAATATAATAAGTTCTCTTTTCAAACATCTCATCAGTACTAAAAGAATACTTGCCATTATTAGTCATAGAATAAGTAACAATAGTTTCATCTTGATTAAAATCATTAGTAATCTTTAAGAAAACATCACTAGTAATATTATAAATAGAAAAATCAATTGAAGGAAAAACCTCATACTCAGCAGAATTTTCCTTAACCTTCCCTTCATTTATAGTATAATTAGTTTTTATACCATTAGCAGCCTTACTTACTTTCTGTAAATCAGCACCCGTACAAGTAGCGGCATACACATTTACCGAAGAAAATAATATGACTCCTAAAAGTAGTTTTACAATATTCTTCATAAATCCACCTATCTATCTTTTATAAGTATAACATATATTTTTAAAAAAAAATATAATAATTTTTTAACAATTAAAAAAAATATGATAAAATTATATTGGTGAATAAAAATGACAATAAAAAAAATGTTACAAAGCTTTTTAATATACATCTTTTTCTATGCTGGTATTAATGTTTCTATCATTAATTTAAAGTTATCAGCTCCTTTATTTACCATAATAAGTATTATAAATATGTTAATAATCAATGGCTTATTAATTAAAATAAATAATATAAACATCAAAGAAAGAATCAAAGACTTTAAAAAAAATAAAAAAGATTATTTAAAATTAATCTTTAAAACCCTACTGATAGGTTTAATTTTTATCATAATAACAAACTTAATCATATCTCATTTTAATGAATTACCCCAAAATGAATTAACATTAAGAAAAGAAATAAAATTATATCCCATATATTATATTTTAAACATTTTAATATTAGGTCCTATAATGGAAGAGATATTATTTAGATATACCTTTACTATAATAAAAAATAAATATATCTATTTAATAGTTACTACTCTATTTTTTGCATTTCTACATATGCAAAAAATACCAGAAGATCTAATTTATTTAATCTCATATTCATTAATGTCATTCACATTTACATATCCATTTTATAAAACTAATAATATAATAAATTCAATTATTACTCATAGTGCTTACAATTTAATCTCACTAATACTAATATTATTTTAAGGAGAAGTTATGAATAAAAAGGAAAAAGAAACAAAAGAAACAAAAGAAAATAAATCTCATATATTTATATATATACTTTTAATTATTGGATTAATAATTATCTATAGTAGATATATTGCTACTACTGGTATCCAAATTAAAGAATACAGTGTTATAAATAATAAAATACCCGAAAGTTTTAAAGGATTTAAAGTAGTTCACTTTTCAGATTTAAAATATGGTTCTACTACCGATCAAAAATATCTTAAAAAGTTAGTTAATAAAATTAACGAATTAAATCCTGATATTATAATCTTTACTGGAGATTTAATTTCATCTAATTACAAACTAACCGATAATGATAAAAAATCTATTATTGAAAATCTAAATAAATTAGATCCTAAAATAGATATTTATTCTATTAGAGGAGATAATGATATTAATGAAACTTATAATAGTATTATTACTCAAACTAAAATTATTGAAATAAATAACCTAAATAAATTAATCTATTATAAAGGTGATACCCCTATTATGTTAATTGGTTTAGATGATTCTATTAATGGTAATCAAAGCCTTGATATGGCCTTTAATTATGAAGAAAATAACTACTATAAAATATTAATAGCTCATGAACCAGACACCTATGAAAAAATCAAAGATAAAAACATCGATTTATTTCTAGCTGGACACTCTCTAAATGGTCAAGTCAGATTACCATTTATTGGTAGCATCTATACTCCAACAGGTGCAAAAAAATACTATGATTCAAAATATAAAATAGATAATACTGAAATCTATATTTCAAATGGACTAGGAACTAGTAAAATACCATATCGTCTAAATAACAGACCATCTATTAACTTATATAGGTTTTATAACAATTAAAAAACTCCTTTCATATAATACAAAGAAAGGAGTTTTCTTATATGATTATTTATCCTAATAATTATAATGGAGATAGACAATTTTGGTTTCCATTTCTTTTAGGAGGATTAGGTGGAGCTGCCGTAGTTGGTGCCACTCGTCCCAGACCAGTATATGTAACAAATCCAAACTATAATTATAATAATAATCCATACCAATATGGATATAACTATTATGGAGGATATAACTATACCCCTTATCCATACTACCGATAATAAGGCCTAAGCCTTATTTTTATTTAAAATAAAACTTAAAACAAACATATAAGATAATACTGAACTACCACCATAACTTATAAAAGGTAAAGTAATCCCTATAATTGGAAATAAACCAATATTCATAAAAATATTAATACAAAACTGAACCATTAATGTAAAAACAAAACATCTACTTAAATCATCATAACTATACTCTAAAATAAACTTAAATAATAAAAAATAACTTAAAAGTAAAATCGACATCCCTATATAACCAAAATTTGCAATTAACAAAGTAAAAGCAAAATCCGTTGGCGCTTCTGGAAAATAAATATAATTCTTAATTCCAAATAATCCACTATTAGATATACTCTTAATAGCTTCATTAATCTGATAACCATCACCTAAATTAACTAACCTATCCATTCTATAAAAGAAACTAGTCCCAAATAAATTAATAAATAATTCTTGCCTTTTAAAATATAAAAAGAAAAATAAACCAAGAAAAACTAAAATAAAAACACTACCACCAATATAATAAAACTTATTAATTTTTTTAAGTATTATAAAAAATAACCAAACACTTAAATATAAAATAACCCCACCAGTATCTGGTTCAATAAAAGTTAAAATTGATGGAACAAGCACTATCATAAAAGAATAAACTATAAACTTAAAATCACTTAAATAACTATATTTATCTTTAAAATGATATAAATAAATCATCAAAAAACTTCTCATAAACTCAGATGCTTGAATACTAATAAAGCCTAATTTTAACCAGCTCCTAGACCCATTAACATCAGTCCCAAACAAATACGTTATAATAAGTAAAACAATCCCTAAAACATATAAAAAGATACTCTTATCAATAATAAAATTAACATTAAAAAACTTAAGTAAATAAATAAAACCAAAAGATATTAAAAACCAAATCCCTTGCTTAATAAAATAATTACTAAACAAAGAAGAAAAATTACTAGCATAATAATTATTTAAAACACTAATAACCATCAAAACAATCAAAATAATAATAACTTTAAACCTTTTCATATTAATATTTTGTGAAAATAATAATTATTATACATATAATTATTAGGAGGTCTTATGAGTTTACCAGAAATATTTAAAAATACCATTAATGATAATAATAAAGAAGAAAAACTATACAGAGGTAAATTTACTGAAGTAACAGATGAATCAATCTATGACAATTTACCAGTTAAAGTTCACATCGTAACAAATACTAAAAATATTACTACTACAATTATCGGTAAAACTAAAAATTATATTGTAACCAAAGAAAGAGATGTTATTTACATTAATGATATTAAAGAAATAACTAAATTATAAAAAAGGCAAATTTTGCCTTTTTTAACTTTTTAAATCTAATTTAAGATTAGACATTTTATTACTTTCTATAAATTATTATTCTCTATTTAATTCTCTCTAAAATATAATCTTTTAATTCATCTAAAGATATCTTAACTTGTTCCATCGTATCACGATCTCTAATAGTTACAGTATTATTATTTAAAGTATCATCATCTATTGTAATTGCAAATGGAGTACCAACTGCATCACATCTTCTATATCTCTTACCAATTGAACCTGCTTCATCATAAGATACATTAAATTCTTTAGCTAAACTTTGATATAACTCTAAAGCTTTATCACTATGAATCTTTTTAACTAAAGGAAGAATAGTAGCTTTAATTGGACTTAAAGAAGGAATTAATCTTAATACTTCTCTTTCTTCTCCATTATCTAATACTTCTTTTTCATAAGCATTACTTATTACTGCTAAAAATAATCTATCTAAACCTACAGAAGGTTCAATAACATAAGGTAAATACTTTTCATTAGTTACAGGATCTAAATATCTTAAATCTTGACCAGAATGTTTCATATGAACACCTAAATCATAATCAGTTCTATCGGCAATACCCCATAACTCTCCCCAACCCATTGGGAATAAGTATTCTATATCTGTAGTAGCCTTACTATAAAAAGCAAGTTCTTCTGGTTTATGATCTCTATATCTTAAATTTTCTTCTTTTAAACCTAAACTCTTTAAGAAATTCATACAATAATCTTTATAAAATTTAAACCATTCTAAATCAGTACCAGGCTTACAAAAGAACTCTAATTCCATTTGTTCAAATTCTCTTGTTCTAAAAATAAAGTTTCCAGGAGTAATTTCATTTCTAAAACTCTTACCAGTCTGTCCAATACCAAAAGGAATCTTACATCTCATACTTCTTTGAACATTTAAAAAGTTTGTAAATATACCTTGAGCAGTTTCTCCTCTTAAATAACAGACACTCTTAGCATCTTCAGTAACACCAATATGAGTTTCAAATAATAAGTTAAATTTTCTTATATCAGTAAAATCTTCACTACCACATTTAGGACATTTAATATGATTTCCTTTAATAAATTCTTCTAACTTTTTATTATCCCAACCATCACCAGTTTCTTTACCTTCAGTAAAATCTTCAATTAACTTATCAGCTCTATATCTAGATTTACATTTCTTACAATCCATTAAAGGATCAGCAAAACTAGTAACATGACCAGAAGCAACCCATACATTAGGATTCATAATAATAGCTGCATCTAATCCATAATTATTAGGTGCCTCTTGAATAAACTTTTTCCACCAAGCTTTTCTAATATTTTCTTTTAATTCTTTACCTAAAGAACCATAATCCCAAGAATTAGATAGACCACCATATATCTCACTTCCTTGAAATACAAAACCATAATTCTTACAATAATTAACAATATCTTCCATACTATTTTTCATCTTTAATCACTCTTTCTAATTCATTTATATTATTTACAATAATTAAATTATTCAAATCATCATCATATAATATATTATTATCTAAATTCTTATTTAAAAATTTAATTAAATCATCATAAAACCCCTTATAATTATATATGATAACCGGTTTAGCTTTTTCTTCTAATAAACCAAATAATTCAGAATAAGTACCAATCCCACCAGGTAAAATCAAAAGCTTATCACTTATCTCACAAATTCTTTTTAATCTCTCAAAAGAAGTATCATAAACCTCATAATCACCACCATCATCATACTTAGTTATATTAATGCCATAAACCTCTCTATTCATCTCTTTAAAAGTATTAAAGCATACACCCATCATACCCTCATTATAAGCACCATAAACTAAATCATAACCTAAACCAGCAATTACCTTACAAACTTCTTTTGCTACTAACTTTAATTCATCACTAATCTTAGGGTTAGACCCACATCCAATAAATATCTTCATACATCCTCCTAATAAAAAAAGACCCTAAACTATAGGGACGTATTACCGTGGTTCCACCCTACTTTAGAATCTTCATTAATATATAGCTCGTTCTTTTCCAAGGAAGTCATCGCTTTAAAACATATCTAAATTATAACAAAATATTTATATTTGTCAACACTTCAATATCCTTCGTTTTTAACAAAAGTTAAAAAGATATACTAGTATCAGTTAATTGCCATAATTATTATTTTAATATTAAAGATATTTTATTTTACACAAAAAAGCTGGATTTCTCCAATTTATAATCTACAAGGATTATTATCTATTTCTATATTTACTTTATTATTACTTTTATAGACTTCATCTAAATTAATTAATGTAGATTTAATTAAATCATAATTTTTATATTTTAATATTATTTGAAATCTATAAACATTGTTCATCTTAAACATTGCTGATGTTGTTGGTCCTAAGATAATTGTATCTTTTAAATTTCTATTTAAGAATGAATACACTTTTCTAGCTTCACTAGACGCCATTTCATAATCTTTAGATGCTATTTTAATTAATGTTAAATAATAATATGGTGGATATTTTAATGATTTTCTTATTTCCATTTCATAACTATATAAGCTTTTATAATCATTATTTTTAACAAACAGTAAAGTTTTATTATCAGGATTAAATGTTTGTATTATAGTTTCACCTTTTTTACTTCCTCTTCCGGCTCTTCCAGAAGTTTGACTAAGAAGTTCAAAGGTTCTTTCCCCACTTCTAAAATCTGGTACATTTAAAGCATCATCAGCATTAATAATTCCAACTAATGTTACATTAGGAAAATCAAATCCTTTAGCAATCATCTGCGTTCCAATAATAATTTTAGCTTCTAAAGATTCTATTTTTCTAATAATTTCATCTTGACTACCTTTTCTTGTTGTTGTATCAGCATCCATTCTAACTGTATTTACATTATATCTTTGTTTAATTTCTTCTTCTAACTTTTCCGTTCCTAGTCCATAACTTGTTAAAGCTTTTTCATGACACTCCGGGCATACTTCAGGATTAACTAAAGTATATCCACAATAATGACATCTTAAATTATTACTAGTTTTATGATAAGTTAAAGTAATATCACAATAAGGACACTTAAAAGTATATCCACAATTCTTACAATTAACTATTGTTGTAAATCCTCTTCTATTAAGTAATATAATTATTTGTTCATTTTTAGATATTCTATCTTTTATTTTTTCATCTAATATATCACTTATAATCATATTTCTTTTTTTATATTCTTCTTGCATATCTACTAAAGTAACATCAGGAATAGTGCTTATCCCAATCCTATTATCTAATTTAATTAAATGATAAACATCTTTTAAAGCTCTTGCCATACTTTCTAATGAAGGAGTTGCACTTCCTAACACTACTGGACATTTATGATAAATACTTCTTTTAATTGCTATATCTCTAGCATGATATCTGGGATTATTATCTTGTTTATAATTAGTACTTTGTTCTTCATCAATTATAATAATTCCAATTTTATCAAATGGAACAAATATTGCACTTCTAGTTCCTACTACTACATGAACATCACCATTTAATATCTTATGATATTCATCATATTTCTCACCATCAGATAAAGCACTATGAAAAATTGCAACATCACTACCAAATCTTTTATAAAATCTATCTACAATTTGATGAGTTAAACTAATTTCTGGAACTAACATAATTGCACATTTTCCATTTTTAATAACTTTTTCAATTAAAGTCATATAAACTTCAGTCTTACCACTACCAGTTACTCCATGAATTAAAAAAGTATCATTATTATCAAAAGATTTTTCTATTTTCTTAACCGCATCTTCTTGTTCTTTTGTAAGTATTATTTTCTTAATATCTTCTTTATCTTTATTAATTCTATATTTAATTTCTTTTCTTATTTTAATTAAATTTAATTCTAATAACTTATCAATAATAGTTTTACTATATTCATTTTTAAGAATTACTTCACCAGTTAATAATCTATTTAAAAGTTCAATTTGTTTAGTAACTCTGCTCTTGCTATTTATATAACTAATAACCTCATCTTTATTTATAAGTTCAATATACTCATTATATTTTTGATAATTACTTTTAATAGTCTTAACTTTCATGCTACTTGGAAGCATAGTTTGATAAGCTTGAATAAGTGTACATAAAGTAGTTTCTTTAATATATTTACCTAAATCAAGTAATTCATTATTTAATCTAAAATCTTTATTAGTTATTTCTATTATTTCTTTTAAATTTTCTTGATCAGTTTCATTTTTTATTTTAATAACAAATCCATTTATTGTCATTGTTCCAAAAGGAACTAAAACTTTCATTCCTACTTGTAAATCATTTTTTAATTCTTCAGGAATCTTATAAGTAAATTGTCTATCTAAAGCTTTAACTCCATATTGTACTAATACTTCTGCATACATTATAAAACTCCTCTCTATAAAAAATTATATCATAAATAACCATTATTTGGCAATTGACTATATCAAACATATGTTTTATAATTAATACAGGTGATTGAAATGGAAGAATTATATCCTAAAAGAAATATTCTTGCTATAGATTTAAAAAGTTTTTTTGCTTCCTGTGAATGTGTTGAAAGAAAACTTGATCCATATAAAGTTCCTTTAATCGTATGTGATCCTACCCGTAATGGTGCTATAACTTTAGCAGTAACACCTTTTTTAAAAAAATTTGGAGTTCCCGGTCGTTGTCGTGTCTTTGAACTTTATAAATATAATCTGCCTAAAAATATTAAAATTATTAAAGCTCCTCCTCGTATGAGTTTATATATTGCTAAAAGTAAAGAAGTTTTAAGTATTTATCTTGAATTTGTCTCTCATGAAGATATGCATGTTTATTCTATCGATGAAGTATTTTTAGATGTTACTGATTATCTTAAAATGTATAAAATGACTGACTATGAACTTGCTAAAACTATCATGCAAAGAATTAAAGATAAAACTGGTCTAACTGCTACTGCTGGTATTGGTCCCAATTTACTTCTTGCTAAAGTAGCTATGGATATTGAAGCTAAACATACTAAAGATAATATTGCAAAATGGACTTATGAAGATATTCCAAATAAACTTTGGCCTATCACCCCTCTATCTAAAATGTGGGGTATTGGTCCTCGTATGGAAAGAAACTTAAATAAATTAAAACTTTATAAAATTGAAGATATTGCTAAATATGACAAAAATATTTTAAAAGATAAATATGGAGTCATGGGTGAAGAATTATGGAACCATGCTAATGGCATTGATTTATCTAAAATAAGTGATTTTAATAATGTTATTCCCAAAGATAAATCTATCAGTCATAGTCAAATTTTATTTAAAGATTATAATGAAGAAAATATTACTCTGATTATTAAAGAAATGATTGATGTTTTAACTAAAAGACTAAGAGATTCTAAAAAACAAACTAGTTGTATTGGTTTTGGTATTGGTTATTCTAAAAATATTGGTGGTGGTTTCTATCACACTCAAAAACTACAAACTAGTACTAATAATGATAAAGTAATTTATAATACTTGTATTAATATTTTTGATAAATATTATGAAGATTTACCTATTAGAAAAGTAAGTATTTCTTTAGGTAAATTAACTGATGATAATAGTATTCAATTAAATTTATTTGAATCACTTGAAGAAATTAAAACTAATCAAGCTAAAGATAAAGCTATTGATGAAATAAAAGCCAAATACGGTGCCAATAGTATTTTAAAAGCTTCTGCTCTTTTAAAAGATTCAACTGCTATTGCTCGTAATAAAAAAATTGGTGGTCATAATGCATGATCGTAAAATGCTTAAATGGCTCCCATTTAATTCTGTCATCAATTCTAAAATATTAATTAAGGATATTGAAAAACAAAAATCCCGAATTACAAAACCTACTTTATCTGAAGAACAAATAAATAACTTAGAATCTAAAATATTAGAATCTTACTTTAATAAAATCCCTATTGAATTTACTATTTATCAAAGTGGATTCTTAACTAAAGTATCCGGAACTGTTATTAAAATTGAAAAATCTAAACAAGAAATTATTTTAAACAATTATAAAATTCTTCACTTTTGTGAAATAATTCAAATAAAGTATACTTCCTTCTCTTAATTTGTGGTAAAATTATAGTTCCGGGTGAGTAGTATGGAAGTTCAAAAAATTAAAAATCAAGGTAAACTACCTCAAAAGATTATTCTATCAAATGGTGATAAAAAACTTATCATCTCTTTTGAGAATAACTTAGATTTATATTGGACTTTATCTAAATCACCTAAAGAAAAATTAATTTTAGAAACGTTTGAAATAACTAAAGAAGATTATGCTATTTATACTTTATTTGAACAATTATATAATCGTATTAAGAATGCATCTGTCTTTGACATTGATACTGAAATTGCTTTATTTGAAAGTGGTCTTAGTCATTTTGACTCTCTTGCTGATATATATGATTTCTATAAAGAAAATGTTGCTAGTCTAAAAGAAAGTGATGCTTATCATGAATTATTTGATGGTAAAACTATTACTTGGTGTAGTGATGAAATTTATGATGATTCAAATGACTTGGTTAAGATTAATTTTGATGGTGAAAAGTTCATTCTAGAATTTGCTAAAAGAAAACAAAATGAACTATTATCTTCCCTATACAATATTCCTGTTAGATTTAGAAATTCTGGAAGTAGATATAACCCCTTTAATGTTATTTTTATGAGAATGTTTCAAGATCTTCAAAAATATAACACGGAATTTCATCAAATTCATATTGAAGAATATCTTTATAATCAAAAGATATTAAAAAAATAAAAAGAAAATACTTGATTTTAGTTAATTGATATGCTAGAATGAATATGTTCTTTGGGGAATTAGCTCAGTTGGCTAGAGCATCTGCCTTGCACGCAGAGGGTCAAGGGTTCGAGTCCCTCATTCTCCACCATTGTTCGGGGCTTAGTTCAGTTTGGTAGAATGCGTGGTTTGGGACCATGAGGTCGCCTGTTCAAGTCGGGTAGCCCCGACCATTGTAAAATATATTAGGTTATATACCTAATTTTTTTTTGCCATAATTTTCTTATAATAAAATAAATCGATAGAAAATATCCATTCATAAAACAATACATTTACATTTTATCTATATCAAAAGTCATTATCTCGTCAAACAAATCATTAATATTTTCCTTAGGAATTTTAAAAACAAGATTTTTATTTCTCTGTTCACCCTCTCGAATACCACTTCTAGATACCCTACAAGCTATTGAAACTTTAACTATATTTTTTTCCAACAACTTAAGAAAAACATCAAATGATTTTAACTCATATATAATCATTTTATAATATCTAAAATAATCTACACATTCTATTCTCTTTTTACTCGCATATATTAATGCTAAACTAGACAACTTAATCTTTAAATGAGATCTTAAACTATCAAAGTTTATAAATGCATCTCTCTCAATCAAATTACCATACAAGTCATACACAAATAAAAACAATTTTTCTTTTTCATAGTTTAATTTTAATTCAAAAAAATATTTATTGTTAACCAATACTTTTTCATTAAATTTCAAATCACAAAGTAATAATTTTCTATCAATATATATCATATCAATCTTACCATATTTCTCAAGAATCTTGTTCATTTCATACAAAGAAGGACCATCAAAAGCTTTTGTAAACAAAGTTATAGGATATCTACTGAATCTTGTAGTACACTTAATTTCAATACCATAATAATCCGGAAAAAACATACTATCTGGTAATTTGCCAAGTAAACTTTCAAAAGTTAATCCAACTCCACTTGTATTATTAACAATTGATTTTATCCACTTTTTTTGTGATATTAAATTAAAATTATTAATTAGATTACTATATTTTTTATTAATCATAAAAACCCTCCAATCATTATAAATAATAATCATATAAAAAAATACTTAGTATCGACTCATAGCCAGGCGGTCGTAGTAAAAAAGCAAAAAAACCCTCAAAGTGAGAGTTTTTAATCACAAATTGGTGCGGGTGAAGGGACTTGAACCCCCA
>JALFTB010000010.1:0-12565 GCA_022779465.1 bacterium
ATTTGTGCGAAGGATTGTAAAATTAACAAAAATCTATTCCATAAACACTTAAAACGTGGTATATTATTACTAGCAACGGAAGATTATATGTACTCTTTCGTTATTGGAAAAGAGTTGTAGATAACTACGACACCCGCTCCAATTAAAAATTAATCATTCGTAAGAATGATTTTTTTATGCCATAATGTAGCCAGGTGATAAAATGAAATTAATAGCTGCTGTAAGTCCTAGTTGTGGAGCTAAACTTGATGTTAATCCAAAGGAAGAAACTGTAGTTTGTAAATATTGTTAAAGTACGATAATAATTCAAGATGCTATTGAAAAATATAAAATTGAAATATCTGGTAATGTTGAAATATCTAATTTACCAAAAGCAGAGAAGAATGATGAAATAAATAAATTATTATCTTATCAAAAAATACTTGAAGAGAAGGATGAAACCAAAGAAACAAAGACAGAATCTAACACTAATGTTCTTGGACTTATCTTTAATTATTGTTCCACCATTAGAATTAAAACGAACTAAAAAATAATTTGTATTATCTTTTTTATCTTTAGATAATACTAAATAAACTCCACCAGCTACTAATATTAACCCAATTATAATTAGTACTATTATTAAAGTTTTTTTATTTTTTTCATTTAATCTTCTATTTTTTCTTAATTAAAGAACCAATTGCCATACCTAGAGTCATACCAAAACTCATACCAAAAGCATACCTTCAGTCATGTAATTACTAGAGCAATTACAATTCTTTTCTTCATTATCTTTCTTTTTCATATTTCCTCCTTTATCTTCTTAAGATAAATATACACCATTAAATAACATTCAGTAAATCAAAAAATCTTACATATACTTTGTATAGGAGAGAAAATATGAATAATGAAGCATTTGCTAATTTTACTAATCAAGATTATTCTGGTTTATCTAATTGGTTAAATACATTAGATCCATACGAATTTTCTCTTTTTGGTGTCATTGCTGCCTATTTAATTGCTCCTTCACTAAATGCTAATCAGCAAAATTCAATAGGAAACTTTCTAGAAGAAATAGGACAGATTATTTTGACTATTGCTGCTCAAAATATCACTGTAAGACAAGCATTGTCTAATAATACCGAAAGTGTAGGTAACTTCGATTCAGCCAATACATCACCAGGAAATTACTCTAAAAATATTAATTATCAAAATGAAATAGTAAGATTAAACCAAGAAATAGAGTATTTAAAAAGAAAATTAAATCTTTAATAAAAATAGATAATCTGTTAAAATAATAATTGTGATAATAATATGAATAAAGAAGAACAAGAACAAATATTAAAAGAGTATCCATATTTAGCTAGAACCTTAAATCACAATATCGTATTATCGGAAGAAACCTCAAAATATTATAAATCATTTCCGGTAATTCTTGGTAAAAGAACTCAACTAGCTATTGATTTATTATGCAGTGATTTTATCTATGAAAAATATACATCAAAACTAATTGATGGGACTTTATTAACCAGTACTCTAAATGTCTTTGAAATATATTTCGGAGATACTCTAGTAATAAATTCTTTTTCTAAAATAGAATTATTTAAAGTACTATCCTATTTAATAAATGAACAAATATTTGATCCCTCTTCCAAAGAAAAAGAAAGATTTAATGCTTTAAAACAAAGTGTCTCCCTAGAAAATCTTATTTCTGAAAGAAATGATTTTCAAATAAGAGTGGATAATATTTTTTATAAAGTTAGTCCTCAAACTATTATAGATTTTATTTCTTTATCCCCATCCAAAAGAAAAGGGATGAAGATGTATGCTAATATTCCTATTAAACATATGGCATATTTATCTGTTCATTTTATTAAAGATACAAAATTATTAGATAATTACATAGTATCAGATAAAATAAAAACTTCAATAGAAAGTTTAGAATCTTACCAAGAAATTGACTTTGAATCAACAAATCAATATTTAAAAAATGAAGATCCTAATGAACAAAAAATCTCTATTAACCCAGAATTAAAAAGAAAAATCTTAGCAAACATTCCTGAAGGATTAGATAATCTTCAAAAAGCTATTTTTATTTATATGAAAATGTGCGAAATATTAACTTATGATGATGAATTTTATGTAGTTAATCAGCAAGGAGTAGTTGCTTTTAAACATGAACAGATAGATCATATCAATGAAATAACTCCATCTAACAATAGAGTAGTTTGTTATGAATTTAATGCTATATATAGTGTTTTTCTTAAACAATTAGGTTTTAATTACCGAACAATTTCTAGAGGATACATGGATGACTTTGGAGGTGGCCATGCCTTCTTAACTTTTAAGTCTGGTGATTATATTATTAAGGTTGATTCTGTAACTGGTGTTTTAAATGGTGACATTCCAAGAGTAAAGCAAAAATTACCTCTTGAAGGAATTATAATTTTAAATAAAAATAACGAAACTAAAGAAAAATTTAAAGCAGAATTAAAACGAATGGAAGATTTATACTATCAAATTGGCAAAGAACCAACCTTTGAAGAAACTCTTAAAGCATATGAACAATCTAGTCCCAATATAATGATAATTCCTTTTGCTGAAAAATTAGCAATATTTTTTACAAAATTAAAAAATAACAATTATGCTCAAGTAGATCGTTTAGGCTATATTCAAATTTTAAAGAAAACATTATTTTCTCAATTAGAATTAGATAATAATATTTCAATTTCATACGTAAGAAATAATCACCCAACACCTAATCTCGAAGCTGAAAGTATTGTAATTATTGCTATAAATGATGATATGTCTGCTGAAACAAAATATTACATTTATAATGCTAGATTAGGTTTAAATGAAATTGAAAAAGAAGAATTACAAGAAAGATTTGATAATGGTCACTATGATTATATAAATCCCAAAAGCAAGCCTAATATTCCTGGTATAAAAAAGGAGGTAGTAAGAGATGTTCGAAGAATTAATCAAAATAAATAATAAATTACTTATACTATACAAAGATAAAGATAGTGAAAGGTTAAAAAGACAAATTCTTATTTCTAAATTACTAACCGAAAAAGAATGCTTTCATATAATGAATATTGAAACTGCTTACAGTGTATTAAGGGATTTAGAAATACCTGAATCAGAAATAAAACCAATATATCTTAAACTTTTAGACCAAAATAAAAACGCTTAATGCGTTTTATTTTATTTCAACTAATTCATAATCTTTAGAACCAAACCCTAATTTTTCTGCTGAATCAATTATATATGTACCGTGTTGTCTTTCAACTCTTTCAACAAAATGATCTCTTCCTGAATCAGTAGAGTTATAAATTAAATCTAAACAAGCTTTATCTAATGCAATAGGATCTAAAGATGCTAATATTCCAATATCTTTCATACATGGATCTTCAGCCACAGCACAGCAATCACAATCTACTGATAAATTACACATTATATTAATAAAAGCCATATTACCATTAAAATGTTTAACAACGCTACTAGCAGCATCTGCCATTGACATAATAAAATCATCTTGTAGAGCTACATTATCCCATAATTTTTCTTGATCTAAAGTCTTACCAGCAGAATGAATCCAAGCCTTACCACTACTAGAAGCACAACCAATAGATAACTGCTTTAAAGCTCCACCAAATCCACCCATTGGATGACCTTTAAAATGTGAAACAACTAACATTGAATCATAATTATCAATATGTTTACCAACATAATTTTTATCAATTTTAAGATGATTAGGAACATATAATACTTTATCAGACCCTTCAGCATCCATTATATCAACATTAAAATAATCACTCCAACCATGTTCTTTTAATAGTTCTAAATGTTTACCAGTCTCATTTCTAGCTCCAGCATAAGCCGTATTACATTCAACAACCGTCCCATTAACATGCTCAACAATTGGTTTTAAAAATAAAGGATGTAAAAAGTTTTGATTACCTTTTTCCCCAGAATGAACCTTAACAGCAACCTTTCCTTTTAACTTTTTATTTAACAAATCATACACCTTAATAACATTTTCTGGTGTAATTTCTTTTATAAAATATACTTTTTCCATATAAATATACTCCTATATATAAAATATAACATAATTTTTAAAAAAATTAAAAAAATATCTTGATTTAACATCTTTCTTGTCTTATAATTAAACATGTACTTAGCAATTTGCCCGATTAGCTCAGTCGGTAGAGCGCACGGCTGTTAACCGTTAGGTCGTAGGTTCGAGTCCTACATCGGGCGCCATTTAAAAATTAACTCACTTATGTGAGTTTTTTTATTTTTACCTTATTGTAAAAAAAATATTGACATGCTATAATAAAATTACAATAGGGAGAGTGCTAGAATGGATACATTAATAGATAGAGATGCTCAAATTATCTTATATAATTTAAAGGCAAAGAAAAAAATCAAAAGAATTGAAGAAAACGTTGATATATTTGATAAAGAAATAAAAGAATCAATGGACAAATGTGATGAATTATTTAATAAATATAATGCTGATATTAATTATTTAAGCGAATTAATGGAAGTAGAAAATGATTTACAAAATGAAAATAGTAAAAGACATTCATCTTCTGAAAGTTTATTGGCTAAAAAAGATAGTATTTTAGAAGAATTAAAAGAGTTCCAATCTAAACTACCATTAACAGCTAAAGAAGATTTATCTTTCTTAATGAAAAAAATTAATGATAGACAAAAAAGAGAAGATGATAATCTTCAAGAACTAAAGCAAATAGAAGAATTATATCCTAATGCTAGAGAATATGATGTAAAAGCTGCATATACTATTTTTCCATTTTCTGCAATTAAATTATATCTTCATCCTGAAGAAATGGCAGAAACTGGTATTGAAGTTGAAGAAGAATCAATTGTAACTGCTGCACCTCATAATATGCCATATGTGGTAAGTATTAAAAAATATAATGAACCAGTAGAAGATTCTGAACCTGAAACAGATTCACCTCTTGATGAAAAATTATCAGCTGAAACCGAAAGTGATAATACATTCTTTGAAAGTGGAGACAAATTAACCTCAGCAATAAATAATAATGTTAATGCTCCAGAAGTAACCGAAGAAGAAGAAACATCTGTCTTATTAGCTCCTGGTATCGAAGAAAACACTGATATTATTGCTCCAATAGAAACTAGCTTTGATGAAGTAGTTTCACCACTTAATTCAATTGAAGAATCAACACCACTAGAAGATAAAATTACTAAAGTAGAAGAAGCACCAGAGGAAGAAGTATCCGTTATCCCTGAGACATCTGTAATTGTCGAAGAACCAAAAGAGGAAGTTAAGGAAGAACCTAAAGAAGAAACTCCTAAAGAACCAGAAACTAATGAAGTAAAATACACATTAGAAGAAGGATTAAGTTTATCAGATTTAGCATTAGCTTTATGTGAAGATTCTGAAGGATGGAATGATATCTATAAAGCAAATAAAACGGCTATTGAAGAAAGACTTAAAGAAAATCATATAACTGATCTAAATGATATTGAAAATAACACTGAAATATTTAAAGGATTAGAACTAATTATTCCTAATGAATTTACTAAAGAAAAAATAGAAAGATAAAGGTGAATAACAATGTATTTTTCTAAAGATGAAGTAATTGAACTAAATGATAAAAGAAAATTTTTAGTAGTTGATACTGCTTTAATTGATGATAACGCTTACTTTAAAATAATAAAGTTAGATGAAGAAGAAAAACCAACTGAAGAAACTGAATATATTAGTGTTCAAAACGATAACGGAAGACTATATATTAATGAACATTTAAAAGACGAAGAACTTGCTAAATTAACTGAATTTTTCTCATAAAAGACCTTATGGTCTTTTTTATATTCTGAATGAAATTTGACTTTCTTCCCCATAATATGGTAAAATAAAAGCCGTTCGTCTGGGGAGGGGAACAAAAAGTGGAAAAAAGTGTATCTTCGCTGAAGATATTAAATATTATTATATGTGTTATTTTTTTAATAGCATTTGTTATTGTTGGAACAAGAGTAACAGTAAAAGCAAACGAAATAAATTCAAATGATAATGAGGTATTACCCTCGAACCCTTTTGAATTAGGATATGATTATCCAAAACTAAATGAAAAGTACATAAAAGTACAAGAAGAAATTGAAAATATAATTGTTAAAGATTTAAATTATTATATTGAAGAAAATTATGACACTATTTTATTCTTTGCTAATGCTTTCAGTTATAATATGGACGACATTATAAAAGACTTAAAATCATTAGAAAAAGAAAATAGTGAATTTGAAATAACAAACATTGGATATTTAAAAGACAGTAAAGGTAATTTAAAAACGTATGATAATTTTGAATATGGTTTAGTTGAATATTTTTACAATTTAAATAAAACAAAAAAACATTTAAGAAAAACATCATATAAACCTTATACAGGTTCATCAAATTATGTTGAAAAACTTATCTTATACTACTCAACAATTTATACCAATGTCGATGCAACAACATTATTAAGTATAGGAGCTGCTGAAAGCGGTTACTACAAAGTCACATATATGTTAAAGAAAAACAACATTTATGGTGGAATGTCTAGTAAAGGATTAGTTAAACATAATAATATTGAATTAGGTGTCTTAACATACGTTAGAATGATGTCTAGAAATTATTATGGTAAAGGTTTAACATCAATCAAATCTATCGGTAGAGTATATTGTCCTGTCTTGGATAATGGTGTCAAAAAAGCTAGTCCACATTGGATTAACTTGGTATCAAAAGCAAAACAAAAATATGAATCATATAATAAAGAAATAACAATAAATAATATAATAAAAAATACTGAGATTTTATAACGCTCAGTATTTTTTTTAACAAGAATAATTTTTCTTACTATCTTTTTGTGTAACTGTATATTTATTATTTTTAATATTATCAATAGTATAATTTTCAACGACTAAGTTATCTTTACCTAAAGTTATATAAGCTTGATATTTACCATTAACATTAATAACTTTTAAATAACCAAAATAACCATTTCCAATTATCTTATCAAGATTAACACATCCACTTTTATCAGAATAATTTGTATTAACTTCCTTTTGAATAACTAATACTTTATTCTTAACATCTTCTTTAAATACTTCCATATCTTTTTCAATGTTTTTATCATTATTAATATCTTCATATAATGTATATAAAGAAGAACGTTTAATAATATTATAACCTTTATTTATTAACTCATCTTTATTAGTTAGATCACTATAATTAACTTTATCAGTAATTCCCGAAAATTTAGGTTTAGTCTTCATATCAATACTAGTACTAATACCAACTTTAATAACATTAGTTGAATAATCAAAATTTAAATTAATTATTTTTTCATTAGAAGAATCAACTTTAAAAGTAACATTATGACTTTTATCTTTATATATAATGTTATATAAGTTATCATTACTATCACAAGTAATATTACCTAATTCTTTATTATTCTTGTAAACAGTACCTTCTATTTTACTAGCACCACTACCTATAAAATAATAAGAATCATTTTTATTATTAAAGCCATAATATATTTCACCTTTAATATTATAATTACTAAACTTATATTTACCATAAGAAATATCAAAACCGGCTATTTTATTAGTAATACCATAAGTATAAATAGTAAGTGAAATATTATTTATCTTTTCTTTATTTAAACTATTAATAATATTTTCAAGATTATATTTATCTCCAAAAAGCTTTATCCAAGCTTCATTAACATCTTTCTTAGCATTCATATCATTTAGTATATTTTTAATTAAATTATAAGAAGCATCTCCAACATAAGATAAAGTATAACTCTTAACATTAAAAACATTTTTAATACTTATCTTACTTTTATTACTAATAATATTAACATCATCCTTATAATGTTTAGGATAAGAGTCAATCATCCCATCAACCACAGTTTGAATATTACTATTATCACCAATTATATTCCAAAGCTTTTCAACTTTTTTACTAGAGTTAACAATAGCTTTATCATTTATTTGTTCAGACTTAAACGTAATAGATTTTTTATCCAAAAAAGAATAAATAGATATTAAATTATCTTTATCATTATCTATTTCAGCAAGCATTTTAATCTGTTTCTTTTTATAATTTAAAGTTTGATCATAACGAATATTAACATCATCATATTTTTTACCATTACGTTCAATGCTAATCTTAGTATTTGATTTAAAAGATTCCATCATATCTCTTAATGAATTTTCATATTCATAAATACTAGAAATCTTATTATTACTATAATTTAAAAATTTTCTAAATATTTTTTCAGGTCTATTTATATTAAAATAAAGAAGACATAAAACACCAGCAACAACAATAATACTAACTATAATAAGTAATATAATATTCTTTTTTCTCTTTTTTTCTTCATCTACTATCATTATTAGTCAACCTCTATCCTATATTAAATGATAACATTCACCTTAAAAATATACAATAATAATTTGTGAATAAATAAAAATTATATTATAATGAAATATAGGTGAAGTAAAATGAGAAAAGACAAGATTAATTATTATCTAGACATTGCTCAATCTGTATCTGAAAGAAGCACATGTTTAAGAAGACACTACGGTTGTGTAATCGTTAAAAACGACGAGATAATCTCAACTGGTTATAATGGTGCTCCTAGAGGAAGAAAGAATTGTGATGAATTAGGCTATTGTTATCGTGAAAAAATGGAAATTCCCAGAGGAGAACGTTATGAACTATGCCGAAGTGTTCATGCCGAACAAAATGCCATTATAAGTGCTGCTAGAAGAGATTTAATAGACTCAACTATATATATTGTAGGAGTTAATGCTAAAGATGGTTCAATTGAACCTAAAAGTACATCATGCATGATGTGCAAAAGAGTAGTTATTAACAGTGGAGTAAAAGAAGTAATTGTTAGAGAACCAAATAATGAATATTCTATATATAAGGTAGAAGATTGGATTAATGACGATGATTCGTTAAATGGAAGTCTTGGATATTAATATAAGGAGAAATATGAAAAATATAGTAGACTTTGATTTAGAAGGAAAAAAAGTTATTTTAAGATGTGACTTTAATGTAACCATCAAAGATGGAAAAATTCTAAGTGATGAAAGAATAACTGCATCCTTAAAAACAATTAACTATTTAGTTAATCATCAAGCTAAAGTAATTTTACTAAGTCATTTAGGAAAAGTTAAAACTAAAGAAGATATGGATATAAACACTTTATTTCCTGTTTATCAAAAATTATGTGAATTATTAAACACAAATGTTTATTTTTCAAGTGCCACTAGAGGAACAATATTAGAAACAAAAATAAATTATTTAAAAAATGGAGAAGTTCTTTTAATGGAAAATACCAGATATGAAGATTTTCCAGATAAACTAGAAAGCAAATGTGATGAGGAATTATCAAAGTATTGGGCATCATTGGGTGATATATTTATAAACGATGCCTTCGCAATGACTCACAGAAAACATTCCTCAAATTATGGAATTGCAAAATACTTACCACATGGTATTGGTTTTTTAATTGAAGAAGAACTAAAAGGATTAGAAATTGTGATTAATCCTCAAAGACCTTTTACCGTTATTATGGGTGGTGCCAAAGTAGAAGACAAATTAGATATTATTAAAGGAATTTTACCAAAGTGTGATTACTTACTTCTTGGAGGAGGTATAGCTAATTCATTCTTAAATATTGATCATAATGTGGGACTTTCTCTAAAAGATGATGACAAAAAAGAAGAGTTAAAAGAACTATTATCTATATATAAGGATAAAATAGTAATGCCAGTAGACTATAAGGTATTAAATGAAGATAAGGTATTTAGAAGAAAATATAACGAGATAGAAGATGAAGATAATATTTTAGATATTGGTGATGATACAATCATTATATACAAGGAAAGAATAAATGAATCACAAACAATATTCTTAAACGGTACTATGGGAAAATATGAATCTCAAAAAGAATTTGAAAACGGAACAAAAGAAATATTAACTGCAATATCTGAAAGTAGTGCCCAAACTGTTATAGGTGGCGGGGATGCTATTTCTAGTAAGGAATACTTCAATATAAAAGAATTTAGTTTTATTTCTACCGGTGGTGGAGCAACTTTAGAATATCTAGCAACCAATAAATTAAAATGTTTCGAAGAAGAATAACATGACAAGTTATTCTCTTTTTTTGTCAATCAAGTATAAATTTTTTGCAAGATTTAATACTTTGTAGTATAATGTTCACAAGAAAGAGGTTATTATGGAAATTTTACTAAATAGCAAGCATCCATTGCATTGCTATAAACACAATGGTAAAATCCATAGAACTTGGGATGAAATAACAATACTTGATGAGACAGACGATTATTTGGTATGTGGAAACAATAAAGTTAAAATTACTGAATCAGATGGTCGTACACACAAAACTAAAGAAACCGCCATTATATTTCTATATAAGGATAGATGGTTTCATGTAACAGCACAATTTAAAAATACTGGACTATATTATAAAGTTGATATGGCTAGCCCATTTTTAATTGATGACAATATTTTAAAATATATTGATTATGATTTAGATTTAAAAGTATTTCCCGATGGTGAATATAGAGTACTAGATCGCAATGAATATAAGTTTCATAAAAAAATAATGAAATATTCTGAGGACTTGGATTTTATACTTCAGAAAGAATTAACTAATGTTATAGAGTTAAAAAAATCTGAAAAAGGACCATTTAACAAAAAATATGTTGAGGAATATTATCAAAAATTCCTTAACTTACAAGGAAAATGAACTAATTAAAAAAAAGTTCATTTTTTTTACAAAAAATACTAGACAAGATTAAATTAATATCATATAATACAAAACATGCGCTTGAAAAAGAGCATAAAATAATTAAAAATATATCAAATTTTAAAAAAGTGAAATTTTTTTAAAAAAAGACTAGATATTTTAGAAATTATGTCATATAATACAATGTATGTGTTCAAGAAATAACACAAACATTTAAAAATATATCAAAATTTAAGAAATGTCGAAAAAAGTCAAAAAAATTAAAAAAAGTGTTGACTTAAGATAAAAGATTTGATATATTACTAATGCGCATCAGAAAAGAGCGCAGAATGATCTTTGAAAACTAAGTAAAATGTCAATTTTAAAGTAGTCAGATTGAACTTAAATAATAATTTATATTTTTATTGAGAGTTTGATCCTGGCTCAGGATGAACGCTGGCGGCATGCCTAAGACATGCAAGTCGAACGAAGGGACCCAATGACATTTATTGAAATTTGGAGAGCTTGCTCAAAGAATGGATTTAAATCGATTTGGATTATCCCTTAGTGGCAAACGGGTGAGTAACACGTGGGTTACCTACCTCCAAGTCGGGGATAACAGTTGGAAACGATTGCTAATACCGGATGTGGTCTACGGATTAAAGAAGCCTTTAAAGCTTCGCTTGGAGATGGGCCTGCGGTGCATTAGATAGTTGGTGGGGTAATGGCCTACCAAGTCGACGATGCATAGCCGAACTGAGAGGTTAATCGGCCACATTGGGACTGAGACACGGCCCAAACTCCTACGGGAGACAGCAGTTAGGAATATTCGTCAATGGGGGAAACCCTGAACGAGCAATGCCGCGTGAGTGATGACGGTCCTCTGGATTGTAAAACTCTGTTGTTTGGAAAGAATTGTAAGAAGAGGAAATGCTTCTTATTTGACGGTACCATTCAAGAAAGCCACGGCTAACTACGTGCCAGCAGCCGCGGTAATACGTAGGTGGCGAGCGTTATCCGGATTTATTGGGCGTAAAGCGTCCGCAGCCGGTTTATTAAGTCTAAAATTAAAGCCTGGGGCTCAACCCCAGTTCGTTTTAGAAACTGATAGACTCGAGTGTGGTAGAGGCAAACGGAATTTCTAGTGTAGCGGTAAAATGCGTAGATATTAGAAGGAACACCAGTGGCGAAGGCGGTTTGCTAGGCCACCACTGACGGTCAGGGACGAAAGCGTGGGGAGCAAATAGGATTAGATACCCTAGTAGTCCACGCCGTAAACGATGAGCACTAAGTGTCGGGCAACCGGTGCTGAAGTTAACACATTAAGTGCTCCGCCTGAGTAGTACGGTCGCAAGACTGAAACTCAAAGGAATTGACGGGCACCCGCACAAGCGGTGGAGCATGCCGTTTAATTCGATACTACGCGAAGAACCTTACCAAGACTTGACATCCCCGGCAAAGCTATAGAAATATAGTAGAGGTTACCCGGGTGACAGGTGGTGCATGGTTGTCGTCAGCTCGTGTCGTGAGATGTTCGGTTAAGTCCGCTAACGAGCGCAACCCTTGTCATTAGTTACTAACATTCAGTTGAGAACTCTAATGAGACTGCCGGTATCAAACCGGAGGAAGGTGGGGATGACGTCAAATCATCATGCCCCTTACGTCTTGGGCAACAGGCGTGCTACAATGGCTGGTACAATGAGCTGCAAACCCGCGAGGGGGAGCCAATCTAAAAAGCCAGTCGTAGTTCGGATTGAAGTCTGCAACTCGACTTCATGAAGCTGAAA
>JALFTB010000017.1:0-3791 GCA_022779465.1 bacterium
AATCACGAACACATCCTCCTACCATAAAAGCTTCATAATTATTATTATAATAAGTGTCAATTATAAACTTAACATTTTTAGGTATATTAATATTCATATAAAACATCCTTTTAGATTTTAATAATAATTATTTTACCATACATTATAATATAATCACTACATGGGAGTGGATTAAAGATCTAATCTAATTAATAATAACTTTAGTATCATCATCGATATTATCATAAATCCATTTAGCATCTTCTATGTTTAAGCGTATACATCCATGAGAAGAAGGTGTTCCTAAAGTATAATCAAGAATTTGACTTTGGCTTTCATCATAAGGTAAAGAGTGAAATAAATAATCACCAAGAAATTGAACCCAATACTTTCCGCCTTGGCCATAATCCTCAGAATAAAACCATTCTCCACGATTAGTTACAGTGAAGATACCTTTAGGAGTTTCTTCGCCAGGAATGCCTGTGGAGCAAATATATTCATTTACTAGTGACCAATCATTAATATAGCCGTTGTAGACAGAAACAAGTTGTTTATCAATATCTACATGAATTAAATATGGTGTATTGCTGGATATATTTAAAGTGTTAATATTGGTAGAATTTATGGTAGTTAAAATCAAATTAGAGGCTGTTTCATCATCTGCATATGTTATTGAAGCAAGATAATTAGTACGCTTATTATCAATTTCAGCTATTTTGGCATCAATTGCTTCATCATCAGCTGGTAATATTGAAGTATCATAATTTGATAATAAATCTATGGCTTTGGAAAAGTATTCATTATGCGATAAATCTTCTGCTTCAGCAATAAGATTATTTCTGTATTTATTCCTACAATCTTCAAGTATATCTTTAGCTTTGGCATAATAATTTCCTTCACTTGTAGGTATTTTGTTTAAAAGCTTTATGGCATAAGAAAAATTATTATTATTGTAAGCTTCAGAAGCTAGCTCTAACAATGAGTTGTAGCCATGAGAAGTTGAAGGACAATAATTTTCATCTAGAACAAGAATTAGTTTATCTAAAGATGAATTTAAAATATTATAGGAATTTATTTCATTAAGATAAACTAATGCTTGAGAATTTGTAATAGAGTTATTTTTAAGATTTTTACAAAGAATATTCACCACTGAAGTAAAATATTTATTTAAGTCAGAGGCTTTAGAATTTTTCTTAATGATATTAATAATTTTATTGGCTGATAAAGTTTTTTTAGCTTCATTAAAATTTCCAGAACTAAATTCAGTATAAAAATTATTCATAGTATTAGTGTAGGAAATATTAATATAGTAATTAAAAGAAATAAATAAAATGGCTAACACCATAAAATAAGTCAAAAATTTAAATATATTAAATTTTTTAAAGTTTAACTTTATAAACAAAAGTTATCCCTCCTTAGCATATTCATATAATAATGTTTGACAAAATAATGAAATTATAAACACATATGTGAAAATTTATAGACAAAAGATATGGGGATTTTTATAAGGGTAAATATTTAATTTAATTATATTTTTTTTATTTTAAAGGGTAATAAAGAAATTGTAATTTATTGAAAAATATGGTAACATTAAAATAATCAATAAAATATCTTGGGGGATACAAGTAAATGAAGGACAATGATAGAATGTTATCAAACGATGAAAGTAATTTAATGTCGATAAATGAATTACCAAAGAATAATGATCAATTTTTATTAAATATAATTCATGATTTGAGAAGTTATTTAAATGTTATAACATCAGCTGCCCAGTTTATGGAACATAATACTTATAAAGGTGATAATAACCTTAAATATATTGAGATAATAAAAAGAAATAGCTTTAAAATGTTAAAGTTAATAAATAATTTAATAGATTCTAACAAGATAAAAAATAATTATTATAAATTAAATAAGAAGAATATTGATATAGTTCCTATGCTAGAAAATACTATAAGCTGTGTAGAGAAGTTTGCTTCCGAGAGAAATATAAGACTTGTTTTTGATACAAATGAAGAGGAATGCATTATGGCAATAGATCCAGAAGCAATAGATAGAGTTGTAATGAATTTATTATCTAATGCAATAAAGTTTTCTAATGAGAATTCAGAGATTTATATTAATTTATTAGTAAAGGACAAAGAAATTGAAGTATCCTTCAAAGATGAGGGTTGTGGTATTTCTAAAGAAGAAAAAGAAAGAGTTTTTGAAAGATTTTATCAAGGAAAAAATAATGACAATATAGAAGGCAGTGGAATAGGATTAAACTTATGCATGCTTTTTGTTAAAGCTCATGGCGGAAAGCTACTTTTAGAAAGTGAAATTAATAAAGGATCTATATTTACTGTAATTTTACCAAGAAAAATAGAAGAAAATATTGAAACAATAAAAGAAGGTAGTAATTTAATTAATAAGAATCAAGAGATAGAAATAGAATTTTCTGACACATATAAACTTTAAAATATATTTTTTTGTTGATATATTAATTAGTTTATGTTAATATTAATACTGTTAAGGAGCGTTAGTTAAACGGATATAACACGCCGCTACGGACGGCGCATTAAGGGTTCGATTCCTTTACGCTCTGCCAAACACCGATTTTTATAAATCGGTGTTTTTTTATTGCATATTATATTTTTTAATACAGTGGTTAAATTAATAGTATAAGTTTATATAAGGCGGTATGTATATGACATTGCTGATAAATCAATTAGATGAACATAATGAAAGTGGTATTATTTATTTAATTAAAAATAAGGTAGAGGAAGTATTGTTTTTATACGATACTGAGCAGGAAGATTTGATGAAAAGTATAAAGGAGTACTATTCATCAAATTTTTCAAATATAAAGCTATATGAAGAAAGAATCACTGAAGGAAATATAGATGAATTTAAAGAAATACTTGAAAAATATAAACGAGATGATATGATTATTAATCTTACTGGTGGAAAGCGAATAAATTCATTAATATTATTGAATTTATGTAAAGAAAATAAAATTAAATGTTTTTATACAGATATAAGAAAAAAACTTATGTACAGTTTTAATGAACAGTTATTAAAGACTAAAGAAGAAATTGAAGATTTAAATTTACTATCAATAATAAAAGGTTTTGGTGGGAATATAGTAGAAGATTCCTATGAATTATGTTTAAAAGATGATTTAATATATTTTTCAAAACAGATTTATAATAATTTAGATTTATGGAATAAACATAAACAAAGATTATATGATAATTCAATTTTTCTACATGAAGAAAATAATCCTGAAATTATCCATATTGATTATAGTAGAATTGAAGATGAAGAAAAAAAATTATTGGATTTGATACTTAATAAGATGAAGGAAATGAATGAAATAGTTTTTAGTAAGAATAATGATAAAGTAAAGGTGCGTTTTTTAAATAATTATATTAAAGGATTTATCTTTAAAAGTGGAACATGGTTAGAAATAGCCACTAATAATTTACTTAAGAATATTAAAGAAATAGATGAATGTAGGAATGGTGTTATTTTTTTATGGAATAATGGCAGAAAAACTGTAAGAAATGAATTAGATGTAATAGCGGTAAAAGATTCAGTTCCTATATGTATATCATGTAAAGATAGTGATAAATATAATGAAATGGCTTTAAATGAGTTAAATGTTTATGCTAATAAAATAGGAGGCAAAAATGCTTATAAAATTCTTGTTGCCACTAAAGAGCCCATAAAAGAACCAGTAAAGATGAGAGCAAAGGAAATGGGAATACACCTTGTTATCTTTGACGGCAATGAAGAAAAATTCATAAACAAAATAAGGAAAATAATTA
>JALFTB010000032.1:0-4084 GCA_022779465.1 bacterium
ATAAATGACTTATATAGTGATAATTTCCTGAATCAATAAAATGAATTCCTTCTGCCTTAATAGCTTGTACTTTTTCTTTTAATATTGCTAATGCAGATTCATCACAATATCCATTGGTACCATTAATATTTGTACAATCAACCCAATTATACTCTTCACTTAAATAAAATTTTTCATTTTCATATACATGAGAGAAATTCATCAATGTTAAAAGCTTATCCATAAATTATCTCCTTTAAACACCACTTTATATCATATTTTACCATATTTTCCATTATATTGATAAGCTTTAATAAGAATTCAATGTACTTCATTTAAATGCACTCTTTGATATATGTAATAAAGTTTATACAGATGCGTGTATTAAACCTTTAAGAGTATCTATATAATTTATGTGAAATAATTACCCTCAACGTAATTATTTCACATAAACAAAGAAAGCATCTCTATCAAATAAACTTTACTAACGATATACACATTTGTACGTGCTTTTTTAGACGTCCCTACGATGAATTTCCACCTAATATTGAAGCTTTAATTCAAAAAAACATATTAATCTTGTTCATAAGACAGTATGTTTCCAGTATTAGCGTCTATTTCATAACTATATTCTCTATAATTATAATAGAACTCTATTTCATATTTTTGAATTCCATTATCAAAATCTAATTCTGTTCTTTGAAAAGTAACTTGGTTACTTGCTAAACCTGCATGTGATAATGCTATTTCTTTTGCTCTTTCTACTGAAATATTAGCTGTAGCATTTACATTACCTTGATTATTTGTTGTATTATTGTTTGGAATATAATTATACTCCATATCATAATCAAATTGTATAATTTGCCCATTAGATGCATTGATTTCATAGTCATATTCCTGACCATTACAGTAAAACTCTATATCATATTTTTTAATTCCATCATCAAAATCCATATTTGCTTGAACAAATGTTACTTGGTCAGCACTTAATCCTGCATGTGATAATGCTATTTCCTTTGCTTTATCTAATGAAATTTCACCTGTATTATTTACAGTATTATTTTGTGCATTATTTGTGTTGTTATTTTGTGAATTGTTTGCATTGCTATTTTCTGCATTAGACTCATTACTGTTTTGTGTACCAGATTCAGTGTTATTTTGATTTCCATTACTTGCTGTACCTGAATTTGTACATGCTACTAAACTAATACTAACTGTTACTATAATCGCTGCTAAACTTAATTTTTTCATTTTCTTCTCCTTTGTTAAATATAATTTATATTAATTGAAATATACACTTATTCTTGTATATTTATCTAATTCACTATCTATTTGAATTTTAGCATTATAATTATTTGCTATTCTATTTGCAATAGATAGTCCAATTCCAAAGGAATTGTTATTTACTCTAGATTTATCAACTTTATAAAATCTCTTCATTACATTATTAATTTCATTCTTTGGAATTCCAATACCATTGTCCTTAACTTCTAATTTAAATTTATTAACATCTTTTTTTAATATTATTTCAATTTCTATATTGTCCTTATTATTATATTTTATAGAATTATCAATAAATATAATTAATAATTGCTTTAAATCATTAGGATAAATTTTAATATTTATATCTTCATCAATATTAACTATATATTTTACATTTGGTTTTAAAATCCTATATTGTTCTATAACTTCATCAACTACTGCTATAGGATTAATTTCTTCTAATTTATTTAAGTTTATTTTTGATTTTTCTGCTCTAGATAGTAACAACATATCATTTACTAGCTTCTTTAATCTTTCTACTTCTTTTAAACATATATCCAATGATTTTTCTAAACGATCTTTATCATTTTTTCCCCATCTTTTAAGCATACTTAAATGTCCATGAAGAGCTGTTAATGGTGTTTTTAATTCATGGGATGCATCTGATACAAATCTACTTTGCTCATGAAATGCCTCTTCTAATTCATCCATCATAGAATTAAAAACAATATTTACTTTATCTATCTCATCATTTAGTTCTGAAATTTCCGCTCTTTTATTAATACCATTTTCTTTTATTTCATTCATAGTTGTTGTAAGCCTTCTAAGTCTATTTATAAAATTCTTTGAAACATACATAGCTCCTATACCACTTAAAACTAATCCTAAAATTAATGTAAAAATTAAAATTGGAAAAGAGTTTTCAGTAAGATCCTTCAACATCTCATTTTCTCTAGCTATCTGTAATGTATATTCATTACCTGCTATTTTTATTGGTGCTGTTAGAACCATATATATATCTGAATCAAAAAATCTAGATTTAATTGAGCTATTTTTATTTATATAATCAAGTTTAATATCTTCCCATACTTCAGATGAAGATGCATAATATATCTTATTGGAAGAATAAATCCTAACATATTCATCCTCGTATGATAAATGTTTTAAATATTCATAAAAGCCACTTTCTGATATTTGTACATTTATATCTTGCGATAAATTAATTATCTCATTATACCTACCTTTTAATAAGTCCCTTTCATATTCATCTGTAAAGATCCAAAATGCAATTAGCTGACCAATTGTATATATAATTAAAATTAAACTAATTATGAAAAATGACTTTTTCATAAATTCTAAAAATATAGGTACCTTTTTAGTTTTCATTATTAACTCCTCATAATATAACCAACTGATCTAACTGTTTGTATATATTCTTCTTTATTTTCACTATTTAGCTTTGCTCTTAAATATCTAATATATACATCTGTAACATTAGTTTCTGGTTCATATCCATATCCCCATACTTTTTCTAATAGTTCTTCTCTGGTAACTACCTTACCTTTATTGTCTATTAATATCATCAATAACTCATACTCTTTATTGGTTAAATTTATCTCATTACCATTTCTTTTAACAACTCTTGAACTTTTATTAATTGTAATATCTTTAAATTTTATTATGTAATTATTTAAATTATCTTGCCTTCTAAATACCACTTCAATACGTGCAAGTAATTCTTCTATTGCAAATGGTTTTGCTATGTAATCATCTGCTCCTATTTGAAGACCATTAACTTTATCCATTACACTATCCTTTGCACTAAGCATTATTATTGGAGACTGCTTTTCTCTTTTTAATCTTCTACATATTTCAAAGCCATTCATAGAAGGTAACATAACATCCAATATTATAAGATCATATTCATTTTTTAGAGCTTCTTCTAACCCTTCTCTACCATCTTCCTTAATACAAACATTATATCCTTCATATTCCAATTCTCCTTTTACAAAGTCAGAAATATTTGCTTCATCTTCAACAATTAATATGTTTTTCACAGTGATTACTCCTTTATAATTTAATTCATATTTGAATTTTAATCATAATAGCTATCTAGATCTGTAACAACACCAAAACTAGAATTTACATCTGCCTTAATTAGCATATTATTTTTATCTTTTATTTTAAATTTATATTCAAAAGTAAAAGTATCTAAATCTAATCTTTTATTAACTCTTACTATTTCTCCTGGAACTGATTGAAGTACTATTGCTTTTGCTTCTTCAACAGTATAATTAATATTAGATTTTGCTATACTATATACAGTTGTAAATGCTGCAATACCTAATCCAGCTATTATGGCTACTCCTATTGACGCTCTTTTTATTATTTTTCTTTTATTTGTTTTTATTTTCTCTCTTATTGGTTCTAAATATTTATTCATATTATTTTCTCCTTCTTGTTAATCTGTAATTGAATTATATAATATGAATTAATACTTTTCATGAAATAAGAATGAGAATAAAATTAAATTTTTTTAATCTTTTTAATTCTACTTTCTTTATTATCTTGTACTACTCACCTTAAATGCTTTACAACGCTTCTTCATTACTTTACTTATTAAATGAAAATAAGCTAGATGAAGTATTTTACCTCATCTAGCCTTATATAAGTTTCTTTTCCCATATTGAATATAAATCAATTATATGATTTGATTTATCCGTTAATTTTGTCACTATTTCTTCATCTTTATATACTACTTGTCCATTTGGAGATGTTGCCCAACCCTTAAACTCATATCCATCTAAAGTAAATTCATTTTTATTTAATTGATAGCTTTGAT
>JALFTB010000036.1:0-64612 GCA_022779465.1 bacterium
TTCTATTTTTAAATTGTTTATAGTCATTAAAATGATAATAATTTAAGGCTCTTAAGGTATATAAGTCTTTAGGATTATTATAATCAATCCAGAAAAAGTCAGTTCCAAAATCATATAATGGTTTGATTAAAATATCAAAATAAGCATTTAACATATTTTTATTAAAGACATTAAATGGGATGATACCATCTTCATTATATCCTGATGCTTGTTTAAATCTTTGGTATCCTAGTTCTTCAGGATGGATGCCAGCCATTGGATTAATACGAAGTCCTAGTTTAATATGGTTTTCATGCAGAGTATCTATTAGTTTTTTAGGATTATCAAAATCTTTATAATTAAATGTGTATCCAGTATCCATATTGTCATATTTCATGTACCAGGAATTTAATAATAATACTGATAAAGGTATTTCATTTCTTTTAAAATCATCGATTAATTTATTAATTGAATCAGTATTATATTCAATGTTTTTATACCACCATACTCCTAGAGAATATCTTGGAATTAATAATGGCTTACCGGTTAGTTTAAAGTAATCTCTTAAGCAAAAGCCAAAGTCTTTACGATACATAAATAAATAAGTATCTATTCTTTTATCACTTCTTCTGCCTAATGATCCATCTTGATTAAATAATAGACTTTGTGAATCATCGATAGAAACAAAACCATCAGTTGAATATAATCCTTTTTGATATGTAGGATTACCTTCTATATTATCTAAAGAGTATGTTGTACCTCTAAAGTTACGTGCTTCGGCAGCATCAAAATACCAGATTTTATCTGTACCATTTAAAACTACTTTTAAATTTTGATCTGGTGATACTTTGGAACCATAAAATGGTTTATCTTTTTGATATTCTAGTTTAAAATATTTGGTTGTTATGGTTAGAAAGTTTTGATCTTCTTTAATAAAAAATTTAGGAACAGGAAAACGTCTGAATTCAACTAATTCAGTAGGACGATCTTCAAAAGTTCCAGTTGGTGAATATTCTAATCTTAATAATACATCACTTAGAACAGTTATACGATAGTATCTACCAATGCAAATTGCTTCTTTGTAGCTTTCTGCTTGTTCATAGTTTTTTATTGCAAAATGTTCTTTTAAACTAGCCATAGACAACCCTTTCCTATTATTTATATAATAACACAAATAAAAAGATGTAGCAATCTACATCATACTCATTTCATTGGTTTTTGGTTTCATACCTGATAAAGTTTGAATAACGTTTTCCATAGTTAATGATTTACCTTCTAGTATTACTCTATCGATGGCTTCTTCAATTTGCTTATCAGTAATGCTGTCACTATTTTTAAAATTTGCTTTTAGAGCTGCTAGTTCTTCTTCAGTATATGGTTTATTTATTTCATTCATATTAATTACCTTCTATTTCAATTTAAAATTATCATATTATTTATTGTTTGTAAATTTATTTCGTATATACCATGTAAATATAACAAAATATTTGACAAATTACATATATTTAATATATAATACTTATGCGTATTTAGGCAGGGTTCTAAATATTAGTAATGTGTTTATTTGAAATAACTTTAGTAACTTAAACTGCCTAAGGGAAAAAGATAATAAACACCCTATTAATTATTTAGAAATCTCTATTTCGCTAAAGAAAGGAGAAACTATTATGGCAAGATATACTGGTCCAGTTTATAAGAAAGCTCGTAGATTAGGATTTTCTGTTTTAGAAAATGGAAAAGAATTAGCTAGACGTCCTTATGCTCCTGGAATTCACGGAACAAGTAGAAGAAAAAAATTAAGTGAATATGGTATCCAATTAGAAGAAAAACAAAAAGTAAGATACATGTATGGTTTAACTGAAAAACAATTTGCCCGTACTTTTGAAAGAGCTTCTAAGATGAAAGGTATTGCTGGTGAAAACTTACTAAGATTATTAGAAAGTAGACTTGACAATGTTGTTTATCGTATGGGACTTGCTTCTACTAGACGTGGAGCTAGACAATTAGTTAACCATGGTCATATTACTGTTAATGGTGAAGGTGTTGATATTCCTTCTTATACAGTTAAACCTGGTTCTGTAATTTCTGTTAAAGAAAAATCTTTAAATCATCCAGCTATGAAACAAGCTTTAGAAAATACTTTAAATCGTCCTGCTTTTGTAGAATTTGACGATAAGAAGATGACAGGTACTTATTTAAGATATCCTGAAAGAAGCGAACTTAATGCTGATATTAATGAATCTTTAATTGTTGAATATTATAACAGATAGAAAAAACCACTTATGTGGCTTTTTTTATTTAAATTTTTAAGAGTATATGGTATTATATATAGAAATTTTGGGAGGTTTATATGGTTGAGGTTATGTTAAATAGACTAGCTGAAATAAGTTTTAAAATATTTGATGTATATAAAGAATTAGTTGATTTAGATTCTAATAAAAGAGATGATCCTAATTATAAAAATTTAAGAAAAGTTATTATTGATAAGATTGCTACTTTAAGAAGTGATGAAGAAGAAATTTATGATGAGCTTAGAAAAGATCCAGGATTAGCTGCATCATGCCTTTTTTATTTTAATCAAAGAAGAGGTGATGCTCAAAGAGTTAATAATTCTTTGCATGTTATAGATTTAGATAAGGATTATACTGTTGTTCAAGAAAGAATTCAAAGTACTTTAGAAATATTATGTATACAAGAAGGAATTGTAACTACTTATATTAATAATCCATTTATTGATTATTTATGCAGTGAGATGAAAGATCTTGATAGAAAAGAAGTTATTAATATTTTTGTATTATTGCAAAAAAGATTTACAACTAATTTAACACTTAAAAGTTTTAAATTTTCTGATGATTTCTTTAAAGATGTTGATGATAAAAAACTTATTACTAATACTGTTAACAGAAAGCATATAAGATCTTTTGCTGATAGGGATGTTGAAAAAGATCGTTTAAAAAATGGTTTTGATGGTTATACAATGAGACTCAGAGAAGAAGTTAAAAACGAATATGGTATTGATGAAGAAATTATGACTTTATTATATGAATTTACAGCTCTTCAATTCATAAAGGAAAGTTTACCAATTTTATTTAAAAGTCGTATTGATAATTCTAGTGTATCTATATTATTGGATATTCAAAGTGCCCTACTTTATTTAGATGATGATTCTTTAAAAACTATCTATTTAGCTGCTCTTTTGTGGAAACCTGAAGATGAATTAACTAAGAATACTTTACTTGAAGCAATTAAATTAACTGAAGATAAGAAAAAGTTATTTAATTCTGATTTAGATACTACTAAGGATTTCTAGGAGAATTTATGAAATTTACTACACTTAAAATATTAGACGTCATTTGTAAAATTACAGAAGAAATTTTTGATGTTTATGGTGATTTAACTGAGTTAGAGAATAATAATAAAAAAAATACATCTGAATTTAAAGATACTTTAGAAAAACTATGTTTGTTAAGAGATAGAGAATTAGAATTATATAAATATTTTATGAGAGATTTAAAGGAAGCTTGTAAGGCGGTTGAATATTTAACTAGACGTTCTGATAAGTCTTTAGAGGCTGCTACTAGTGTAACTATTGATGCTGATGAAAAAGAAATTAAGCAGTATAGAATTATTAGCAAATTACATTTAATAGCATTAATGGATGATAATTATTTTTTAAATGATGTTGATGAAGATTTGTTATCTTTGGCTGATGGTAAAAATAATATGGACTTCTTACATGATGCTTGGGTAATGGATGCTCAGGAAATTAATTATAGAACGGTTTCGTTTTTAGATCAATTTAAGGATGATGACCCTATAGAATATACTAGTGCAAGGAATATAATGTCTTTTGTTACTCCTTTAATTGAAACAGAATTTTGTAATAATGGTTTTAGAAGAATAAAAAGAGATTTTGATAAAAAAATTATTAAAACATATCCTGGAGTTTCTGATGATTTTATTAGTTATGTTCATAGTATTAGAGGATTAGATAATGCCTGTATGGTAGCTGGAGTTTTATTAGATTATTCTGATGCTGATTTAGATGATCCAGATGAACTAATTAATTTTAATATTTTATTAGCTGAATTTAAGGCAAGTTTATTACTTTTAGATGAAAGTGCTTTAGAAGGTCTTAGAGATGAAGTTAATGATATTGCTGCTAATTTTCGTCATTCGGATGAATATGAAGAATATGAAAGAAGTAAAGAAATTGTTGATGATACAATAGCTGATATAAGTAATGATAAGAAATTTGCTAATGAGGATATTGATTTTGGATATGAAAAAAAGTGATTTTTTGTTAATCACTTTTTTATTTTGTTTCTTTTAAGATTTCTGAACATCTATGACAAATATCACCATCTAGTTCATCAACATAGTTCCAGCATCTATTACATTTTTGACCATTACTCTTTAATACTTCTACTCTAATTGTTGAAGCTTTAGGTAAGGTTTCATCATCAGTAAATTCAACTTTTGAAACAATTAATAATTGATGTAAATATTTTTCTAATTGTTCCCTAACTGGTTTATATTTTTCGCCTAAGTTTAGTTTTACTTCAGCTTCTAGAGATGAACCAATTACTTTTTCGTTTCTAGCTTCTTCTAGAGCTTTAAATACATCATCTTTAACATCAAAGAATAATTCCCATAATTTTGAATCAAATTCATAAGTTGGTGCTTCTGGCATGTCATTTAAATGAACGCTTTCTAGTTTTTCACCAGGAATAAATCTATAAACTTCTTCTGATGTATATGGTAAGATTGGTGCAAGTAATACTACTAAATCTTTAAGGATATTATATAGAACTGTTTGAACACTTCTTCTTACTAGTGAATCTTCTTTTTCAATGTATAGAATATCTTTAGTAAAATCTAAATAGAAATTAGATAATTTAAATGTTATAAAGTTATTTGTTGTTTTATAAACATTTTGATATTCATATTTTTCATAATATGATTTGATATCTTTAACATAGTTAGATAATTCATTCATCATATATTTATCATATGGTAACATATCTTCATATTTAACAGCATCTTTTGATGGATCAAAGTTATTTAGGTTACCTAACATAAATTTATAAGTATTTCTAATTTTACGATAACTTTCTTGAACTTGTTTTAAGATTTCATCACCTATTCTAACATCTTCTGTATAGTCAGTTGATGATACCCATAATCTTAGAACGTCGGCACCACGTTTTTTAATTTCTTCTAGTGGGTCAATTCCGTTTCCTAAACTCTTTGACATTTTATTGCCTTTAGCATCTAGGGTAAATCCGTGAGAGATACATTCTTTATATGGGCTTTGGCCATGCATTGCTACTCCACAAATTAATGATGAGTTGAACCATCCACGATATTGGTCTGATCCTTCTAAATAAACGTCTGCAGGATAATCTAAACCTCTTGCACATAAAACGCCGGTATGTGTTGTTCCTGAATCAAACCATACGTCCATAATGTCTTGTTCTTTTGTGAATTTACCATTTGGACTTGCTGGGTTAGTATAACCTTCAGGTAATAGGTCTTTGGCATCTTTTTCAAACCAATAATTTGAACCATGTTCTCTAAATAAATCAGCAACATGCATCATTACATCATAATCTAAAATTGGTGAACCATCTTCGTTATAGAAAATTGGTAGTGGTACTCCCCAAACTCTTTGTCTAGAAATACACCAGTCACCACGGCCTTCAATCATGTTGTGTAATCTTACTTTACCCCATTCTGGATGCCATTTAATGTTATTTTCAATTTCATTTAAGATTTCATCTTTAATTGGAGCAATTGAACAGAACCATTGAGCAGTAGCTCTAAATACTACTGGTTTTTTAGTTCTCCAGTCATGTGGATATGAGTGGGTAATACTCTTAACGCATAATAAGACACCTAATTCATTTAATTTTGTAATAACAGCTTTATTAGCATCTTCAAAGTATAATCCTGCAAATTCTCCAGATTCTTTATTTAATTTACCATCATCATCGATACCGAATACCATTTCTAGGTTATATTTTTTACCTAAGATAAAATCGGCATCACCATAACTTGGAGCAGTATGTACTAAACCAGTACCAGCATCTAATGTTACTTCATCACCTAGAACAACTGGACTAATACGATCCATAAATACGTGATGATATTTAACTCCTTCTAATTTACTTCCTAAGAATGTTTCTAATACTTTAACATTTTCCCATTTAAAGTCATTTTTAAGGCTATCTAATAACATACTTGCTACTACATAGTTTTTACCGTCTACTTCTACTTTTACGTAGTCAAAATCAGCTCCAACAGCGATAGCGGTATTTCCAGGTAATGTCCAAGGTGTTGTTGTCCAGATAACTAGGTTATCGCCTTTTTGAACATATTCGTTACCTTCTTCAACAGGGAATGCAACAAAGATTGATGCATCAGTTCTATCTTTATATTCGATTTCAGCTTCAGCTAAGGCAGATTCTGATGATGGTGACCAATAAACTGGTTTCATTCCTTTAAAGATTAGTCCTTTTTTAGCCATTGTAGCGAATACTTCAATTTGTTTTGCTTCTAATTCATGTTGGAAGGTTGCATAATAGTTATCCCAGTCTGCTAAAACATTTAATTTTTTAAATCCTTCCATCTGGGTAGCTATTTGTTTTTTAGCGTATTCTTCACATATATTTCTGAATTCAGCTTTACTTAATGATTTTCTGTCTACTCCACTATTAGTTACTGCTTGTTCAATTGGAAGTCCATGAGTATCCCATCCAGGAATATAAATCATATCTCTTCCACTCATCATGGCATATCTATTAACAAAATCTTTCAAAATTTTATTCATAGCATGTCCGATATGAATTGATCCATTAGCATATGGGGGACCATCATGTAATACGAATGGTTTTCTTCCTTTATTTTTTTCTCTTACTTTGTTATAAAGGTCCATTTCCTCCCATTTTGCTCTTTGAATTGCTTCATTTTCAGGTAAATTACCTTTCATTTGAAATTCTGTTTTTGGCATTAAAAGTGTTTCTTTATAATCCATTTTCTTTCCTCCTTAAAATAAAAAAAGTTCATAAGTCTAAGGACGCGTTACCGTGGTACCACCTTAGTTTATGAACGTATTCATTCTCTTACTCTTAACGTGAGTTATTCGGATTACCTTTATCGGATAATCGCATCAGAAGTGATCTACAAAATAACCAGTATACTTACTTTCACCATTATGTAAGCTCTCTAAATACCTTTATATTTTGACGTCTTCATCAATTGCTTTATGTATTTCATTATATTCTTAAAGTTTGATTTTGTCAATTAAAACATGATAAATGGTTTAATTTTATTATTTTGATATGGTTTATATAAAGCAATATTTTGATTATTATACTTATATAAAATATATTTATTTGTTTGATAATCTATTATTTGACCATTTTTTATTTTAAATAACATCTCTTCATTTATATTAATAGTGTCTAAATCAATTAAATCTTCTAGAGATAATATTTTATAATTATCATTTTGAATATCTTCTAGGGTATAGGATTCTTCAATCGTAAATTTATCTAATTTAGTTCTTATTAATTTTGTCATGGTTGCATTAGTATTTAATTTTAAACCAATGTCTCTGATTAAGCTTCTTATATAGGTTCCTTTAGATACTTTGGTTTTAATGGTTAAACATTCGTTATCTATATTTAATAATTCTATATCATAGATATTAACTTCTCTTTTAGGAAGGGTTATTTCTTCATTATTACGGGCATATTCATATAACTTTTTACCATTTATTTTAACTGCTGAATAAATTGGTACTTCTTGGTTATAGGTTCCTTTAAATGAAAGAATTGTTTTTTGAATTTCCTCCTTAGTTAAGTTAACTTTTTCTTCTTTTAAAATTTTACCTGTTATATCTAAGGTATCTGTCAGGATGCCTAATTTGAAGGAAGCAATGTATTCTTTATCATGATTTATAAGAATATCAGTTAGTTTGGTATATTTACCAATTAAACATACTAATACTCCTTCGGCAATTGGATCAAGCGTACCTATATGACCAATAGATTTTGTATTAAATTTTTTATTTAAGATATTAATAACATCTCTACTGGTCATATTAGGGGCTTTATTAACAATTATTGCACCTTGCATATTATTTGTTTTCATTATGGATTTCTTCGATTATTTCATCGATATGTTCTCCATATTCAGTTGATTCATCATAGACGAATCTTAGTTCTGGAGTTGTTCTTAAATCCATTCTTTTTGCTAATTCTGTTCTTAAAAATGATGATGCATTTTTAAGTTCTGCAGCAATGGTAACTTTGTCATAGTCTCCTAGAAAGGTATAATATACTTTTGCTAGGCTTAAGTCGTTAGTTACTCTTGCATCTATGATGGTAACATTTTTTAGAATTTCATTGTGTACTTCTTCATAAAATATTGAAGATAATTCTCTAACTATTTGAGAAGCAATGCGTTCTAATTTAATATTACTCATGCTCTTTTCACCTCTACCATTTCATAGGTTTCGAATACATCTTTTTCTTTAATATCATTAAAGTTTTCAATTGTGATTCCACATTCAAAACCATTTTTAACTTCTTTAACTGTATCTTTTTCTCTTTGTAATGAAGATATTACGCCGTCATAAATAATTACTCCATCTCTGATAATTCTTACTTGAGATTTATTTTTAATTAGTCCTGATGTTACGATTACACCAGCGATTGTTCCAACTTTACTAAATTTAAATAATTTTTTAACTTCAGCATTACCAGTAACTTTTTCTTCATATTCTGGATCTAGCATACCTTTCATGGCTGCTTCCATTTCTTCAACTAATTTATAGATTATTTGATATAGTCTAATTTCTACGTTGTAACGTTTTGCTACTTCTTTAGTTATTGCTGATGGAATAACATTAAAGCCAATTACGATAGCATTTGAAGCATTTGCTAAAACGATATCGCTTTCGGTAATAGTTCCAATTCCACTTCTAATAACTTTAATTTTAACGCCTTCAACGTCGATTTTTTCAAGTGAGTTTTTAACTGCTTCTTCGGAACCTCTAACATCACATTTTAAGACAACATTGATTTCTTTAACTCCACTTTGAATTTTGTTAAATAAATCTTCAAATGATACTACTTCTTTCTTTTGTGATTTGTTTTTAGAAGCGATTAATCTCTTTTCAGCTACTTCACGAGCTTGTTTTTCAGTTTCGAAAGCCATAAATTTATCACCAGCAGATGGATTATCATTTAAACCAGTTATTTCAACTGGAGTACTTGGTCCAGCACTAATGATATTTTCACCTTTATCATTTCTTAGGGTTCTGATACGACCATGAGTAGTTCCAACTACTACATAATCTCCTAATCTTAATGTACCATTTTGAATTAATAAGCTAGCTACACCGCCGATATTTTTATCGATTCTTGATTCAATAACAGTACCAATTGCATATCTATTTGGGTTTGCTTTTAGTTCTCTTACTTCGGCAATTGTAGCTACTGTTTCTAGTAAATCATCAATTCCCATTCCGGTTTTAGCAGAAATATTAACAAATGGAATATCGCCACCCCATGCTTCTGGAGTAACATTTAAAGCTGCCATTTCTTCCATTATTTTATCTGGTCTAGCATCGGCTTTATCCATTTTATTAACTGCTACTACAATGGGAACGTTTGCTGATAAGGCATGATCGATTGCTTCTTTGGTTTGAGGCATTACACCATCATCAGCTGCTACTACGATAATTACAATATCAGTTACACTAGCACCTCTAGCACGCATTTCCGTAAATGCAGCATGTCCTGGGGTATCTATAAATGTTATTTTTTTATCTTTGTATGTTATTTGATATGCACCGATTGCTTGAGTGATACCACCAGCTTCTCCTTCAGCTACATTAGAATTTCTAATATAATCTAAAAGAGTTGTTTTACCATGGTCAACATGTCCCATAACAGTAATTACTGGGGGTCTATCTACTAAGTCTTCAGCTTTATCAACAATTTCATATTCTTCAAAATTAGTGATATCTTGAGTTTCACTTTTCTTTAAGGTTTTACCATAATCAAGAGTTAGAATTTCAGCTGTTTCAAAATCAATTGTTTGATTTAAATTTAGCATTGTTCCTAAACTCATTAATTTTTTAATTATTTCAGCATTGTTTATTCCTAAACTTTCAGCTAATTTGCCTACTGTCATTCCTTCTTCATAAACAACAATATTTTCATCAGCAACATTATTAGCTAGTTTAGTTTTATTTTTATACATTGCTTTTTTCTTTTTTAAATAATCATTATTATCTTTATTATTTTGATTATTTTTCTTTTTTAATTTTTGCTTTTTTACTGTATAATCCTTTTGGTCTCCTAAAATTTCATCTACAGCATCATCTAGAGCATCGATATCATCGAAATTTGCTTCACTATCAGTACTAATTAAATTCATTGAATTATCTAGCATTATGATGTCATCATCTGATAACATGAAATTTCCATCATTTGCTTTAATACCTAATTCCTTACATTGATTTAATACTTCTTGAATTGTAAAATTCATTTCGTTTGCATAATCTTTAATACTCATAAGAGTCACCTCTTTCTATAATAATTTTAATAATTCATCATATATTTCATTATTTACATCCATTTCAAATATATGATTTAAGATTTTTTTCTTTCTTGCTGTTTCAATTATTTCAGCATCCTTTTTTAAATAACAACCTTTGCCATTTTGTTTTCCAGTTAAATCAATATTAACTTTTCCATCAGAGCATACTACTCTAATTAGTTCTTGCTTTGGTAATTTTTCTTTTGATACTATGCACATACGCATAGGTATTTTTCTAGTTTTCATTTCCCTCTTTAGTTACTTGTTCTAAAGTTTTAACATTGATTCTAAATCTTGTTAATTTACTAGCTAATTTAATATTGATTCCTTTTTTACCAATGGCTAATGATAGGTTTTCATCGTTTACAATTGCTAGTGCTTCTCTTGTCTTTGTATTGTCAATAATGTTTACAATTACATTTTGAGCTGGACTTAAGGCGTTAGCAATAAATGTACTTTCATCTTCATCATATTTGATTAGATCAACTTTTTCACCATTTAATTCTGCTAAGATGCTGGCAATTCTTGAACCTTTTTCACCAATGCATGTTCCGATTGGATCGATTTGAGGATTAGTTGAATAAACAGCTACTTTGCTTCTTACTCCTGGTTCACGAGCTACGTTATAAAGAACTAAAGTTCCGTCTTGTAATTCAGGAATTTCAATTTCAAATAATCTCTTTACAAATCCACTATTTTTTCTTGAACATAAAATAAGTGGTCCTTTTGGTGTTGATTCAATTTTTTGTAAATATACTTTAATTGATGAACCCATTTTAACTTCTTCTCCTGGGATCATTTCTGTTTTAGGTAAGATGCCTCTGGTTCTACCTAAATCAATGTAATAGTTTTTATTGTCTTCCATTGCTAATAAGCCAACCATTATTTCATCTTGTTTATCAGCAAATTCTTCAATTATACTATTTTTTTCTGCTTCTCTAATTTTTTGAGTTAATACTTGTTTAGCAGTTGATGCTGCTACTCTACCGAAATCATGAGGAGTTACTTCTTCTTCGATTGTTTCTCCTACTTTAATTCCTGGTACTATTTTTTGAGCATCTTCTAAAAGAATTTGAGCATCTTCATTGATTTCTGGTTCTGTATATGTGATGTTTCCTTCTTCATCAACAATTTCTTCACCTTCAATGTAATCGTCTACAACAATTAAATATGAATATACTTTAATTTCTCCAGTTTCTCTATTAATATCAACTCTTACATTAGTTTTTGAATTAAAATTCTTTTTATACGCAGTTATTAATGCTTGTTCCATGCCTTCAAATACTACATCTTCACTGATTCCCTTTTCAGCTGTAATGTTTTTTAAGGCTTTTATAAATTCTTTTCCGTCCATAATTATCCTCTTTCTTTACTTGATATATCAAGTATATATTCTTCTTTTATTAAGTCATGTTTGTCAAGAATTGGATTAATTACATTTGTAGCTTCAACAATAGTATCTAAATCAATACCATTTACTTTATCAAGAACAATTTTTAAAAAGGGATAATTGTTTTCAATAACATAATCAATACTACAAATTGAAATATCCATTTCTTTCATAGGACCTTCAATAAGGTCTCTAATTTCATCCAAAGTCTTTTGCATATACCTCCTATACAATAATAAAAGTGGGAATATTCTGCCCACTTAAATCTGTAAATATATTATACACTTTTATTAGTTTTTTGTAAAGAAAAAATGTTGATAAAGCCTTTTAGATATTGGCCTATCTTAAATTTCACCTAATACTTGAGGTGCATCTTTTGGTTCTTTTAACGCTAGATTTTGCTTTATAAAGTTTTCAATTAAATTTATGTATGTATTATTGTCATCTGTTAAAGTGAAATTTGGTACTAACTTCTTATATGTTTTAGGTAAGATATTATCATTTGATAAATATAGTGTTGGTTTATTTGCTTTTAAAATCCATTTTAATTCTAGTTTATGCCAAAAGTTAGGTTTTGATAATTCTACGACGATAATATCAGCTTTATTAATTAAATCTTTTATATATTTAGTTTTATTTTCATCTGTCATTGGTAAAATTAGATTTTGAGATAGACAGATGGGACTTGATAGAATTTTCTTATATAAAGTATTTTTATAATCAAATTTAGTTGAATGAGAAAAATAAACATTTAATCTAGCCATTTATTATCACCTTAAAAAATTATATCATGTTATTAAAAAATTTGCTATAATACTCTCACGAGGTGTTTATGGAAGTTGTAGGTATTATTTGTGAATATAATCCTTTTCATAATGGGCATTTATATCATATAAATAGAGTTAAAGAATTATTTCCAGATTCTTTATTGGTTTTAGTTTTAAATGGTTATTTTTTAGAACGTGGAGATATTAGTGTTTTAACTAAGGAAGATAAAGTTAAGATTGCTTTAGAAAATAATGTTGATATTGTTTGTGAACTTCCTTTTGTATTTGGTTCGGAGTCAGCTGATACCTTTGCAGAAGCAGGAACTATTATTTTAAAGCATTTGGGAGTTACTAAATTAGTGTTTGGTTCAGAATGTAATGACATTCAATATTTAAAAGAAATTGCTGAAAAACAATTAGATTCTAATTTTAGTATAAAAATTAAACAATATTTAAAGGAAGGTGTTAATTACCCTACTGCTTTAAATAAAGCAATTAGTTCTAATATTGATTCTCCTAATGATTTACTTGGTATAAGTTATATTAAGTCTATTATTAAAAATAAGTTAAAGATTGAACCTATTTGTATCAAGAGAACTAATGATTTTCATGATATAAATAGTGATGAGGAGATTGTTAGCGCATCTAATATTAGAGAAAAGATTAAAAATAATGTTTCAATAAAGAAATATACTAATTATGGTGATAAGGTTGTTAATATTGATGAAGATTTATTGTTTGCTCTATTAAAGATTAAAATTTTAACTGATCATAATTTAAGTTCTTATTTAACTGTTGATGAAGGTATTGAAAATAAATTAGTTAAGGAAATAAGTAATGTTCATACGATTGATGAGTTAATAGAAAAAATTAAGTCTAAGAGATATACTTATAATAGAATTAAAAGGATGCTTATTCATATTTTAGTTGGTTTAACTAAATATGATCGAAGTAATATGTATATTGAATATGTTAAAATTTTAGGATTTAACAGTAATGGTCAAAAGTATTTAAAATCTTTAAAAAAAGATATTGTAATCGATCGTAAGATTAGTGATAAGTATTTAAGTCAAAGATATGAATTAACTGCTGCTAAGATTTATGATATGTTAACTGGTCTTAATACTTTGGAATTTGAACTTAATAATAAACCAATAAAAAAATAAATATCGATTAAAATGAATCGATATTTATTTTTATTTTGTTTAATTTATGAGTATATGCATAGGCTTGAATCATGATTCTAATAGCACTTGCCATTTTACCACCTCTACCTATAATAGCACCCATATCACTTTCATGAACAATTATTTCTAACATGATTGTTTCATCATCTGAACTAAATTCTTGAATACTTACCATGTCAGGTTCTTTTACTAAACCTTTTACTAATGTTTCTGTAAACTCAATTAATTCTTTATGCATTATTAAGCCTCTTTTTTAGTAGATTTTTTAGTTTCAGTAGCTTTTGGAGCTTTATATTTAGCCCAAACTCCAGTTTTAGATAAAATATTTTTAACAGTATCTGTTGGTTGTGCACCATTGTTTAACCATTTTAATACTTTTTCTTCGTCTACTGTAACATTGTTTTCTTTATAGATTGGTTGGTAAGTTCCAACTGTTTCAATAAATCTACCATCTCTAGGACTTCTAGAGTCAGCTGCTACAATACGATAGAATGGTCTTTGTTTAGAACCCATTCTTTTTAATCTTAATTTAACTGCCATGTTAATGCCTCCTTTTTCAATAAAATTATATTATCATATTAGAAAATAAGTGTCAACCTTTTTTAGTTGACACCATTTAAATAATCTTCATTTATTTCAATATTATCATCTATTTCTTCATCATAATCATCGAAATCATCAACAACATTAATTCTTACTTTAGTGTCACCTACTATTTCAACACCTAATTCTTTATCAACAGTTAATTTAATTGTATTATTTTCAGTTTTAACATCAGATACTGATGGTGCAGTTAGGGTTCTTACAATAATTTCATTATCATCTGTTAAAGTAATATTTTGTTTTAGATTAACATTGATAATATCTTCATAAGTAAATGTTCTAGCAATTACATTGGTTTTGGTATTGTTATCATATGAATACCAAATATTAATGTCATAACTTCCAGTTACACTAACTTTTCCGTTTTTATTATTGCCTTTAAAATTATGATTAATTATCCAGCAACCCAAGACATTACTGATATTATCTTCTAAAGAAACTTCATATACTTCTTTACTTTTTTTCTTAGTTTTACCAATTACGGCTTTTGTTACAATTTCTTTTAGATTAGCCATCTTTATCACTCCTCTAATTTAATGTATGCATTAGCCTAGAAAAAGTACATTATTTTTTGCTATTTTTAGATTTATATGATGGCTGATATGGTCTTTTAAAAGCGGATGTATCTTCATAATGATAATAATCTATATAATTATCAATGGTAAATGATCTTCCTCTAAAATATTCGGCTTCTAAGTCAGTTAGTCTCATTGTTTGAATAAATCTTCTTAATCGAAATTCATTTAAAGAATCAGCATATTCAATAATTTCTTTACGATTTAATATTCTATCTATTCTTAGTTTTGATGTGACATATAGTTCAAAATAGCCGTTGTATTCATCTTCATATTAAACTACATCACCAAGAGATGTTACTTCGCAAATAACAACGTCTTCGTGAAGAGCATTACCAAAGCGTAAGGTATCTTCTAATCTTTTAGCAAAATGATAACCATTTTGTTTGGGAACAATTGGTTTTGTTGTTTCTAATATTTGGCCTACTTTACATTGCAAGCCGGCATTATTTTTAAAATCTGATTGATTACCAATAAATACTTTATAGCCTTTGATTTCCATGATATCACCTCGTGAGAGTATTATAACAAATGTTTAACATTTTTCAAATATATGTTATATTTATTATGGTGAAGAAAATGGATTGTTTATTTTGTAAGATTATTGAAGGTAGTATTCCTTCTAGAACTTTATATGAAGATGATATTGTTAAGGTTATTATGGATGTAAATCCAAATGCTAATGGTCATGTATTAGTTTTACCTAAAAAACATATAACTGATTTTGAAGAATTAGATGGAGAAACTATTGCTCATATTCATGGTGTTGCCAAGGATATGAAAAAATTATTATATAAAGCTCTTAATCCTGATGGTCTTGTTTTAGTTAATAATTATGGTATTACGCAAGTTATTAAACATTATCATTTACATATTATTCCTGCATATAAAGAAAAACAACCTCTTAGGGATGTTGAAGAAGTTTATAATCAAATTATGGAACAAAAAAACTGATAAATAAATATCAGTTTTTTTCAGCTTGTTCTTAGTTTTCTTTTTTAGCTGTAGTTTTCTTTGTAGTTGTTTTTTTAGCTGTTTCTTTTTTAGGAGCAGCTTTTTTAGTTGTTGTTTTCTTTTCTTCTTTTACTTCAACTTTTTCTTCTTTTTTAGTTTCAGCTTTTACTTCAGCAGCTTTAATTGTTTTTCCAGCTAATGCATCGTTAGCAATATTAACTAATTCTGTAAAGTATTTTGGATTGTCGATAGCTACTTCTGAAAGCATTTTTCTATTGATTTCAATATTAGCTTTGCTTAATCCATTAATAAATTTTGAATATGAAATATTATTTTCACGGCATGCTGCATTAATTCTTGTAATCCATAATTTTCTGAAATTACGTTTATTTTGTTTACGATCTCTAAATGCATATGCACCACTGTGGAATGTTTGTTCTTGTGCTGTTTTATATAATCTATGTTTACTTCCAAAGTATCCTTTAGCAGCTTTTAAAACTTTTCTTCTTCTGTTTTTAGCTACTACTCCACCTTTAACTCTTGTCATTTATACCACCTAGATAACAGATTTTAATCTGCTAGCTTCTCCTTTCGCTAATAATCCTTTATTTCTTCTTTGTCTTACTTGTTTACTTGAATCTTTAGCAGTTTTATGGTTGCCACCAGATTTTTTATAAACTAAAGTACCATTTTTCTTTTTCTTTAAAACTTTTGAACTTGCTTTATGTGTTTTTTGTTTTGGCATAATAAATCCTTCTTTCCTTATTTTTTGGGTGCTAGTATCATTGTCATTGTTCTACCTTCAAGTTTTGGTTTTGTTTCAATTACACTACTTTCAGATAGTTCAGATGCGAATCTTTCTAATACTTCTTTTCCTAAATCTGTATGAGCCATTTGACGACCTTTAAATCTAATAGTTGCTTTAATTTTATGGCCTTTTTGTAAATAACTTTCAGCATTCTTTTTACGAGTATTGAAATCACCTACATCAATGGTAACTGATAATTGATATTCTTTCATATCTTTATTATTAGCTCTTTGATTTTTTAGAGCTTCTTTTTGTCTTTTTTGTTTTTCATAACGATATTTATTGTAGTCCATAATTTTACCAACTGCTCTATCGCTATTTCCACTCATTAAGACTAAGTCTAAACCAGCATAATTTGCTAATGTTAAAGCATCTGCTAATTTCTTAGTTCCCATTTGTTCTCCATTTGGGCCAATTACCATTAATTCACTTACTTTAATTTGTTCATTAATAAGTAAGTCATCTTTTTTGACGTTTGCTATACAAACACACCTCCATATATCAAAAAAAGTGAATACGCTTAGTATCCACCCATATTAAAACCAATTCACTCCATGGCTTTTTACCTACTTGCTTATTTGCTAGTCAGGTGGATGTGGATACATCGCTTTCCTTTTTTAAACACTAGTATTATAACATTTTATTTGATGTTGTCAAGTTATTTTATGACTTTATTTAGTGTTTTGTTCCTATTTAATAGCTTTTTTGATATTATTTTGATATTTATCAACAATTAAATATTCATTTTTATTAAGAGTATATTCTTCTTTAATAAGATCAAGTTCTTTAAGATAACTTATTAATTCTTTGCTTGCAATGATTGTTTTAGAATAATTTTTGATTGATTCTTTTAATTCATCTTGGTTTAAAATACCATATTCTTTTTGTAAATATATAGATGATGAATTATTTAGATAGTTAAGTAATGTATATATAGGATATTTATCATTTATTATTAATGGTTTTAAAATTTTTTCTTGATTTAATACTTTTTCTAGTTCTTCATCATTAATAATAATTATTTTGTCATAGTTATAGATAGCATTTAGATTAAAATAATCAGTAAATAATTCTTGATTAATGTCTAAAGCTTTATTTTTATATAACATAGCCATAGGTGTCACTTCCTTACTTAGTTAATTATAACAAAGTTAAATAAAATAATAAATATTGAGCATAATAAATATGTGATTATATGAAGATTATTAATAAGATATTAGATGATTATAAAGATACTCCGGATTTAATAACCAGAAAGATTAGATATAATTTTTCTTATGTTTATCTTTTTTATATTGAAACTATTTGTAGTAGTGACAGGGTTAATACTTTTATTTTAGATAATATAACTAATCCAGTACATAAAAAAAGTTTAAAAAATATTTTGGCTGCTCCTAATATAAAGGTAATTAATAGTGATGAGATTGAATTTTATATTTATAGTGGTTTTACGATATTAATTTATCTTAATAAAATATATGCTTTAGAAACTAGAGCTGACTTAGATCGTTCGATTTCTTTTCCGGAGATTGAGCAAGATTTATATGGTGCTAAAGATAGTTTAGTAGAAAATTATCAAAAGAATGTTGGTTTGATTAAGAGAAGAATTAAATCTAAACATTTAAAAACTTTAGAATATAAATTAGGCAGATTTTCTAAATCTAGTACTGGTTTATTATATATTGATAATATAGCAAGAAAAGAAATTGTTGATAGAGTTGATAGTATTCTTAAAAATATTGATGTTGATTCAATTATTGATTCTGGTGAGTTAAAGCATTATTTGATTAAAGAAGATAAAAGTTTTTTTCCTTCTGTTAAGTTAACAGAAAGACCAGATGTTATTGTTAATGCCCTTTTAGAAGGTAAAATTGTGGTTGTAATGGATACTTCTCCTTTTGCAATTGTTTTACCGGCGGTTTTAGCAGATTTTATAAATCCAATATCTGATTCTTATTTAGTTAGTTATAATGCCAATATTTTAAAGTTTTTAAGACTTATTTGTTTTTTTATAACTATTCTTACTCCGGCTATTTATGTAGCGATGGTTAATTATAATCAAGAAACTATTCCATCTAATTTGTTAACATCTTTTATAACGCAAAAACAAGGTGTCCCCTTTCCAGCTGCCATTGAAGCGTTTTTTATGCTTTTTATTTGTGAGATGTTAAGAGAAAGTGATATTAGATTTCCCAATAATTATAGTTCATCTATTTCAATATTGGGGGCTTTAATTTTAGGAGATGCTGCTGTTTCAGCTAATATAGTTAGTCCAATAACAATTATTGTAATATCGCTTACATTTATATCCAGTATGATTTTTAGTAATGTTGAATTAAGTGGAGCAATTAGAATTTGGCGATTTATTTGTTTGGCAATAGCTTCGTTTTGGGGATTATTTGGAGTTGCGATTGGATTTATATTTTTAATCGTTGATTTATGTTCGTATAATTCATTTAATTTAGATTATACGTTTCCAGTGGCACCTTTTGATTTTGCATATTTAAAGGATACTTTAATAAAAGTTAAAAAGAAAAATGATAATAAAAGAAGTAAATATTTAACTGATAACATTAGAAAGCAAAGATAATTATGAAGAAGATTTTTATTATATTATGTTGTTTATTACTTAGTGGTTGTTATAACTATATTGAATTAGATGAACTGGCGGTTGTAACAATGATTGCAATTGATTATAAAGACGATGATTACATTATTACATTAGAGATTAGGGAAAATATTAAAGATGAAGATAACAAATCTCTTATATATAAAGGTAAAGGTAAATCTTTAGATTCAGCTATTCAAAATACTTCTTTTGGAATGAATAAAATATTATATTTTGTAGATTTAGAAATGCTGGTTTTAAGTCAGGATGCAATTAATAATAAATTAGATAGTATTATTGATTATTTAACACGAGATAATAATGTTGGTGTTAATTTCAAGACTTTAGTTGATGATAATATCGATGAAACTATTTTAAATATTAAGAAAAAAGATAAAATTGTCGGACAATATATTAAGCAAATGATTGAAAGTTATTTTAATAATATTGTTAATGTTAAATATTATGACTTTTTAGAAAGTTATTTAAGTGACATGAAAGATTTGATTTTGCCTTATGGTGTTATTCAAGATGGTGCTTATATTATTAATCAAGCGGTAATATTTAACGGAAATAAGATTGTGGAAAAATTAGATTTTAATAAGTCTAATATATATAATTTATTAAACAAAACTGAAGCTTTATACTTATTTAATAATGAATATCATAATCATCAGGTTGTTTTTAAAGCATTTGATTATAAAGTTAAGTTTGATTATAAAAATAATAAAATTTTTATTAAATTAAATATTAATGGGAATTTGGATGAGATTGAAAGTATCGATTTAAAAAATGAAAAAAATGTGCAGAATTTAATTAAAATTATTAAGTTAAATATTAAAGATGATTGTGATGAATTTGTTAGATTAATTAAGGAAAAAGATGCGGATGTATTAGGGTTTAAAAAAGTTATATATAATAAAACTAAGAAGAAAATAGAAAGTATTAAAGATTTAAATTATGATATTGATGTAAATGTTACTTTAGATCGTAAGGGGTTAATATTTGAATCTATAGGAGATGTTCATGAAAAAAATAAATAATTTAGAATATCAATGTTTAGCTTATTTGTTAGCTTTTCCCCTCTTTATGGGAATTGGAATTTCAAAAATGATTAGAGATGTTGGTTCTGATGTATGGATATCGATGATTATTGGAACTATTTTAGGATTATTTATTATCTTCTTGTTTAAAAAATTACCTAATAAGAGTAATAAGTATTGTTCTTTAATTATTAATACAATATTTTTATTACTTGGTACTCTGATTTTTAATAAGTTAGTTGGTTCTATTTATTTGTCTAAGACTCCTAATTTGATTATTATGATTCCTGGGTATGCTCTACTTATATATACTGTTTATAAAGGTAAAGAAGCATTGTTTAAGACATCTAGTATTCTTATTATTGTGTTTATGTTATTATTTTTGGTCGCAGCTTTAGTACTTATTCCTTCGATAAATATTGATTATTTTTTACCAATTAAAACTAATAGTTTTAGTAAGATAATTTTATCTGGAGTAGATATGGCTTTGTTAAGTACGACTCCTTTGGTTTTACTTCCAAATGCTAAAGAGAAACTTAATTATAAGAATTATTTATTAGCTAGTGTGACTATTTATATAATTATTATTTGTACATTAGGTAATTTGGGTGTAGATATTGCTAAAATATATAGATATCCAGAATATATGGTATTTAAAAAGATTTCTTTACTTAAATCGATTGAAAATATTGAGAATATATTATTTATGATTTGGATTATTACAATATATAATATAACTTCATTAGCTAGTATTAATATAAAAGAAGATTTTAATTATTATGTACTATTTGGTGTATATGGCATTGTGGTATTTGTGGCTGCTAAATATTTAATTAATAGTTATAAGACAACTACTTTCTTACTTAATTATTTTACTTATATACTTCTTAGTATTGTAGTTATTTATATAATTGGTAAGGTATTAAAAAAAGTGCTTAAATAGCACTTTTTTAGTCTTTTAATTTAGTAAATATCATTATTATGAAGGAAAATACGATTGCAGAAACAATTCCTAAAGAAACACCTTGAAGCATTCCCGAAAATAATCCAATTAGGCCTTCTTTTAAATAGCCTATGTAGGAGTTTTTAACTAATGTATTACCAAATGATGTGATTGGTAAGGTGGCTCCCATTCCGACTTGTTTAACTATTTTATCGTATATTCCGAATGCTCCTAAAACGGATCCTATAACAACAAATATACTTGTTAAATGTCCTGGAGTTAATTTAGTATTATCTAAAATTATTTGACCTAGTAAACAAATGAATCCACAAAATAAGAAGGAATATAATAATGTCATTTTATCACCTCGATTGTTAAGGCATGAGTTATTGAAGGTAATGTATTATGTTGATTAACTATAATGCTTGAATGAAGTGACCCAGTGGCTAATAATAATATTTTTTTATATTTTTTATTATAAATAATATTGTTAAATAACACTAATGGTAAAACGGTTGGCCCACTTGCTCCTGAATATTCCTTATTTGAATACATAATAGTTCCAGCATCTTTATAGTTTTTTAATTTTATATTTTTTTCTTTTAATAATTCGATGAAAATATCGGCTCCTACTTTACCTAAATCTCCAGTTAAAATTAAATCATAATCTGATGGAGATGTTTTAGTTAATTCGAGATGTCTTAGGAATGTATCTACAGTGCTTGGGGCCATTACTGCACCCATATTATAAACATCTGTTACTTGAGAATCTATAACATTACCTATAGTTCCATTTATTAATTTAATATTAGATTTTTTTTTACTTAGAGATAGACCGATGCAACCAGTTGTCGTGAAGGTACTTCTTTCTGGTTTTGGTATTCCATATTCAACAGGAAATCTAAATTGCTTTTCAGCAGTTAAATTATGTGAACTAGTAATAAATAAACCTTCTTTTATTTTTTTAGAGTCAATAAATGTACCTAAAGTTATAAGTGCTCCGATACTAGAAGCACATGCTGAATATATTCCTAGATAAGGTAATTTCTTGTTTCTAAGAGCCATGTTGGTTGTAGATAATTGATTTATTAAATCACTTCCTAAAACTATATCAGGTTTAGATACTTTACATAAATAATTTATTATTATGTCTTGCATTTTTATTTCAGCTTTTTCAATGGTTTTTTCTCCATAATAATAATCATTCATGACTAAATCAACATTTTTTAAATTATTCGAATTTGCTTCTAAGGGTCCGATAATACTAAACCAATTATTTATATATACATTTTTAAAATCAAACATTAAATATCACCTTTACTAAAGCCATTACGAAGGCGCTTATGATACCGTAAGCTAATACGCTTCCAGCTAATTTAAAATAATTTGAACCGATGCCGGTAATCATTCCATCATGTTTATAATCTAAGATACTTGCCATTATAGAATGAGCAAATCCGGTTATAGGAACAATGATTCCCGATTTATATTTAGAAACTAAATTATCGAAAAATCCTAGACCAGTTAATAAACAAGCAATAAATATGGTAATTAATAAAACATAATTAGTAGCCATATCTTTAGATAAATCACAATATGTCATTAAAATTATTTTAATTCCTTCACCTAAAAAACCAATTGTTCCTCCCATTAGGAAAGCACGTGTGTAATCTACTTTTTTATTGGGTTTAGGAGTTAGTTTTTTTACTAACCTTAAATATTCTTTTTTATTTTTCATAATATCACTAGTTTTAGTATAGACATTTTATGCAGCAATATACTCTTTTATCTTTTGTTTTCCTTTAGTTTCTAATCTAGATACTTTTACTTGACTAATACCTAATACTTTAGCAGTTTCTGTTTGAGTTAAATCATTAAAATATCTTATTTTAATAACGTCTTGTTCAAGAGGTTCTAAATTATTTAGAGAATCATCTATTAATATTTGACTATCGATATCTTCTTCTTGACCTATACAATCTTTAATGGCAACGGAATCACCATTTAATGTTTGATATTCTTCTTCAATACTTAACATTTGACTTGTTAAAATAATTACTTCAGAAATCATATCTTCAGGAATATTGGTATCTAAACTTATTTCAGTTAAACTTGGTTTTCTACCTAATAGTTCATATAATTTTGTTTCTGATGCTTTAATTCTTTTATATGCATTTAAATAAGCTTTATTAAGCTGAATATCTCTACTTTTATTAGCTAACTCATGCATTTCCCCAAAGATATGCATATAAGCATAATTTATAAAGCTACTCCCCTTTTCAGCTTCATATTTGCGATATGCTTTAATTAAACCAATACATCCTGCTTGATATAAATCTGATAATTCTACATTATAAAATTTTTTTGCTATTTTAAATATTAGTGCTTCATATTTTTGAATCAGCTCTGTTTCATCCATTTTTTATCACCTAAATTGTTATATATTTTAATGCTTTTAATTCATTTTCAATCATTTTATATGGTTTATCAAAAGATACTTTACTATTACAAATTAATCCAGTACCTTGATTTTGTTTAGCATAAAAAATTACTTCTTTTATACTTTCTTTTCCATAACCATCAATTGATTTTAAATACGCTAAGTTGAAAACAATATATTTTATTCCATTATCTTTAATGATAGGAATAAGATAATCTTTCATACTTTGATAAGTTAATTGGTTTAAATTACCTTTTAATCTTATAAACAAAATACCTTTGCGAAATTCTAAATTAATTTTTAACATTATTTCTCCCTTCATTCATAATATAAGTAGATTATGATTAATTTTAAACAAGTTCGACAAAACTAGATTTTATTTTTGCGTATAAAAATGTAAAGAATGATTAAAATAGGAATTAACAATAAGTATATATAGGATATATGTTTTTCTTTAGGTTGATCTTGAATGATATTTTTAGTTGTAGTTATTACTTCTTTGGTTGTTGATGGTATATAATTATTCTTTTTAGTTGTAGGTTGTTTATTAACTACTTTAACTATGTTTTTTGAATTATTTTCTTCTTTAGGTTTATTTATTTTTTTATAGAACGTATCGTGTTTGTATTTTAATATTATAAAATCTTCTTTATTTATTACTTCTATTTCATTTAATGGAATGTTAGTATTTAAGATTATATTTTCATTACTAGTTACATCATCTTTTATTTCAATATAATAACGTTCGTAATATGTATAATACTTTTTATAGTCATTTAAATCATGGATACAATTAGGTAATGGTTTTTCGGTATAATTACTTAAATATACTTTTACAGGTTCATATAATCGATATAATTTTTCAGTGACTATAGAATAAGAAATATTATTATTTAAATTAGAAGAATTAAGATTATTTAATAGTTCTTGATATTTATTTTGATTTAAAAAATTAAGATTTAGATTACCATTATAATTAGTATTTATTTGAATTATGTCAGGTTCGATATTCCAAGCATAATTTAATTCGTTATAAATACCTAGATTAAATGTTATTTTATTTGTTTTATTATCTTTAAAGGTTAAATTTATTGATAATGATTCTAGATTAATTAATTCATCTAATTCAACAACAAATGCTGTGTTAGAATCTAACTTATTACCAATTATGTAGTTAGTTTGAACATAGTTAAATTTTATTTCTTCATTATTCTTAAAGAATTTAATAGATTCTAAAATATTATTATTAAAGTTATCAAATCTAATATATTTAACTTTAATATTTTTTTGAATGACATTAGATATATAGTTATTATTTTCATTAATAATATAACTTGCTTTTTCAATATAATCATTTAAATCATAGTTATCATTAACTTCATCTAGTTTATGATAGCCAAGATCAATTCTATCTATATAATAATTATTGTATTTTATTATTTCAGTTCTTTTAAGATACTCAGTTTCCTCTTTATATTCTTTAATATTTGATTCTTTTAGATAATAATCTGTTAATAATATTTCTGCATTAATTTTAATGGGAATTAATAATAACATGATTAATAAATATTTTTTCATTTTACCCTCCTACTTGTTATGTTGTATATTAAAGAGAAAATTCCTTTTTAATTTTTATTATTGTGGAAAAGTGTTACTTTTTTGTGGATATATAGAATTATTTAGTAATTTTTATATTTTAAAACTTTAATTTTGAGAAAACTTATTAAACTGTAAAAAATTAGTAAAATTTCTAGAGATAATTAACACAATTAAAAAACTGTGGAAAAAACGGATAAAGTATGTTATAATTACGACAATGCTTGAAAGAGCAATAAGGAGGAAATTATGAATTTATTAACAATCGCTGCTTTATTCTCATTTGCTCAAACTCAAAATACAACTGTTGTAGATAAAGTCCAAAATCATACAGAGATGATTGAACAAAGAGTTGCAGAAGGAAAAAAATATTTAGAAGATCATTTTACTGAAGGTAAAGAATATTTCGAAGATCATATGGAAGATGGAAAAGAATATTTAGAAGATAATGCTGAAAAAGGTGTTGAAAATTTAGACAAAATTATGGATGATGTTGAAGATGAAGTTAATCATGAAACTCATACAGGAATAGGTTCTACTATTAACAAAATTTATAAATCAGTAAAAAATAAAATATTAAGTTGGTTTAAATAATTAGTAACATTTTTGTTACTTTTTATTTTGAATTAAAATGATTAAAAATATTGAACTTGAATTTTTTTTTAAAATATATTATAATTAGTTAGCCAAAAGAACTTTAATTTAATTATTTTTTAAGGAGGAATTTAAATGAAAAGTGAAGATGTTACTAGTGTTTTTGCGTTAGGTGGACTTGGTGAAGTCGGTAAAAACATGTATGTTATTGAACATAAAGATGAAATTATTATTATTGATGCAGGAGTTATGTTTCCTGAAGATGAATTATTAGGTATAGATTATGTTATTCAAGATGTTACTTATTTAAAACAACATCAAGATAAGATTAAAGCATTATTTATTACCCATGGTCATGAGGATCATATTGGAGGTATTACATTTTTATTACAAAATATTAATATTCCAGTTATTTACGCTTCTAAAATTGCTTGTGATTTAATTCAAAAGAAATTTGTGGATAGAAATATTGGATATAATAATTTAGTAGAATTTGATAAAGATAGTCATTTTAAATATAAATATTTTGAAGTATCTTTTGTTGGAACTACTCACTCTATTCCAGGTAGTTATGCAATTGTAATTAAGACTCCAAATGGAACTATATTTGAAACTGGAGATTTTAAATTTGACTTAACACCAATTGGACCAATGGCAGAAATTCATAAGATGGCAGCTTTAGGTCAAAATGGAGTTAAATTACTTTTAAGTGATAGTACCAATGCTTGTTCTCCAGGTTACTCTAATAGTGAAAGTTTAGTTGATGAAGCTTTATCTGATGTATTTGCAAGACATACTTCAAGAATTATTATTGCAACATTTGCTTCTAATATTTATAGAATTAAGCATATAGTAGAAACTTGTCGTAAGAATAATCGTAAGATAGTTACTTTTGGTCGTTCAATGGAAAATGCTAAAGAAATAGCAATTAAAAATAATTTAATTACTGATAAAACTATCTTTATTGAACCTAATGAAGCTAAAGATTTAAAGAAAAATGAAATTTGTATTTTATGTACTGGTTCTCAAGGTGAACCTTTAGCTGCTTTGTCTAGAATTGCAAATGGTACTCATAAACAAATTACTTTATTACCTGATGATATTGTTGTATTTTCTTCTAGTCCTATTCCTGGTAATAAGGCATCTATAAATAGAATTATTAATAAGTTATATTTAAAGGGTGTAAAAGTTTATACTAATTCACAATTATCTGATATTCATACTTCTGGACATGCTAAACAAGAAGAATTAAAATGGATGCTTAGAATTATTAAGCCTGAATATTTTATGCCTGTTCACGGTGAATATAGAATGCTTAAAACTCATGCTGACTTAGCAGTTGATTGTGATATTCCTAAAGAAAATATCTTTATTTGTAAAAATGGTGATACTGTTGAATTAACTAAAGATGGAGCTAGAATTGGTAAAAGAGTTCATTCTGGTGATGTTTATGTTGATGGTTCAAGAATTGGTGATATTGGTTCAATTGTTATTAAAGATCGTCAATTAATGAGTCATGATGGAATATTAGTTACAATTATTAATATTAATCCTAATACAAGAGAATTATTAATTAAACCTAATATTACAACAAGAGGATTTGTTTTGGTTAATGAGAATGCTGAACTTATTAATAAAATTGAAGAAAAGGTATCTGATATAGTTTCTAAGTCTTTAAAGACTGGTTATAATTATATTGATTTAAAGAATCAAATTATTTTAGAGTTAAGTCCATTTATAAATGATCTTACTGGTAGAAGACCAATTATATTACCGGTAATTATGGAAGTTAAGGATAATTAACATAAATTTTAACTTATCATATTATATAGTATGATAAGTTTTTTTTATGAATTAAATCCAATTATACAATCCTTAATAGCTGGAATTATAACTTTTAGTTTAACGACTATGGGGTCTGCTTTAATATTTATGTGTAAAAGTATAAATAAATCTTTTATGGATAAATTATTAAGTATATCTGCTGGCATTATGCTTGCCTCCTCTTTTTTTTCATTAATTAATCCTTCGATTGATAAGGCAAATGAAATTATGATATCTCCTGGTATTATTTGTTCTTTAGGAATTGTTTTAGGTTGTATTGTGTTATTCTTATGTGATAAGTTACAAATGAGATGTGGTAAAAAAAGTAAAACAAATAATTTAATTCTATCTATGACTATTCATAATATTCCCGAGGGTATGGCTGTAGGCATCGCATTTGGTTCCGCATGTAATGGTGATGCTTTAATGAGTGCAATATCTCTGGCTATTGGTATAGGTTTACAAAACTTTCCAGAAGGTTCTGCTATAAGTTTTCCCCTTTACCGAGATGGTTATTCTAAATTTAAATCATTCTTAATTGGGGCTTTGTCTGCTATTGTTGAACCAATTGGTGCTGTTTTAGGTGCTTTAATTGTTATGAAGTATCCGATTATTATGCCAATATTATTAGCATTTGCCGCTGGTGCCATGCTTTATGTTATTATAGTAGAGTTAATTCCTGAAGCTATGTCAAATGAAAAAAAAGAGCATATGGCTCTTTACTTTGTACTTGGATTTATAATTATGATGTTTCTAGATATTACTTTAGGGTAATATCTTTTATTTAAAATATTTTATGATAAATTCTGTATATTTTCCTTTTACGTTTCCATAGGAATCTTCCTTTCTTCATGATTTAATTATACTTAATATAATGTGACAACTAAGTGACTATGTTTAAAAAAGAAGGAGTTTATTCTCCTTCTGTAAATATTTTTGAAAATGATGCGTTTAAAGGCATATTTATAATTACTTTTTGATTAGTCTTGGGATGAGTAAATTCTAAATAATAAGCTTGAAGACCTAATCTACTGATAGGATTTCTTTTTGAGTTGTATTTTTTATCACCAATAATCGGATGTTTTAAATTTGATAAACCTACTCTTATTTGATTCTTTCGTCCTGTTAGAATTTCTATATCTAAAAGTGTATAAGTACTAGTTAGTTTAAGAGGATTATATTTAGTAATAGCAAGTTTTCCTTTATCTTTAGTTGTAGCATATACATTTAAATTTTTATCTTCAGTAAGATACTCTTCAATTATACCTTTATTCTTTATTTTTCCTTCACAAACTGCATAGTATTTTCTAATAACTTTTGACCAGTTATCTTGCATTTTATTTTTGGTTTCTTCATTTTTAGCAAATACGACTAATCCACTGGTATCTTTATCAATACGATTTACGATAAATGCTTTTTGATTTTTCTTATGAAGATATGTTAAAACTTCGTGATAAAGAGTTCGCTCTTTCTCTTTGGTAGTTCCAATAGTTAATAGTTTAGCTGGTTTATCAACTATAAGTAAATTTTTATCTTCAAAGGCAATGGTTAATTTTTTAGTTTTCATTTTCAAATTCATCTTTTCTTTCTTTAAAGAATTCATAATATAATTTCATATTAGGTAATTCTGACCATTTTTGAATAGATACTGGAGTTTGATCTAAATTATAGATTTTTGCTTCTAATAGATTTAATAAAAATGGTGAATGGGTGGAAATTATAAATTGACAATTATAAAATCTAGCTGAATCTTCAATAAATTGTTTTAATTTTAATTGATTATCAGCAGATAGACTGTTTTCTGGTTCATCTAATAGATAGATAGCATTTTCTTTAATTTCTCTTTCCCAAAACATTAATGCTGATTCGCCGTTGGATTGTTCAACAAGATTATTACTTAATCTATTACGAATGTATGCTGATTGGGTTTGATGTCTAGCATCATAAGAAGCTTTTATTTTTTCATAATCATTGATTGAATAATCACTTGAAGTGTATTTATTTTTTATCCATTCTTCGCCTAATATATCTTTACGACGATTAATGTGATTGTTAATTGATCTTATGTCTAAAAGATAATCAAAAACATCATCACTACTAACTACTTTGATTTCCGCTGGTTTATTATTTGCCATTTCAAATTTGCAAACACTTACATAATTATCAAAATTTGTTCCTTTATTGATACCATTATTACGACTTGCATTTAATTTATTGGAAATGACATTTAAAAGAGTTGTTTTTCCGCTTCCATTTGTTCCATAAAAAATAGTTATATTTTCAAAATCTATATTAGTTAGTTCTTTACTTGAAAATAATCCCAACGGATAGTAATTACCATTATATATTTGTCTTGGATCTCTTATATTACTTTCCGTTTCATTGTTTGGTAGTTTAAAGTTTTTCAAATAAATCATGTCTATCACCTAAGCAAATTATACTAACGAACAAATGTATTGTCAATGTTAATCTTCGAATTTAGCATCAACATAAAATATTGGACGATTTTCTTTATAATATTGTTTTTCAAAATCTGTCATTATATTTTCAATATTTCTTTCATCATGATGTAAATCAAGGCTTACTTTTGTAAATGTATACCAATATTCTGATAAGCTTTCTAAGGCTGAAGCAAATAATATTTTATTATCAGTTTTTAAAATAATATGTTTTTTCTTTTTAAAGATACGATCATATAATCTTAAATAATTAATTGAGGTGAATCTTTTTTTCTCGTCTTGTTTTTTAGGCCAAGGTTCAGAGAATGTTAAGTAAATAGTATCAATTTCTTTACCAAACATATTAATAATATCTTGAGCATTAGCACAAATTATTTTTAAGTTAGGAATTTTTTGTTCTTTTATATTGGTAATTGCAGTAGCAGTTTGATTTTCATCTAATTCTAATCCAATGTAATTTATATTAGGATGAGATTTAGCCATTTCAATAATAAAACTTCCTCTACCCATACCTAGTTCTAAACAAATTGGATTGTTATTACCAAAGACATCTTTCCATTTATTTTTATAATTTTCTGGTTTCTTAATTAAATAAGAACTTTTTTCTAATATTTGATTAGCATTTTTTACTGTATTATAACGCATAGTTATTTCTCCTTTTTTCTTAAATAGTATAACATAAAAAGATAGATTAAATCTATCTTTTATCTGGGTCAAAACTTACAAATCTTTTTCTTTTTACTGTTAATACACCGTTTTAATTTTCATTTAAGTTTTTATATATTTTATAACTTACTGAGTATCTTTTTGTTTCATTATTTTCATTTTTAAATGTTAATAAATAATTTTCAGTTAGAACTCCATTAGCATCTACTAATGATTCAATTTCTTTTTGATTAAAGTAGCTTTACTAGTTGTAGGAGTAGCTTTTGAATCTAAGATGAAATTAATTATAACGTATGAAAAGGAAATTATAACAAGAATAATAAATATTTGCATATACACCAATTATACTTTACAATTTTCTAAAAATCCATAATACTTTTTTCTTATTTTTTGAGATATTTTAAAATTGTAGATTATTTTAAATATTAGCTGTCTTATGTATTCAACTATAGAGCATACGGCATATATAATTACAGTTACGATAATTAAATACAGAAGTACTTGATAAGAATTTTGAATACTTGGGGTAATTTTAAAGACATTATAAATACGATATCTAATCATACTATTATCATGAATTAAATAAACTCCCATTGTTAATTTAGATAATTTGTTGATAAAATTACTTTTAATATTTAGAGTACTAAAGATACTAAAGTATATTACTGTTTGGATAATTACAAAAGGATTACTATAAGCTCTGGTCATATTATAGATTCCACCAAATATTTCGTTATATACAGGACTATAGGTACGCATTATATTTGTGGTTTGTTCTATACTAAAATTGATAATTATGATAAAAATAAATGATAAGTATAATAATATCTTATATAGGTTATCTGGGATTTTTTTAAAGATATACCACTCTTTGATTGGATATTTTCTAATATATGCTCCAATTAAATATAAGAATATGAAATTATATAAAGTGTATCCATTATTATCAAATGCTTTACATCCAGTTAAATAAGGTAAGACACTAAACAATGTAAACATAATTATTAATAAATAGTTATATTGTTTTTGTTCTAACTTGGAAATTAGTATATTTAAGAATGGACTTAATATATAAATAAATATATATAGTTTTATAAACCAATATTCATCTAAGTTTAGAATAAATAGTTTTCTTATTATAGTTGCTTTATCAAATGAAACATTAAATAATAGGAAAAGTCCTAGCATTATGCCTACTCGATAAAATAAACTAGAGTTTATTAGTGACCATAATTTTGATTGTTTAAATTTATTGGTTGATTGAAAATATCCTGTTAGCAAAATAAAAGAATTAACGTGAATAACTAATGTATCAAAGATAAATTCTAGTATACGTTTAATTGCCATATTGGTACAGTTATTTAACATATTACCATGGGTAATTAAATGTCCAGTAACTATCATAATCATTGATATTATTCTCATTAATTCATAATTTGAACTACGTTCTTTTTCTTTCATAAAACCACCCTATATTATTATTAACAACATTATATCATTTATAAAGTTATTTTGGTAGTTTTATTATGTACAAGCTCCACCTTTTGATTCAATATAATCTACAATATCTTGTAGTAATCTTGCGGCATAATCATATTTAGAAACATCGAATATTTGGTTAAATTCAGAATCTTTTGGTTCAATAGATAATTTTTTGGCTTTACTATTCTTAATTACGGTTATGGGAATCATTTTATTATTATAATAACAAGTTCTTACTTCACCAGTAGCAGTTGGTTCGGCTACATAGTAGTTTTTAAAAATAATTGAAAATGTTATTACTACTGCAATAAAAAATAATATTAAGCCTAAGTTATTCCAGTTATTTTTGTTAATCTTCTTATAATAATATTAGAATTGTTTTCGGTGTTGATTACTCTTTCTAGAAGGATATTTTAGTTACCAACAAGTTCATCTAATGAAGTATTTAAGATTTTAGATAGTTCACCAGCTTGTTTTAAATCACGAATTGTTTCACCTAATTCCCAATTTGATATAGTTGTCTAGATACTACTACTTTTTCAGCAAGTTCTTCTTGACTAAGATTCTTTTTCTTTCTAAGCTCTAATAATTTTTTACCTATCATTTTGTTCTCCTTTCTAGTCTAATTATATATTTTTAGAGAAAATACTCTATAAAATAGTTTTGTAAGTGGCGCAAATTATTTTAACAAAAAAGGAAATTGATTATTTCCTTCGTTATAATTCTATATTGGTTACAGAAATCACTTGATTATTATCGTCATAATCTATTTTAAATACATCGGGGTTATTGAATCTTCTATTTATTACTTCTTTATTATTAAATGTAATATTAAAAGTATTACCATTAAATTCAAAATTACACATTGTTTGTAGATAAGACATTAAAATCATTCCATGAATAACTAAAACTATTTTGTGATCTTTGCCATTTAGCATTTCATTTAAAAATTCTTGAAAACGTTTATCTACATCACTTAATGATTCTCCGGTTTTAAATTTTAAATCTTTATTTGTAAATGAATTAGCTGAAAAATTATCTGGTAATTCTGATACTTTATCACAGCCTAATTTTCTTTCATCGATTCTTTTATCTAACTTAATTTTCAAATTATTCTTTTCTGCTAGATATTTGGCTGTACCAATTGCTCTATAAGAATCGCTTGAATAAATTGCATCGATATTATTTAGTTCAGATACATCACATAATTTTTTAGCTTTTTCCTCACCTTCACTTGATAAAATCATATTTCTGTTATAGTCATCCCAAGAAACATTTTTGTAATCACTATAATTGTCAATTTCAATAAACGGAGCTGAATGTCTAATTAAATATATTGTTTTCATATTAGCCTTTTTTCTATATTTTTATTGTATCACATCATTTATTCTTTTTAGTAATTCTTTGATAAAAATTTCTTCATTTATTTTATTGATATAACTATATTTTTTACCGATATCTTTTAGGGACATTCCACTTATGTACACTTCTTTTTTATCTATTATGATATATCTATCATGAAATGGATTATTATCTATGAAACATATATTTTTATATTGAGATTTATATTTTTTTATTAATTCTTCATTAAAGTTTTTAGATATCATTATTATTTTAGTATTTATGTCTTTTAATAGGTCTAATAATTCTTTGTTTATGTAGTTATCAATAATTATTATTTCTTCGTTTGCATCATTTAAAATATCTAGTAGGATACTATTTGCATCATATATTTTTCCTTCATATATTATTGAACTTTGTTTACTAGAAAATTTATTAAGTGACTCTTCTAATTTTAATATTCTTTCTTCATGATTTACTAAAATATTATTTTTATTATTGGCTGATAAATATTTTCGCATGTAAACAAAAGCATCTATAATTTTCATGCTTACTTCATCAGCAACTTTTGTATGAAGAACTGTAGCTAGCATAGCAACACCTTGTTCAGTAAATACATGAGGTAAATATTTACTATGTTTTCCTACTCCGTCAACTTCTAAGGTCCCAGATTGTGACCTTAACTTAATATATTCTTCTTTAGTTAATTGAAACATATATCTTTCTGGAAATTTTTTGATATGTCTTTTTACAGCTTGATTAATAGTTTTGGTCCCATTAGCACATTCATATAATTTTGCTAAATCAGAATCTAACATAACTTCTATTCCTCTTATCTCATAAATTAAATTATCTATTTGTTTTTCTTCTTGTAATTCATTCATAATTCTTCCTTTCTAAAATAAAAAAAGAGACATACTTAAAAGTATATCTCCGCATATATGCATATAAGATCAGTTGCTTAATCTTATAAACCCTAGTCGTTCTAATTGTCATATTAATTTTTAGCAACCTAATTAATACATTTTTATTATAACAAATTGTTATTCTTTGAACAATGAAGGAAAGTTAGTTTCTTTTTAAAATACATATTGTTTCCATGTGTTTAGTTCTTGGAAACATGTCTAAAAGATATATTTCTTTTAGGTTATAATATTCTTTTAGATTATTAATATCTCTAGCTAGAGTTAAAGGATTGCAGCTCATATAAATTAGATTTTGAGGTTTATAGTTTAATAATGAAGATAACGTTTCGTTATTTAGTCCACTTCTTGGAGGATCTACAATAATACAATCTATTTCATCTTTTATTTTGTTAAGGTTTGTTGAATCACCTAGAAGATAATAATTGTTTTGTTTATTCATTTTAGAGTTAGTTATAGCATCTTTAATTGCTTCTGGAACTATTTCAATACCATATAATTTATCTTTTTGCATTGGGATACCTAAAGTTCCTACTCCACAATATAAATCTACAATATGCTCATATTTTTCTTTTGATATGATTTTAAATACTTCTTTTAAGATGTCTATATTTATTTGAAAGAATGAATTAATATTTACTTTATATAAATACTTATCTATTATTTCTATATAATTATCTTCGCCATAGATTATTTTATTATTAACTATGATACCTACTATTTTATTATTTTTGGTTAGAGTATCAATATCTATTTTATAAGAATCTTTAGTATTTATTTTAATTAATATTTCATCATTATAGTTTGATCTTATGATTATGTCTCCATGTTTGATTTTGAATAGTTCTTTTGATGAAATAATTTTATTTATAGATTCTTTTGCTAATAAGCATTTATCTATTTTAACAATATTATGAGTTTTTTCATTATAATAGCCCCAATTATAATTATCTATTTTTAATTCAATTTTATTACGATAATTAAACTCTTTAGGTGAGTTTATTATTTGGGGATTAATAGTTAGTTTAGCATATTTATTAAAAATATTGATTAAGATGTCTTTTTTGATATTTAGTTCTTCTTGATGATTGATATGTAAGAAGTTACAACCACCACATTTATCATAGTAAGGACATTTAGGAGTTATTCTTAATGGTGATGGAGTAATTATTTTAGTTATATTTCCGATTAAATAATTCTTTTTTTCTTCAATTATTTTTACTTCAAGTTCTTCATTTAATAAAGCATTAGGTATAAACATTACCTTGTTATTATAGTGAGATATTCCTCTTCCTTGATGATCATATGATTCAATTTTAACTATGATATTCATATAGTTTTTTTACTTCCTTTGGAGTTAATTTACGATAATCGCCACTTTTTAAATTATCAGTATTTAAGAAAGCATACTCTACTCTAGATAATTTATCTACTAGGTATCCAAGTTTATTAAATACTCTTTTAATAATATGATTTCTTCCTTCGACAATGGTTATTTCAATGATTGAATAATCTTTTTCTGTATCGTTTTTCTTTATTTTTACTCTGCTAGGAATACATTTAATACCATCTATTTCAATTCCTTCTTTTAATCTTTTATAGTCGGTTATTGCCATGCATTTATTTAATTTTGCAATATATTTTTTGGGTACAGCATTTGTTGGGTGCATTAGTGTATTTGCTAGGTTACCATCGTTAGTTAAAATTATTAGACCAGTAGTATCATAATCTAATCTACCTACTGGATATATTCTTTTATCAGTTGCGATTAAATCAACAACAGTTTTACGATCATGTTCATCTTTAACTGAACAAATTATGCTTCGAGGTTTATTTAATAAAAAGTAAACATTTTCTTCTTTTGATAAATGAACTTTATTAACAACAATGTCATCATTTGCATTTACTTTGGTTCCTAATTCAGTTACTTTTTCACCATTAACATATACTTTGCCTTGTTTTATAAATTCTTCTGCTTTTCTTCTTGAACAATATCCTGATTGTGCGATTACTTTTTGCAATCTTTCCATAAAAAATCACCTATTAGTATTTTAACATATTTTAGGTGATTTTAGAAAAATAAATATATTAAGATAAATGAGGCAATTATACCAAATAAATCAGCAAATAATCCAGCTGGAAGTGCATATCTACTTTTGGTTATTCCTACACTTCCAAAGTATAGAGCAATTACATAAAGGGTTGTATCTGATGATCCTTGAATGGTACTAGCTAAAAGTCCCATTATAGAGTCTGGTCCATATTTATTAAAAATATTAACCATTAAGGCTAGAGTACTATTTCCAGAAACACTTCTTAGAAAACACATTGGGATTATGTCACTTGTTAAGTCAAATTTTGTTAAATATGGGGTTAAAAATGAGAATATATCACTTATGATATTACTTTTAACTAGAATATTAACTGCAAAAATCATAGCTACTAAATTAGGAATTATTTTAAAAGTAGTTATTATACCTTCTTTAACACCAATTAGAAATTCATCATAGATATTTATTTTGTGTTTAAAACCATAGATTATTATAGTTAAAACTATGATTGGTAAAATAATAAAACTACTTGTTTCCATTTTTGCTCCTTATAAAGTAATCAAGTGTTAAACCAGCGATTGTTGAGACTGTTGTGGCAAGGATACAGGTTGGTAAAACTGATGTGGGATTTAAACTTCCAGCAGCATGTCTTAAGGCAATGATTGTAGTAGGAACAATGGTAACACCAGCAGTATTTAAGACTAAAAAAGTTATCATAGGAGTAGATGCTCTTTTTTTGTCATCATTTAATTCTTGTAACTTTTCCATAGCTTTTAGACCAAATGGTGTCGCAGCACTTCCAAGACCTGCCATGTTGACAGCTATGTTACTAGCAATGTAGCCAATAGATTCATGATTTTTAGGAATAGTTGGAAATAATTTTGATAATAATGGTGTCATTAATTTGGCAATTTTTTGAATTAAACCACTCTTTTCAGCGATTTGCATAAGTCCCATCCAGATAATTAATAATGGTAATAAACTTAAAATAAGATTTATAGAATCTGTGCCTGCATTAATAATTTCAGTATTTATTTCATGAATATTACCAGTTATAAAACTATAAGTAATACCGATAATAATAAATATTCCCCAAATATGATCTACCATAAATTTAAAATCTTTCTTTTTAGTTTTTGGAAAAATGTTTCTTTTGGTTTAACATTTTCTTTTTTGATAATATTGGTTTTAAAATATTCCTTCTTATTTAATGTAACTGTTAAGTTACCAATAATATTTGTTACATTAGTGTCGTAATAATTAATGTTTACTTTAATATTTTTTCTTTCTTCTTTAGTTAAAGACATATTAAATGATTCTTCTATGTAGGTATTATCTATGTTAGTTTTGATTTTGCCTTTTTTAACTATTTTATAGTTTTTAAGTTTTTTAAAATATTTTTCGTATAATTCTTTATGATCATTAAAGTCATTACCATCATTAAAGGTTACGACTGTTAGATTTACTTTGTTTTTTGATGCATTTGTAACTAAGGTTCTTCGGGCTTTTTCAGTAAAACCAGTTTTTCCTCCATTACAATATTTATATTCTTTTAATAATCTATTTTTATTATGCCATAAATAGGTCTTTATATCGCTTTTAACGGTTATTTCTTTTGTTCCGGTTATTTCCTTATAAACGTTATTTTTGATTGCGTATGAGGATAATAATGCCATATCATAGGTTGTTGAGATGTTTGCTTTATCTTTTTCTTCTAATCCATGACTATTAATAAAACTTGAATCATTCATATTAAGAAAATTAGCGGTTTCATTCATAAGTTTACTAAAGCCTTCCATAGATCCAGCAGTTAAAACAGCAAGAGCAATAGCAGCATCATTACCACTTCTAAGCATAAGACCATATAGTAATTCTTTTGTTGTTAATTTTTCTTTTACCGATATATAAATACCGCTGCCATAGCTTTTTAAAATTTCTTCTGGCATTTCTTTTTTGACGTTTAAATTTTCAGTATTATTAATAACTACCATAGCAGTCATTATTTTAGTAATTGATGCGATTAAAGATTTTTTATGAATATTTGATCCTTCTAAAACTCTGGTAGTATCTGTATCCATTACTATATAACTACTAGCAGATATCGCTTTAACATTAATTGGAATTAATATAATTAATAAAATAATAATCTTTTTCATACTTAATTGTATGAAAAAAGTAGACTCTTAATGTCTACTAATAGATTGATATATATGGATTAATTGGATAGCATCTTACCAATGTTAAATAAAGCAAAAGATATTTCTTCAAGATGAAATTCATCGTCTAGATCTGCTAAACATAGTTCTAATTCTGAAATAATAGATTCAATTTTTTTATAATCTTTGATTATTAAATCAATTTGTTCTTTTTTAAGATAGTCTTGCCATGATTTAATAATTTTGTAAACATAATTTAAATATTTGATTATTTCATTTTTAGATAATTCTAAGTATACTTTTTCTTCTAAGGATGTTGCTTTTTTAAGATCTTTTTCAACAACCGATAATATATATTTTAGATTATCTTGAATATTTTTATTTAAATCTTCTTTTATTTCCATATATTTCCTTTCTTAATTTAAATTATATATATTAAAAAAAATAAATCAATTAAAAAGCAGACTTTTTTGTCTACTTTAAATGTAAAAGTGTTATTAGAAATTCATAGAAGAAATCATAGTTTAAATATATTATTAATAAGCTAGTAGCAAGAAATGGACCAAATGGTAACATTGTATCTTTATTTTTAATACTTATATATATTGCATAAGGGAACGCTAAGAATGAGGCTAATATTATATAGAATAATCCTAGGAGTGGGCCTAAGGATAAACCGGAGATAAATGATAACTTTATATCTCCTCCACCTAAAGATTCTTTTTTAAATAAGGCATTTCCAAGTAACATGGTTAAATACATTACACCAAATACTATAAGACCATAAATTATGCTTATAAAGCAATCTTTATAACCGTTATATATAAATTTTATTATTAATATTAAGATAGTACTTACAATTAAAGGACTATCAGATATTATCATGTATTTTGAGTCACTTACAAATATTATTACTACTAAGCTTGATATTACCAAACTAATAAAGAATTCTTCAGATAGTCCAAATATTTTATAACTTATGTAAAATAAGAAACTTGTTAAGATTTCAATAATTGGATATATAATTGATATTTTTTGTTTACAGTTTTTACATTTTCCACCTAAAAATATATATGATAGGACTGGAATGTTTTCATACCATGATAGTTTATGGTTACATTTAGGACAATGACTTCCTGGTTTTATTATCGATTCGCCATTAGGTATTCTTAATCCGACGACATTATAAAATGATCCAAGAACTAATCCCAATATTATAATTATTATTTCCATGAGTGCACCTACTGAATTTGTGCTAGTAATCCAAACATTGGTAGAATTACTGCCATTACAATACCACCTACAACAACTGCTAAGAAGATAATCATTGCAGGTTCAATAAAGGCTTTCATGTTATTAATTAATGTTTTATGTTCAACTTGATAATATTCAGCTACTTTACTCATCATTTGAGCAAGTTCTCCTGTTGATTCACCGGTTACAATCATATAGTAAGCTACTTCTGGTACGGCCCAATGATTATAAAAGGCAGTACTGATTTTGTCACCTTTAGCGATATAGTAAACTGTTCTATACATTATTTTCTTGTAAATTTCATTATTGGTTACTTCGGAAAGTAAGTTCATACTATCAGTAATAAATACGTTGTTCTTTAAAAGCGATGAAAAGGTTTTTGCAAAAACACTCATTTCTTTATATATGATTATTTTTCCAAATAGTGGTAATTTCATAGCAAAGGTTTGTAATTGTATTTTAACTTCTTTAACATTATGATATAAGAATATTAGTATTAATACTATTGCTACAATAATTATAAGTATTTTTATAATATTTTTTTCTAAAAATGTACTGGCACTAATAATAAATAATGTAAATGGATTTAATTCAGCTCCAGCTGATTCATAAATTCCACTAAATTGAGGAATTACGTATAACATAATAAAGGTTACTACTGCAACTGAAAATAAACTTACGATGACTGGATATGTCATGGCATTTATCATTGCTTTTCTGGTATTTTCAATGTCAGTGTAGTATTCAGCCATATCATCTAGTGTAGCTTCTAATTCGCCAGTTGCTTCGGCAGTTTTAATCATACTTATTAATAATGCTGGGAATGATGAACCTTGTTTTGATAAGGCGCTACTAAATGATTCTCCTAGAGTTAAGTTATAAATGATAGCGTCAAATAATCTTTTCTTTTTAGGGCTACTACTCATTTGTTTACCAAGGATGCGCATGGCTTCAGTTAAAGGAATTCCTGACTTTAAATATGTTGATAACTGGGTTAGCCAAAAGATAATATCTTTATTTTTTAATTTAACATTTCCGACAATTTTAGGATTATAGATGAAATTTATAAAATCTGAGGTTTTAATAGATAAAACTTTATATCCTTCATTTTGTAAAAATGAATAAACTTCCATTTTAGAGAAAGCAATAAAAATATTACTTACTTTTTTACCAGCAGGATCTTTAGCTACATATTTAAAAACTACTGGTTTTTCACTTCTTAAATTATCTTTTTGAAGACTTTCAAACAATGCATTTATTTGTTGTTCTTCTTTTTCTTTTTGTTTTTTTACAAAATAAAATTCTTCATATTTCTTTTTAAAATATTCTTTAAGATCAAGAGGTGTCTTTTCTTCTTTTGGTTGGTTTTCTGAAGTTTTTTCTTCAGTTGGAGAGTCTGATGTATCAAGTTTTATTTCTTCTAGAGGAGCTATTTCTTTTATATCGATATTTTTTGATTTAGTTTTACTATATAGTTTGAATATTAAATCCCCTATTTTAGTAAACATGAATATAAATGGATAAAGAATACCATACAAAGTATAGTAACAGCCTAGACTAACATATTCTAAAAAGATAAATAATGGACTTAATACTGTAACTATACCAATTATTTCCCAATTTAAGATTTTAATAAAAAAGTCAACGACATAAAAGATACCTAAGAAAGGTAATTTCAATATATAAAGAAATGTATTCTTTTTTTCTTTCTTTTCTTTAGCCACTTAAATGCCCTCTATTCTCTTATACATTATAACATAAAAAAAATCGATGTAAAATATTTTTATATAATATCATATAATATTTTGAAAGTAGGTTTCTATGAATAATTATGGTGCATTTACTAGGCTATTGTTTGGCCTTAATAAAACTTTAAGAATAGCTGGGCAAGTTATTCCTATTTATAGAGATAGTAAACCTTTAGTTAAAAATGTTTATAATTTTGTTAAGAAAAAAAATAATAAAGTTATAAGTAATAATACTTCTAAGGAAATAAGTAAACCGGAAGAAAAGAAAAAGATTATTGTATCTAACAATAATCCGACATTTTTTATTTAAGATATTTATTTATAACAGCAGTAAATTCTTTTTGTCTTTGGTTTAATTTTTCTTTAGTTGATGCTTCATATCTCATAGTTATGAATGGTCCGGTATTACTTTTTCTGATAAGAGCAAAACCATCGTCATAATCTACTCTGACACCATCATCTAAATTACATTTATAATTTCTACTTAAGGCATAGTCGATAACTTTATTAACTACTTCTACTTTAATGTCGTCATCTACTTCTAATCTAATCTCAGGAGTACTTTCATATTTTTCCATACCTTCAGTAAGAGTACTTGCTGGTATTTTTGTTTTGTGAAGAATTCTTGCTAATCTAAGACCAGCATATATTCCATCGTCATAGCCAAAATATTCATCTTTAAAGAAAACATGTCCAGAATATTCTCCACCAATAAGTGCAGGAATATCATGCATTCTTCCTTCAATGTATGCGGATCCATTTTTGACCATTATTGGATTACCACCGATTTTATCAATTTCATGAGGAATAGCAACTGAACATTTTACATCGACGATAACATTTTTATTTTCGACATAAGGAATAACTTCATTGGCATATATAGCAATTAAATAATCGGTAAATATAGTGTTACCTTTTTCATCTACTATTCCTACTCTGTCACAGTCTCCATCAACTGCGATACCTAAATCAGCTTTTTTTAGTTTTACTAAATCTTTAAGCCATTTTAAATTTTCTTCAACATTTGGATCAGGATTATGGACAGGGAATGAGCCATCACTTTCACAATTTAAATATGTTACATTTAAAAATAATTTTGATAATATTTCTTTGATAACAATACTTGCGGTTCCATTACCACAGTCTACTACAACACTTACATCATTCATTTGTGGAAATTTAGATAGCATCATATTTATGTAATCTTTTTTGATAGTTATTTCTGTTAATTTTCCTTCTCCATCTATTTTTTTATCAGATTTAAATATTTTGTATAATTTTTTTAATTCATCTTGAGCTAAGTGTAAAAAGTTTTCACCAAATATTTTAAATCCGTTATCTGAAGCACGATTATGACTTGCAGTTATCATAATTCCATAGGGAATATCATTTTGCATACTAGCATAATTAAACATTGGGGTTGTAACTAAACCTACATCATAAACATCTATTCCACTACTTAAAATTGTATTAATTAAAGTTTTTGATAGTTCTTCACTACTTAATCTATTATCATGACCAATAATGCATTTAGATATATTATTTTCTTTTAGATAATAACTCCAAGACTCGCCAAGTCTTTTAGCTACTTCTTTATTTATTTGTTTGGGGTAATTCCCTCTTATATCATTTTCTCTTAATATATTGTAATCCATAAACACCTCTTTATTCTTCATAGAATAAGTCTTTTGATTCTTCCATTCCTTTTGGTAAGGCGATATCCATATACTTTAGTAAAGTTGGAGCTACATTTGTTAAGTCGCCTTCTTTTTTAATTTTAATATTTTCATCAGTTATAATAAATGGTACTTTTGATAAACTATGAGTGGTAATCTTCTCATTATCTGGTGTTAACATTTCATCACAGTTACCGTGGTCTGATAATATAAATACTTTATAGAAGTTATCTTCAGCGGCAGTTATAACTGTTTTTAATAATTCGTCTAATCCTTTAAGTGATTCGATAGTAGCATCTAGATTACCTGTATGTCCTAGCATATCAGGATTAGCATAATTTACTAAGATAAAGTTATAATCTTTTTCTAGAGCTGATACAACTTTATTTGTTACTTCTTTGGCACTCATTAATGGAGTTTGATCATATGTAGCAACTTTAGGACTGTTTACCAAGTAGTTATCGCAACCCGGAAATTTTTTTGCTAATTCAGAATTAAAGAAGTATGTTACATGTGAATATTTTTCTGTTTCAGCAATTCTAGCTTGGGTTAAACCTAAATCAGAAAAATATTTACCAATTGGATATAAATCTTGTTTATCTATTTCATAAAGTGATGTTACATTTTGAACATCATCTTGTTTAAACATATTCCATACTTTGAAATTTACTTTAGGAACAATATTAAATTCTTTGAATTCTGGATCACTTAAAGCATTTAAAATTTGTCTAGCACGATCTGGTCTAAAGTTTAGCCATAATAGAGCATCATGATCTTCGATTTTAGTATTTTCTGTTAAAAGCATTGGAGGTAAGAATTCATCTGTTATACCTTTTTTGTAACAATTACTTATAGCAGTATTGATATTTAAAACTTTAAAACCACTTCCACGCATAACTAAATCATAATATTTTTGAGTACGATCCCATTTATTATCACGATCCATTGCATAGTATCTACCGCAGACAGTGCCAATTTCACCTATTTGATTTTCTTCTAAAAGATTTGACATTTCATTTAGGAATTTAATACTTGATTTGGAATATGTATCTCTTCCATCAGTAATAGCATGAAAAACAATTCTTTCGATGCCTTGCTCTTTAAATATTGGGATTAAACCTTTCATATAATTGATATTGGAATGAACTCCACCATCAGATAGCAAACCCATTAAGTGAAGTGTTCCATGATTATTTTTAACGTGTTCAATTAAAGATTGAAATTGTTCATTTTTTAAAATTCTTTTATGTTCGACTTCCTCGCTTATAATAGTTATTTTTTGGTTTATCTTTTTACCTAAACCAATAACTTGGTGGCATACTTCACTATTACCAAATTGACCATGAGGTAGTCCAACTGCTTCTTCTGATGCTTCTAATAAAGCATGTGGATATTTATTCCATAAGCTATTGAAAAACTCCATGTTAGCAAGTTTAACAGCATTACCATGTTCATTTTCTCTAATACCAAATCCATCTAAAATTATCATTAATATTTTTTTCATTTTATTCTCCTTTTATCCTTTACAGTTATCCATCTCTGCTTGATTATTTTTATCTATAAATTCTGTTTTTACTTCAAACTTATTTACATCATATGTAACTTTTATGCAGCCATACAATTTATCATTGGTTATGGGATTTAAAAACATTTTATTTCCTTGTGAGTCAGTTTCACTAGCGGCAAAGATATTATTTGCTATTATATAATCTAAAGAATAATATAATTCATTAGTGCCAGTTTGACCTAATGGTTTTAATTTATCTAAAAGATTAGTATTAGCATATTCAAGCATAGCGTTACTTATCATGCTTTTTTTATTTTTTAAATTACTATTTTTTATTTGCCCTTCTATTTGAGTATATGCGGGTATTACTAAAATTAATATTATAGATAATAAAACGACAACTGAGATTAATTCTACTAAGGTAAATCCTTTTTTATTCATTTTCTCCACCCTATTATAATACTATCACAAAGTGAAAAAAAAAGGTAGTTTTAACTACCCTTTTGCGATGATTTTAACTCTAATTGTCGTTGTTTTTGCAACTAGTGAAACTCTTACATCATCGGTTTTTACTTTAACTGGAACATTATAGGTTCCGGCTGTGTATCCACTTAAATCTATTTCAGCTTTAATGTTCTTATCACTTAGATTGTTAAGAACGCTAGTAACACCTTTGGCAATTACGGTTATGGTTCGATCTGATTCCGATAAGGCAGAAGCGATATAACCATTACCTAAATTTAGATAAGCAATTTGAATGCCATTAAATTCTTTACTTGTTTCGGTTTCTAATTTTACATCAATATTAGTACTATTTTCGGTCATATAACGAACTCCTGATGGTTTAGTTAAAGTTACACTATATGTCTTATTCGAACTTAAGCCATCAACGTTTATTTTTGCTTCAATGTAACTTAATGCTTTGATAGCTTCTTCATCGCCATATACACCAACTTTAGTTACTGAACTTACAGCACTACTCATGGCATATCCTGATGTTAATGTACCTTCTGAAACCACTTTGACAGGTAATTCAGCATAATATGAGTCAACTTTAACTGAGGCGCTTATCTTTGATGGAACTATTTCAACATTATTAATAATTGAACCATCATTTGCATAAGCAACTAAGATAATTGAATCTACAGTAAATGTTCCTTTTTCAGTTAAATTTGCTGCTTTTAAGTCAATTAATGCTTTAACTTTAGCAATTCTATTTAGAGTTTCTTCTGAACCTTTAACAATTATTTCACTACGATCTAATGTTACATCTTTAATACTTAATTTTTTATCTAATTGATCTTCATTTAATAAATCATAAGTAATTGTTTTAACTTGACTTATTTTTTCACTTATTTTTACTGTGACTGTACTTGGATCTAATTTATAATTTATTGAATCAATGCTATGATTATAATTCAATTTTACTTTATATGTTCCTGTACTATAATCACTTAAATCTAATACTACTTCATGTTCTCCAATTTGTTTTGCTAAGTATAAGTCACTCTTACGACCAATTAAGGTAATATCTACAGTGGATGGAACTCCTTCTACAACATAAGCTTCTTCATTATAAATAACATTTACAACTTGGTCGGTTAATACTTCTGCTTCGTTACTTACAAGTGAAATCGTTTTACTATCAATTAAGATAAATAAGGCGATAGCACAAAGTAATGATACATATATTAAAACATTAGGTCTATTTAATATTTTTTCGAATTTACCGCTATTGTTTCTACTTAATTCATTTAAACGATAAACTAATCTACTTATTGGTACAACGATAAACTTATCGATTATTTTATAAATGAATTTAAATAATGCGATTATTGGACTAAAAATCTTACTCATCTTGATCACCTTCTTCACTTTCGTCGGCATCATAGAATACTTCCATTTTAGGTTTTAATTCATCTAGAAGCATTAATTTGAATTCTTCTAAGGTCAAGTTATAATTTAATGAATTATCAACAGCTATACTGATTCGACCAGTTTCTTCTGATACTACTAAAGCAATAGCATCTGTTTCTTCAGCTATACCTAAGGCGGCACGATGTCTTGTTCCTAATTTTTTACTTACATTTGGATTCATACTTGTTTTAAAGATGGCTCCAGCACATGTAAGTTTATCTCCTTGAATAATTACTCCACCATCATGTAATGGATTTTCTGGATAGAAAATTGCTTCTAATAATGGAGCAGTAATATCTGAATAAATTTTATTAGCTGGTTCAATATATTCTTGTAATGAAACATTTCTTTCAATTACGATTAATGCTCCAATACGGTTTCTCTTTAAATATTCAACAGCATTTGTAATTTCAAATACTACTCTTTCTCTTTGGTCTACTGTTAAGACTTTATGTCTTCCTAGTAGTTGACTACGACCAATACTTTCTAAAATATTTCTGATTTCTGGTTGAAATATAATTATTAAAGCAAGTGGTCCCCAAGAGATTACGTATTCTAGTAATACTCCAATGGTATATAGATTTAAAAGGTTGCTAAATATTTTAATTAAAATAATGATAGCTACTCCTTTAAATATTAAAACTAATTTTACATTATTTTTTAAATTCTTTAATAGATAATAAAACATAAACCAAACGATACTTATATCGATTATCTTAGTTATTATGTCCCACACAGTTGATACTGTCATTCTTATCACTCCTTTGTAGTATAGTTATTATATCAAATTATTTAATAAAATTCTATATAATTGAAAAAGATAGTCGACTATTTACTATCTTTTGGCTTGTCATCTACTTCTGGTATTTCAATAACTGTTTCTTTATTTTCAGGTTTAATTTCTTTGCTTTCTAGTTCTGGAACTACGATAGGTTCTGGTTTAGTTTCTTTGTTTTCTTCTTCTGTTTCAGTTAAAATTTTAGCTTCTTTTGATTTTGAGTTTTTTGATTGATCTACTAAAAAACCGATCAATGCAAATAATAAAAATGCTGCTACAATTATAATAATTGTATAATTATTAACTATAAAATCTTTCATTTATCCTCCTTATTCTTATTATATATAACTAATTAATAGTTAATTCCTGATTTGTAGGTTGAATTTGAATGAAGGTATTTCCATCATTAAATTTAATTTCTTCACCATTAGTATATTTATATATAGTTTGACTCTTTCTTGAAGGTTTAGTCCAAGTGATTGGAACAGCATATCCATCAGTTATATAGTAGCCAGTTCCACTACCTATATTATCGATAGTTTGACGCCCTTTTCCGCCACCTTCAATAGTTGTATTTTTTACTTGATATGTAATAATATTTTTTACAGTATATTGATTTTTAGTAACATAATCAACATGTTCTTTACCATTTACAGTTCTTTTATACACTTTATTTTCAGCATCATATGTGTAACCGGTTTTATTAACGTTTGAGTATTTAATTAAAACTTCATTTGCTGGTTTAGCGTTTTCCATTTTACTTAAATCAACTTCATCAACTGTATAATTTAATAGTAAATCATTGTTTCTTTTTGTACGTTTTTTACCAACATTATTATTTAGTTTTTCAATACTTGTGAATAATGTGTGTTCATAAGCATAACCTTGACTTCTTAATTCTTTATCTCTCCAACTATTAGATGATGTGCCAGCTTCAATACGATCTACTCCCAATTTAGAAAAATCAGCACGAGCTTGAGGACTATATCCACAGTGAACATAAATTGCATCATTTTCTAAGGCATAATCTAAGAAATAATGTCTAGAACTTCTAATTGAACCGATACGAGCAGTATTTTGATCTAAAAATAATGCCATATATCTAGTAATGCCACCTTCAACAATGATTTCATAAACGATGTAAGCATCTTGTAATCCACTTTGAACTGGTCTTGCAGCTGGGGCATTATTAATCATAACAGCAAAGGGTCTTGATTCAGTTTTTTCATTAACAATTTTTACTACTTTAGTAGTTGTTGTCGTAGTAGATTTCTTAATTATTGATGGTTTATCATCTTCTGGTGATAAAATGTAATATAGACCACCACCAAGTAATGTTAATACTACTAGTACTATAATTAAAAATAATATGTTTTTTGCTTTCTTACTTTTCATAAATAACTCCTATTCTCTTAATTAATCATAGCACATAACGTTGATATTTTAAATAATTAATTTAAATAATTGTAATAAATAATAGTTTTTGATATACTTTTTGTAGGTGATGAATGACATGAGTAAAGTCAAAGAATTTTGGGAAAAATTAATGAGTAATCCCATAGCAAAAAAGATGGTTTTATTTACTGGGGGGTTCTTAGTTATTATTATATTTGTAATGCTTATAGCTAGTTGCACAGGTAAAAATAGAACTTACACTTATACTGAATTAGAAGATAAGATGGTTGATATCGCTAAAAGATATTATACTGAAAAATCTTATTTACCTAAAGAAGATGGTGATGTAACTGAAATTGAACTAAGCACTATGGTTGCTAAAGAACAATTAGGTATTATCACTGAAATTACTAAAACGGGTAAGAACTGTGATGGTAAAGTTACAATAGTAAATAATAGTGGTAAATATTTATATATGCCTTATCTAGATTGTGATGATGATTATTCAACAAAAACATTATTTAATGTATTAACAAGTGATGACAATATTGTTACTGAAGGTAATGGTTTATATGAAACTGGGGCTGAATATATTTTTAAAGGTGACAATATTAATAACTATGTTAAAATTGGTGATTTTACTTTTAGAATTATGAAAATTAATGAAGATGACAATATAAAAATGATAGATGTTAAAAGAAAATCTTCAAGTGTTTGGGATGATAGATACAATATAGAGCAAGATCGTGATGTAGGTATTAATGATTTTTTCAAAAATGGAATTGAAAGTAAAATTAGTGAATATTTAAATGATCTTTTTAAAACCAATGAATACTATAATGATAATGTTAAGGTTTATTTTAAAACTAATGATTTATGTGTAGGAAAAAGAACTTATCAAGAGAAAAATAATACTGGTACTGTAGAATGTTCAGCAGTTTATGAAAATGCTAAGTTAGGCTTACCTTATCTTAGTGAATTTTTTCAAGCTAGTTTAGATAAGAATTGTTTAGATATTGAAAGTCCTTCATGTGCAAACTATAATTATTTTACAGAATTTGGAACTTTATGGACATTGACTGCAGTTGAGGGTAACAGTTTCGAAGCATACAGAATTTCAGGTAGTTATGTTGAAGCGGCTAAAGCGTCTTCTTCTGCTGGTATCTATCCTGTTATTATTGTTGATGGGGGATTAGTTGTTGAAGATGGCGATGGTTCTGATGATAAACCATATATAATTAAAAGTTATGAAAAATAAAAACTTCTTAATAAAGAAGTTTTTTTATTTGGTATATTTCCAAGTTATTTTATAAATAATACCATAAGCACATTTATTATCGATTAATTCAGAACATTTATTAGTTATATTAGCCGTCCAATTAATATTTATAACATCTTTATTTAATTGATAATTTATTGAAACGTTATTTACAGATCCAATATTACTTAAATTAAGTGTATTTACATATTTATCAATTGATGGTGTTGCATTACTTTTATATCTTTCTAAATCTGTTGGAGTAGTTATATTTCTAACATATTGAATACTTTTAACAGTTAAATTCTTTTTTGATAATAATTCACTTGGAATTGTTAATTTATTATTAATATTTAGTCCAGTTGAATCAACGCTAGTATAATTAACACTATAAACGTTGCTAATGTATGATTGAGTAATTGCTGATGTATTAGATATACCTTTAACATACCATTTAGCAATTAGGATTGTGTTGCAATATACTGGTTTACTAAAATCGTATAATTCATTATCTGATGTATACCATCCTGCGAAAGTAAATCCATATTTGGTTGGATCTGCAGGTTTTGTAGCTCTCTTACCTTCAACTACTGTTTGCATATTTACTTTACTTCCACCGTTTACATTAAATATAACTGCATATTTTTTAATTCTTGTAGTTGTTGTAGTTGTTGTTGAAGGTTTTGTTATTTTTTTAGTTGTTGTAAATTGATTATTATTTTTTGTTGTTGGTTGTGTTGTCTTTTTAGTTGTTGTTGTTTTAGTAGTAGTTGTTGTAGTTGTTGTTTTCCTAGTTTGTGATGTTGTATTGCCACATTCATCATAGCATCCTAAATATACGTATGATGTGTCTTTTTCTTCACCACATTCTAAATATACTTCTAATTCATAACCTATTGATTTTTTGATTGCTTTAATATAACTATCTTCTTCATTACATTTTTTGCCATCATTTCCTTTTAAAGTGTTTATTTTTTTATTTTTAATTAATTCTTCTAAAGATGTTTTTACTGAATCGTCGATATTTTTAGGTAACGTTTCTTTTGTATAATATGTGTTACCTACTTCTTTTAATTTTGACATATTTGAAGTAAATGTTTTACTTAATTTGCCTTTATTATCTGATGCAAATGGTAATAATTTTATTATTAAGACAAACACCGCTAGAATTATTAAAAATTTAATAATAAAGCCTTTCCAATTAAATTTTTCTTTGGTTTCTTCATACATATAAATCTCCCCTTGTCTAATGTGTTTTATAATAACATTTTATGGTTTTATTGTCAATTAAAAAAGCCTTTAAAGGCTTTTACTTATTTGGATTCTCATCAGGGCTTAATAATTGATTATTTGTATAATGCTGGGTTAATTCTTTGATGGTATCTTCATCAAATTTTATTTCTGAGTCTGTTGGCTCAAGATATACATTTGATTCTTCTGAATTTTGAGTATTATTCTCTTTTAACTCATTGATTTTATTGATGTAATCATTTTTCTTGATTTTTTCGATGGCATTATTAACATTATCTGTTGGTGTTTGAGGATTACTAGGGACTATTTTGTCACTACTCTTTTTTGCCATTATTAATTTAAATAATTTTAAAATATCATATATAATTACGCACATTGCTGGTAGTAATACAACTAAGAACCAGCCCATTTTTGAAGCTAAGAAAAATTGTACTTGTCCAAGTTGTGGGAATCTCATGGCAACTTTACCAATTACGTTAGAAAATTTAGCTGTATCTGAATCTGATGTTGGGTTCCAGTCTCCTTTGGTAGTATATTCATATTCACCATTTTCATTTTGGGTTATACCTATAACACGGTGAGTAACTATTAAGTCTTCACTGATACTACTTGTTGATCTGAAAGTAATAACGTCTCCGATTTTAATGTCTTCTGGTTTATCTACTTTAATATCTAATACAACATCCATAGTTTTTATTGCTGGTTCCATACTACCACTTACGATGGTATATAAACTCATTTTTGGAATGTAATCTGGGTCATTAGCATATTTTTTAGCTGAAAATAAATAATATATTAGGAATGCTCCAACTACAAGTAATAATACTAATACTGCACTTGAAAATAATTTACTGACATAAGTTAATGCTTTTCTTATTTTATTAAATGTATTTTTTTTGTTATCTTTTTCCATTTTATACACCCTTCTACCCTATATTACAATTATAAGTGATAGCAAAAAAAAATACAATAAAAAAAGCCTTAAAGGCTTAATTTATATTTATATTATGATTCTGTAGCTTGTTTTGCAGTAATATCAATATAAGCAGCAAATTTTGCTTGTTTATCGTAATCTTGTTTCTTACCATTATCTAAGAAGAATACAGATAATTTATATTGATGAGTTGCACTTTCAGTTTTGGTGAAGTTTCCTTCAGCTAATTTAATTGTTTGATTTGTTACAGCAGCACCTTTAGTAGCTGATGTATAATCAGTTTCTGTTTGACCTGTGAATGTTACTTGAGGTCCAGGAATTGATCCTCTACCAGAATTTTGTAATGTAATTGTACCATTATTAACTGTATCATTTGTTAACACATAAGTTAATGCGTTATTTGAGAATTCGTTGTTTACAACAACCATATTAACTACATAAGGCATTTTTAAATCTGTTGTGTTAGCTCCAGTTAAAACAAATGCTTTTTGAATTACAGCAGCTTCTTGAGGTTCAACGCTTCCATTTGTTGGGTTATAGTTTAATGATGAACTATTATCTGCATAACTAATAGTTAATCTACCACCAGTCATTTTGATAGTTGAAACAGTTTCACTACCAGAAGTATTAGCGGTGAAGTATGCAAATGTAGCACCAATAACAGCGACCATTAATGTAGCAATAGCAATTACAGTTAGTAATAATGTATTTGTCTTATTATTGTTATCTTTCATTTTTCTTCCTCCTATCTATTATCCGTTAACTTGTTCAGTCATAACGTATGCAGTAAATTCTGCACCTTGAATTTGATTTCTAGTAGTGTCATTTACGAAATAAATTCTTAAAGTATAATAATGTTTAACTCCATTTGCAGGTAAATTAATACTACCAGAAGCGATTGCAGCTAAATCACCTGTACCAGCTGGAATACCTGTTTTTGTGGCTGTTTGTTTAGTAACAGTTCCTTGACTAGATACGTTTCTATTCCATGTACCGGTACATGAAGCTTGATCAACAGCTTCAGGTTTACCTTCACAATAACCTTCAGTAATTGTGTATTGAATATCATATGAATTTCCAACTACTTGGTATCCATTAGTGTAATGTAAACCAACGTTGTAATTATATGTACCAGATGTTGCAGTAGTATTATCATATGATACAGCAATCTTTTTATTAACCCAAGCTTCATCTCTAGGATAGATATCTTTAACAACGATAGCTTGACCACCATCTAAAGTTGATGAACCACCATTAGATGCTTGAATTGTCATTGTTGATTGATTTTCAGTTCCTGATAATTGTGCACTAAAATATGCAAATGTTGCACCTACAACAGCTACTAGTAATGTTGCAATTCCAATTACTGTTAAAAGAACAGTATTATTTTTTCCTTCCTTCATTTAATATCCTCCTTTACTTTATATAAATCATATCATTTACAATTTTATAAATCAATATGTTTTTAAATATTTTAAATAAATTTTGACATAAAAAAAGGAAGAAGATGTATAGTGTGAGTTTGAGTTTATATGATTTACTTATTTTTTCTTCTTCCTTGTTTATATGGTAACTTTTTAATATGAAATTATTATGAATTTTTAGATTTATTGATATAAAAGTAGAAATTACTTCCTTTATTCTTTTTACTTTTAACGCCATATTCGAATTTATGCTTAATTAGTATAGTTTCAACTATTGATAAGCCTAGGCCAGTACCAACAATATTTCTTTTATGATTTTTTTCATTTTTGTAGTATTTTGACCAAATAAATTTTAAATCTTCTTCGCTTATTCCTTTGCCAGTATCAATTATTTCAACTAAATATCTTTTTTTGCAATCGGTGATATTTATTTTAATTGTTAAATCATCACCGGTGTAGTTAATAGCATTGTTAATTAAATTATACATAACTTGATTAATTTTTTTCTTATCAGCTTTAACCATGGCTTTTTCAGGAATGTTAGTAATAAATTTATAATTTTCTGTTTCTTTGATTATTTCATATCTTTTTAAAATTTGATTTAATTCTTCGATTAGGTCATATGATTCGATGTTTAATTCATCGGATGAATTTTGCATTCTTGACAGTTCTAAGATGTCGTTTACTAATACGTTTAAACGATCAGTTTCATCGATAATTACATTTAGGTTATCTTTTCTTTTATCTTCATTTTCATTATTAATATCTCTTGCCATTTCAGCATATGCTTTGATCATGGTTAGAGGCGTTTTTAAATCATGGGAAACATTTGCCATTAAATCTCTTCTTAATTCATCAGTATTTTTAATTTCACTTCTTGCATAGTTTAATACCTGATTTAGTTCATCTATTTCGGCAATATCATATTTATTTGTATCCTGTTCATAGTTACCATTTGCCATCAATTTGGCTTTATTAGTGATATTTAAAATTGGTTTATTAATCATTTTGCCAACAAAGTATGAAACTATTCCAGATAATATAATCATTATTAAGGTTATATAGATTAGTTGTCCTCTTAAGATATAAGTTGTACTATTAACATCTTCTAATTTAGTGTTAAGTAAGATGTATATATCATCACTATAATGAATGCCGTATATAATGCTTTTTGAATCATATTTAGGATTAATGACTCTAATAATTGAGTTTTTACTTGATGTTAATATTTTATTTTTAACTTTTATAACGCTTTTATCATTACTATTTAATAGACAATCTTTATTTAAAACATTATAGCTTGTTACTTTATTATCATTATATATTTGAATGCACATTTCATTTTCGTATGCTAATTGTTCAAAGCTAACTGTTTCTGGTGAAGTGATTATTCTGTTTGCGACACTTTTTAAATTATTAATTTGATAACGTTCATAAAATATTTTTAAAAATACAATTTGAAACATATATAAAAGTAACAATATAGCTATAGAGAAAGTTATGAGATAAGAAAAGGTTTTAACTCCTAAGCTATTTTTCTTTATATTCAAATTTATAGCCCACCTTTCTTATGGTTTTAATATCATCTCGATGTTTTCCTAATTTATTTCTTAGTAATTTGATATGAGCATCGATGGTGCGGTCATCGGCTTCATAATCGTATCCCCAAATATTTTTAATAATGTTTTCTCTTGATAGTACGATATTAGGATTTGATAAAAATAAATATAATAATTCAAATTGAGTATGAGTCATCTCTACAATTTTGTCATCTATTATAACTTCTCTTGATGTTTTATTGATAGTTATGTTATCTACTTTAATAATTTCTTCAGTTTCGTTTCTTTTACTCACTGCTTTAATTCTAGCCATAAGTTCTTTAGGACTAAATGGTTTAGTTACGTAATCATCGGCACCTAAAGAAAAACCATTAAGCTTATCTAATTCTTCAGTTCTGGCAGATAAGAATATGATAGGAATATTTTTAATTTCTTTGATTTCTTTAGCTGAAGAAAAGCCATCTTTATGAGGCATCATTATATCCATGATTATTAAATCATAATTATTTTCTTCAACTTTTTCAATGGCTTCATTGCCATCTTCGGCTTCATCAACTGTATATCCTTCATTTAAGGCATATTCTTTAATAACGTTTCTAATTAATAATTCATCATCTACTACTAATAGTTTCATTTTCTCACCTACGTGTATATTATATCAAATATATGAATTTATAATGAAAAAAACTAGATTAATCTAGTTTTACATTGGTATAGATAGCTGTTACATCATCTATTTCATCTAACATATTATACAACTTATCAAATACTTCTTTATCTTCTCCCTCAAGAGTAATTTGTTCTTTAGGATACATTCCAGTTTCATCATAACTATATTCAATGTTAGGAATTAATTTTTCTAAAATATCTTTAACATGATGGATATCGGTTGGATTGCATGTAATAGTGATAAGTCCATTCTCATTTTCAAAATCTACTAATTCAATTCCTTCATTTAAGATAGCTTCAAAAATTTCTTCTTCTTTGTCACTATTAAATGAAATGATTGATAAATAATCATAGTTATATGATACTGAGTTAGTTACACCTAAACTTTTATTAACTTTATTAAATGCTGCTCTGACGAAACCTACAGTACGGTTTACATTATCAGTTAATGTTTTAATAATAAATGTACTTGCTCCAGGACCAAAGCCTTCATAAACAACTTCTGTGTAATCTTCTCCACCAGCACCTTTAGCTTTATCGATTGCTCTATTTATAATGTCACTAGGTACTTGTTCTTTTTTAGCTTTTTCAACAATTCTTTTTAAACTTATATTTGATTCAAGTTCAGGAACACCTTTTTTAGCAGCTAAATAAATTTCTTTTGCATAGTTACTATATAATTTAGCTTTTACGGCTCCGTTTTTTTGAATACTTGCTTTTCTTACTTCATATGCTCTTCCCATAAGGCACTTCCTTTGCTTTTCATATTATATATTTTTTTAAAGTAGTTTGCAACCAAATATGAATTCTTTTAGATTGTTATCTTTAATAATTATATTCTTTTTAATATATCTTATTTCTTTTTTAATATTTAATAACATTAAATTATTACGATTTTCTTTTTTTAATAGTTGTTCTACTACTTTAATTACAACTTCTTTAGAGGTTTTAACTTTATATTTTGTTTTTAATTTATTCATTAACTCTAAAGAAATGTTTCTGGTTATACGATTATAATATTTATCTTTTTTGTGATAAAAATAATAATCATCACCATCTAAATTTTTTATTACTCTTAAAGCATCTAAATAACCTAATTTCATATTTCTTTCATTTGATTCACGGTCAAATAGTATTATAGATCCTAAATTACCTTTTGGTTTTATTTCAATTACTTTGGTTTCTGGTTTTAAGTGATTACGACTAAAGCCAATGCCTTTTATTCTAATGGAATAGATTGTATCACAACCATAATGTTCAACTAATGACAAGGGAACATTATTATAAAATCCACCATCAATATAGTAATTATTATCAATAATTGGCTTTAAATTGAATATTGGTAAATAACATGATGCCATAATATATTCGGCTACTTTGCCTTCTGGAATCTCATCAATGGTTAGTTCAAGTGGTTTCATTCCTTTTACTTTAACAGTAATTAAGCCAAATTTAATTTTACTTTTTCTTAATTTTTTTTCATCAATATTTTCAGAAACAATTTTTAGAAATTCTGAGGTATCAATTCCTTTATTTTCAATGATTTGTTTAAGATTGTCATATCCAAGTAAGACATCTTCTTTTTTTATTTTCTTATGTTTAATTGTATCTATTAATTTACTATTAATTCCGAATATATCTGTGGTTGTATTTAACCATAAACTTACTAATTTTTTAATATCGCCTTGAGCCATAAGTGCGGCATTTAGAGATCCTATTGATGTTCCAGCTATTATTTTTGGTTTGATTCCATTGGTTACTAAAGCAATATAAGCGCCAGCTTGATATGCTCCTTTAGCTCCACCACCTTCTAAAGCGAATCCTATCATAAAATCACTCCTATTAACATTAAGATTATTCCAATTAATAATCCATATAAACTAAATTTGTTAAAGTTTTCTTTTAATTCTACTAATAATTCGTTAAATACTAAGTATAAAATCATTCCTATTGTTATTGATAATAATGACCCTAATAAAAAATCACTTAATGTATCTTTTAAGATAAATATTATTAGGCCTCCTATGAAGGTACTTATTGTTAATAGAATTAACCATGTCCACATTTTTTTACTTTCTTTCTTATCAAACATGGCAGTTATTTCTATTCCAAATGGAATGTTGTGTAAACCTACACCTATCGCGTAAATTAAACCAGTTTTTAAATCATTCTGAGACACTCCATATATACTCATACCTTCAACGATATTATGAATAATTAACGCTAGAGAAGTCATGATGCCAATATGATTTAAATGATTACTATGATGTTTTTGTTCTTTATAATGATCATGATGTGGTACTATTTTTTCTAGTAAAAATAAAGTGCATATTCCAATTAAGGTACCAGCTGTTATACATAGTATTTTATCATAGGGAAATAACTCATATGTTTCAGGAATTATATCAAATAATAATAAAAGTAATAAAACAGAAAAGGCCATACCAATACTAAAATTTACTAAATTTTTATTTTGTTTTTGTTTTAATGAAATAAAGGCTCCTGCTAAAAATAATAAGCCTACTACTAAGTTTATTAATAAATACTTCATTTAAATCACCTTTTCAATATTATACATACTAATTATAAAAAAACAATCAAAAAAAAGCCATATATTTATGACTCACATTGATTTGTGTCTGTCAAGTATACGGCTTCTCCCTGAATAGATACTTTTGCACTAAATGATTGACTCATTACTGATGATTGCTCAACATCATCTAACCAATCTATCCATAATCTTAATGTATATGTATCGGTTGTATTTGGACATATTATTAATTGAAAATCATCAGCTAGTACATATTCACTATATTTATATGTTGTTAAACCATTACTTGTTGATGTTGATAAAATTGGTTTGGATTTTAAACCAGTGAAGTTACCACTTCTATTATTACTTGTATCTGCACATGTTTCACAAGTTAGTGACCATTTGAAACTATCTTTAACAGCGTCTCTTAATCCATCTGTAATACTTATGTTGGTTAAAGATATATTATATGCTACTGGATAATCATTTTTATTTGTACCTGATTCATCAATTGTAGATACTGAAAACATTCCTTTAGCAGCATTACTTTCTACAAATATTGATTGAATTGGTGCTAAACCGGTTGCATTAATATAACCACTATTGTCGGTTATTAAATTTAGAACAAAATCATTTGCGGAAGTTGTTCCAGAAATAATAGTTTTATTTCCTTTAATATTAGTTAAGAAATAGGCATACGAAAAGCCTATTACCAATGGTATTAGGATAGCAATTACAATTAGAGTTTTGTATAATACATTGTCATTTCTACTATTATCCATAATAATCAATTTTATAATACTACAAATTTAATTTTATTACAACCACAAAAAAAATGCATTAGAATAAATCTAAAGCACTTTGAGCATTTAAACTGTAATCAGTAAAATCTTTTTTTAAGTATAATGGATATGCTGCACAACCGATCATAGCAGCATTATCTGTACAATATTTCATTGGTGGAATTGTTAATTTGATATTATGTTTTTGAGCTAGTTTTTCCATTTCTCCACGTAAATATTTATTTGCGGTTACACCACCGGCAATTATTAATCTTTCAATACCTAGTTGATTGATAGCTAATTCGGTCTTTCTTACTAATTCATCAATAGCAACTGTTTGAAATGATGCTGCAAGGTCATATTTTCTTAATTCATTGCCTCTTTGTTTTTCATTATGAACTAAGTTTATAACTGCACTTTTTAAACCACTATATGAAAAATTTAACTCATCATTATTCATTGGTTTTGGTAAGTCATAGCTTGGAGTTCCTTGTAATGCATATTTTTCAATATTTGGTCCACCAGGATATGGTAAGTCTAATACTTTTGCTACTTTGTCGTAAACTTCACCAATAGCATCATCTAAAGTTCTTCCTAATACTTTAAATTTATAATCGTCTTCCATTAAAACTAGTTCAGTATGACCGCCACTTACAACTAAAGCAAGTAATGGAAATTCCATTTTTTCGACTAAGTTATTAGCATAAATATGACCAGCTATGTGATGAACTTTTATTAATGGTTTTTTATAAACTAAAGATAAAGTTTTAGCAAATTCTAAACCAATAAGCAGACTGCCTAATAAACCTGGTGCATAGGTTACAGCTATAGCATCAATATCATTCATTGTAAGAGTTGTTTTACTAAATACGTCTTCAAGAACCATTGTAATGTTTTCACAATGCATTCTGCTGGCAATTTCTGGGACTACTCCACCGTATAATGCATGAGTATCCATTTGTGTTAGAATTGTGGTTGCAACATCTTCACAACCATTTTTTATAATGGCAATACTTGTTTCATCACATGATGATTCAATTGCTAAAATATATACATCTTTCATTATATGTTCCTTTCCATAATTAAGGCATCTTTGTTTTTATAATAATTTTGTCTTTTGGCTATAATTGTAAAATGGTTTTTTTGGTAAAAGTTAATAGCTTTTAAATTATCCTCTCTAACTTCTAACATTATTTTAGATGCAATTGTATCTTTCTTTTTAATAATATAATTTATTAATTTTGTTCCGATTCCTTGTTTTTCATATTTTGGATCTACTACAATATTTAAGATATCAATTATTTCATAGTTAGAAGAAATGTGAATAAAGCCGGTTACTTTATTATCATAAAGATAAACATAGATTTTTTCAGTTCTATTTAAATTGTTTATTTTAAAAAGTTTTTCAAAATCTTCATTAACAATTTTTCCCAATTTGATTATTTCGTCATAATAATTTTCTTTATAATTATCTACCACTTAATGCCTCTATCTCTTTAATATAAATTGCTTTTACAGCATGAGCTGGGGTTGGAGCAATTTCTAGAGAATAATTATTTATACTTTGCAAATCTAATTTACTATCTTCATATATAGGATAATTATAATTATTTATATATTGTTCATAATCTGCATTTTTTAAATACATTAATTCATTAACTAATTTATTATTTTCAAATATTCCTAAGTATTTTCCTTTAGTATCACTAATAGTTATAATTTTATTATCGTCTTTTATTGATGCAGAAATTGCTTCAATACTCGAGATTGTTTTAATAGGTATATTTAAGGTGTACGCTAAAGTTTTTGCAATGGTTACTCCTAATCTTATTCCGGTAAAGCTTCCAGGTCCATTAACTACTAATATTTCTGATAAATCTTGACATTCAATGTTGTTTTCTTTTAAGATTTCATCAATCATTGGTACTAAATAAATACTATGACTTTTTTCTGATTCTTTTTCTTTTTGCATAATTAGATTGTTGTCTTTGAATAATCCGATTGTAATTAATTCGCTATAAGTACTTATAAATAGTTTGTACATTTTATCACTTCCAAATCAATAATATTATACTATAAAATAAAAAAAATACTAGTCTATCTAGTATTTAAAGAACAGAGTTTACTAAATCTTCGTATTTTTCACCAAAAGGTTTTAAGACTAAAACTCTTGTGTTTTCGTCAATGATTTTAAAATCTATTTGTAATCTTTCTTCTGGTAAACAATCACATATCATGTCTGACCATTCAATTATACAAACAGCGTTTTTATTAAAGTAATCATCAAAACCAATTGTATCACATTTTCCTTCTAAACGATAAACGTCCATATGATATAATGGCATTTCACCGGAATTATATTCTTTAATTAAATTAAATGTTGGACTAGTAATGGTTTCGGTTATTCCTAATGATTTAGCAAAACCTTTAACAAAAACTGTTTTTCCACTTCCTAACTCACCATCTAAGCATATAACCATTCCAGGAAATTTTTCTGATTCGATATTTTCTGCTAATTCCATTGTGTCATCTATACTTCTAGATGTATATTTATAATCCATTTTCTCACCTATTTTCATTATATATAATTATATTTATGTTGTAAATACCTCTTTACATTATTTCATTGGTATAAAAATCTGACTCACATGTTAAGTTTATTTTTAAGGATTTTAAAGCATTAGCATCACCATTTTGAACTATATATGTTGAGTGAGCTTCACATCCTTCTAGTTTAGATAAATTTTTAATTGCTTTTTCGATCATTGAGTTAGTAGCACTACAAACAGATAATGCGATTAAAACTTCTTGTAATGATAATGGTTTATTGTTATTACGCATTTTTAAAATTGGTTCTAATATTGAAGGACTTAATAAATTGATGTCATCTGGGATTTTTGATAATTCTTTAACGGCATTAATTATTAATGAACTAGCCGGACTAAGTAATTCAGTTTGTTTACCGGTTATTATTTTTCCTTTTGGAAGTTCTAGGGCAATTACATGAACTCCTTTTTCTTTGGATTTATCTAAAGCAGCTTTAACTACTTTTAAATAGTTTTCATCGATGTTAAGTTCATTCATTAATAGTTTTACTTTTTGAACTGTATCATATTCACAAAAACCTAATTTATAGTTATTTAATTCATTGTAATATCTTCTTACTACTTCTTTTTTAGCTGCTTCTTCAACTGCTTTATCATTTGTTATGCAAAATCCAACCATATTTACACCCATATCCGTTGGTGAATAATATATATCTTTTCCAGTTATTCTATTTAATATTGTTTTTAGGATAGGAAATGTTTCTAAGTCTCTATTATAGTTTACAGCCTTTATATCGTACTTTTCTAAGTGAAATGAGTCTATCATATTAATGTCTTTTAAATCAGCTGTAGCAGCCTCGTATGCAATATTAATAGGATGTTTTAGTGGTAAATTCCATACTGGAAATGTTTCAAATTTTGCATAACCAGCATTAACTCCTCTTTTGTGTTCATGATAAAGTTGACTTAAACAAGTTGCTAGTTTTCCTGACCCAGGACCAGGAGCGTTTACTAAAACTAATTTTTTGGTTGTTTCTATATAAGGATTAGCTCCATAACCTTCTTCACTTACAATTGTATCAACATCTGTAGGATATCCTTTAGTAAATGTGTGGATATATGTTTTTATATTTTGTCTTTCTAAACGTTTAATAAACTTATCAACACTTGGCTGATTATTATAAAGGGTGATTACAACTGAATTTACTAGAAAACCTAATCTGTGAGCGTTATTTATTATGTTTAACATTTCCATGTCGTATGTTATACCAAACTCAGATCTAATTTTATTTTTCTCAATGTCGTTAGCATTTATACAAAAAATAATTTCTAAATCTTTTTTAAGTTCTAAAAACATACTAATTTTAGCGTCTGGTTTAAATCCAGGTAATACTCTGGCTGCATGATTATCAGAAAATAATTTTCCTCCGACTTCTAAATAAAGCTTATCAAACATTTTGAATCTTTCTTTAATTTTTTTACTTTGTACTTTTACGTACTTATCATTATCAAAACCTTTCTTCATTTTAATACCTCTCCATCTATTTTAATAATATAAAAAAATAACAAAGAAGAAAATAGTTTTTTATTAAAATATAAATTTTTATTTTTTTGTTGGTAAAAATACTGGGAAATATAATAAATATTATTTACAGGTTTCTTGACATAAAAAAAAATACTCATTGGAGTATTTTATTGCAAAAAAAAATATTGGCAACTACCTATTTTCGCATACACTATCGTCGGCGTATAAGTGCTTAACTTCTCTGTTCGGGATGGGAAGAGGTGTATCCACTTAGCTATTGTCACCAATAAAAGGATTTTGTCCTTTAAAAACAAGATAATGTACTCATCAAATAAATATTATATGGTTAAATCCTCGATCTATTAGTACTAGTCAGCTCAACGTATCACTACGCTTCCACCTCTAGCCTATCAACCTCATAGTCTATAAGGGATCTTACTATATAAAATATGGGAAAACTCATCTTGAAGAGGGCTTCTCGCTTAGATGCTTTCAGCGATTATCCCTTCCATACATAGCTACTCTGCGCTGCAACTGGCGTTACAACAGATACACCAGAGGTATGTCCATTCCGGTCCTCTCGTACTAGGAACAGCTCTCCTCAATTTTCCTACGCCCACGACGGATAGGGACCGAACTGTCTCACGACGTTCTGAACCCAGCTCGCGTGCCACTTTAATGGGCGAACAGCCCAACCCTTGGAAGCGAATCCACCTCCAGGATGTGACGAGCCGACATCGAGGTGCCAATCACCACCGTCTATGTGAACTATTGGGTGGTATCAGCCTGTTATCCCCAGGGTAACTTTTATCCGTTAAGCGACGGCAATTCCATTTTCTACCGCCTGATCACT
>JALFTB010000021.1:0-17134 GCA_022779465.1 bacterium
TTGGTAGCGGCGGAGAGATTTGAACTCCCGACCTGCCGGGTATGAACCGGATGCTCTAGCCAACTGAGCTACACCGCCATAAATAAGCTTGCAAAATAATATTATCAAAAAAATACTATTTATGCAAGACTTTTTTTCTATTCTTCAGTGGTTTCTACTATTTCTTTAGTATTTTCACTAGTTACAAATAATACACTACTATCATCAAAAGTAACCATTATACTAAAACCAATTACATAATCATATTTATTATATATTTCAATAATTTCTTTTTTAACAATTTGTTTATCAAATTGATATTCCTTCGCACTTAACTCAGAAACTTGTTTAACAAATTCTTCAGTTTCTGGATCAAGGCCACTAGTAAGTTTTAAAGTATAAGTTTTATTCCAAATATTATCATCTTCTAAAGAAGTTTTAGCTGGAGTTAAATCACTTGCTTTTTGCTTTTCTAAAGTCGTTTCTGTTGATACTGTTAATTTAACCTTTTTAGTAACACTATTTCCAGCAGCATCACTAATAACTAAATCAATATCATAAGTTCCAGCATTATCATTTAAAGTAATATCATTCTTATTTTTATAAGTAGCTACACAAGGCAAAGATAAATCATTACAAGATTTTAAAAACTCACTTGGATCAAAATTTTCTTTAACTCCAACTGTAATATCAATAGTTTCAACTACTGGTTTAATAGTATCAACTACATAAACTTTGCCTTTTTTAATCTCACCATTTCTACTAACCTTATAAGAATACTCTCCTCTAACATTAGTTTTACCCTCTTCGTCAACACTTACATTAGATACATCTAACTTATAATCATTAATATTTTTAGCACTAATATAACTATCTATATCAGTTGGAAGCTTTTCACCAAGTTCCACAGTTACCTCTTTAAGTTTAACTATATTATCTCTAAAATACTTATAGTAAGCAAAAATACCTCCACCTATTAAAGCTGCCACAATAATAATTATAATAGCAATCTTCCAAGGACTTGTATCTTCAATATAAAAATCTTGATCCATTAAATCCACCTCGCAAAATAAATATTTCTTGTATATCCAGTTTCATAAGAATCGTAAGCTGTTATAATACCATCAACTATCATCTTCATTATATTATCAGATTGTCTAACCCTAATGCTAAGCAAACTCCTTTGCATTTCTTTTCTAAAAGAATAATCATCAATATATTTATTAATAACAAAATCTAATTTTTCTACCGTCTTAATATCACTTTGAGATTCAACATCTACATCAAAAATAAAATTCTCATAAATACCAATTAATTTAGCAGAAATACTATCTTCTTCTAAAAATTCAAAATTAATTATTTTATAGAAATTAGGGCAATGTTTTAAAATAATTTTATTTTTCTTCATATCTACACTCTCTATTTCTTATCTCATTATAACACATAACTAAAAAAATGGCACTACTTATAAGTACCATTCTTATTATAATCATCTTTAACTTCATTACTTTTATCAATTTTACTAACTAATTCATCTAATTCTTCACTACTTAAACTTTTCATTATTTCATCAGCTTCCTCACTACTAATAGCTAAATCATAAAAATAGTTAATTACTTTTTCATCAAATTGTTTCTTGTTCATGTTTAATTTTCCTACTTTCTTCTTGTTTCTTAATTAACATATACCTAACTTCTTTTTCTAATTCTTTAGGACTTTTTATCGCACGAATTCCATTATTAATCTTTTGAGGTTTACTTAACATATCCATAAGTTCTGCAACTGAAATTAAACCACACTTTACATATTTTTGAATATCACATAAAGCATTAAATTCAGACATCCTCATTGCTAAATTCATATACCTCTTACCTTCATTAGACAACATATCTTGATTAGTGAAAGCCTTTGAAGAAGTAATAAATCTAGTTCGATCTAAAGCATCAGAATCTCTTATTATTTGCGTTATCTGTTTAGTTAAATTAATCATTGTATTTAAATTAGTTTTATTTATCTTTAAAGTTTCAACTAAATCAGCATCACTATAATTAACCTTTTCATTAGGTTCATGTCCCTTTTCAATAGCCATTAAAACATCTGGAAATAACTTACCACAAAATGTTTCAAAATCTTGACTAACACCCTTTAAATCATGACATAAAATTGCCGTATAAATCACTGCTAACTCTACTTTATTAAATACTTTTTTATCTCTTAGTATATGATAAGATTTGATAGCGCCTTTTAACGCATGTTCACTATTACCATCATCAGTTCTACCACAATCATGATATTTGGCTGCTGTAACTGCCATATTAACTAAAGAAATACAATCATCTCTATCTTTAAAAGCTTCTTGTGCCATTAATAAAGAATAAAGCATAACATCATCTATATGATTTTTACCATGAACACCTAAAGATGAATCATAAGCTCTTTGTCTATCAATATCATCATCAAAAGAAGAAACTAAATCACTATATTCATCTAACACATCTTTTAAATAAATTAAGCCTTTTTGATTCTTTTCAAGATAATCAAAGTCACTAGCTTCAATATTAAAACCAAATTTACGAATTAATTCAAGTTTTTGAGTTGCATTCATTGCTTGAATATTTTGATTTTCTATTATATCAAGAGCATCTTTCCAACTCATATTAATCTTATTTAATTTAGCTAATCTCTTCTTAATTTTTTCTGAAACTTTCTTACAATCAATTCCCAGCTCAAGATCACCTACTGGAATACCTTTTCTTCCTACTTTAGTAGTTGTTTCATCTTTAAGCCATCTACGCATTTCCATTAAGCATTTCTCTGCTTGGTTTTTGTCTTTAATCCCATCAATAATTGCAAACATTCTCGAAATAATCTTTTTCGCATCACTAGGATTAAATCCATAGCTATTCCAATAACTTCTTGTACCAGCACGATTATTTTCAAATCTTGTTAAAATATCATAAACTAAATTTGGATTTTTAGTATCATAAAACTCATCTAATTTATTATTAATCCACTCTATCTCATAATGCTTTACACCACTTCTAGCAATTACCACAATGGGTACATTAAAATCCTTAGCCGCTTGTAAAGTATTTTTCCATGAATTTAAACTTTGATTAACTGCCGCAACTGAATCAGGAATATCTTCAGCATGAGGCATATCTGGAATAAAATTTTCCGTTAAATAAAGAACATAACTAGGCAATAACTTACCATCCTTATAAAGTCTTTCTAAAGTAACCTCATTATGAGTATGTCTAGTATAATCAATCATCTTTTTTGGAAATAAAAATTTTCTTCTTGTTCTAACTGCTGTATCCATTAAACTATTAGCACTTTTACTAGCAATATCATAAGGAGCCGATAATAAAAGTGATGATTCTGGAACATTTCTAAAACCAAGTACCGCATAATTAGCTCTTGCCGTACCCATCATTTGATTATTAATTAAACTACTACAAAAAGCATGAACACTATTATTAGGTCTAACCCAATCTTCATAATAATTATCTGGTCTATCAAAAGACGTATAAGCTCCTAAAGCCGTAATAAGCATATAAAATTCAGGATTATCTTCATCAAAACCATCATAAACATCTACTCCAACATAATCAGATAATTTATCATATCTATACATCTTTTCAGGATCACTTAACTTTTTATTTAATACCTTAGTAAACATTCTTCTAGTTTGAGCTTCAAAAGAAGCTAAATATGCAATATTAAAATCAATCTTATTATCGGTTAAACTTTCCTGCAAAACAATCTTTTTACGTAATAAATCTAAATTCTTACACTCTATTAAACTCTTTAAAGCTTTTAAAGAACTAATAATCTTTTTATCATCTTCATCAAGTAACCTTGGATCAACATCTAAATCAGATGCAAAAGATTGAACCAAATCCCTAGCTTCATTAATATTCATTCCATAATAACTAATTAAAAAATAATTTAAAAGACCATAAACTGAAGGATAATCATCTTTAATAGTGCTATACATAGATTTTAAATGTTCCTTTAAATCAATTAAATTATCAATAGATTCAATTTTAAAAAATTCTGAATTACCCTTAGCTAAAACAAATATCAAAGAATCAATAACTTTATCTTTATCATCATCACCTAAATTACCATAACCACCCTTAATAATATTAAAAAGTTCATCTTGCCCATTAGCTAGATTATTTAAAACTGTATTTAAAATAACTGAATAATCATAATCATCTCTAACTAACTTTTTATAAATAAGTTTAAATATACTTAAACTTTCATCGTCTAATCTTAAAATAGCATTCTGTAAAGTTGGAAATTTCCCTATAATTCTTAAAGAAGGATAAATTCTATTACCATACTCATCTCTTTCCTCAAAAATATCTAAATATTTAGGATTCATAAGTTCCATATTAATAGAAGTAAAAATATTTAAATTAGTCTTAGTTAAATATTTTATTAAATTAACATAAGCATCTTTATCATAATGTTCATTCATAACCACTTTATCAGCAAAAATTTTATCAAAATTAGAACCATCAAAATTCTTTTCCACTACTGGATAAGGTATTTCTAAATCAAATCTTTTAGTGATTGCCTCAAAATCAATTTTATCAATTATATAATCTGCTAAAGTCATTAAATCTCTATTTCCACTCTTATTTAAAAACTTAACAAAATTCTCATCTTTTTTCCTTTTATAAGTATCTATAATATAAAATAAAGTTTTAGAATCAAATTTATCTTTATTAAGTATGAATCTAACTAGAATATTATAATTAGACATACTTATACTATTAGTAATACATTTAATTATTCCATCATGACCTAAATAAGAAACTGATTCTAATATTAACTGATTAAAATATCCATAATCTTCATCTTGATAATTCTTTCTAAACATCATCAAAATACAAGCACTATAAAGATATTCAGCACTATATTTAAAGAAATCAAGATCACCCTTAAAAAAGTCCATATAACGTTTAATCGTATCAGCATCCCCATCAAACCATACTCTAAACATATAATCTTGAATAATTGAAATATCTTTATTAAAAATATCTTTATAATTATGACTAATTAAATTAAATCTTTCTTCTTCATTTAAATTACTTAAATAATATAAATAATACCGTTTATTTTCTCTATCACTTTGACTCAATATATCATAAAAAATTACATTTAAAAATTCATTCTTTTTATCTTTACTTACATCACTAAAAATAAATCCGAATCTAGCTAAAATATTATCTTGAAAATAATGATCTTTATAAATTCTTTTTAAAATTGTAAGTCTCTCTTCTGGTTTAAATAACTTCCAAAAAGAGCTAGCTTTTTCTCCATAAACAATTTCATAACCGATATCATAATCACGATATATAAGTTCAAAAATACTTTCAAGTTTCAAGTCTGAATCAACTAACTTGTTATAAGTATGTTCTAATTTTCTTGATTTTAAAAATTCTTCTACACTGAACATAATATCAGACTCCTACTATATATAAATTATACCAAACCCTCAAAAAAAAAGAAATACATTATTGTACTTCTTTACCACAACTACTACAAAATTTACTATCACTATCTAATGGAGCACCACAGTTTTTACAAAACTTATTATTTTCATTATTATTATTTGTACTAGTTTTTGTTTTAATGTCTTCTTTAGCTTTTTCTACTTGTTTTTCACTTACTGGACCATATTCACTAACTTTTACATTTTTATAAGTTGCATCGCCCATTCCTAAAATTGGGTAAAAAATAAACGGCAATAAAGTAAGTCCAAAAGCAAATCCTACTGGTTCTTTGCCAAATTTTCTTGCAATATTATAATTTACAAAATATGTAGCAACTAAAGCCGCAAGCCCTAATAAACCACCAATAGAAGAGCCACCTAAAAGTGATCCAGCAATTATAATTAAGAAGAACCACCATTTAATACCAGCTATCTCACATAATACCCAAGTATTATAATAAGGAATTAATGCTTCCCAACCATTCTTTCCTGCTTTCTTAAATACTTTCCATTTCCCAACAACTGTAAGAATTAAACCAGCAAAGATAAATAAACATAATGTAAGTATAAATATTACACTAAAGCCAGTTAATAATCCAATAATTTCTGAAGTCGTTGACATCTTAAACACATCCTTTCTATTAAATTATATAATATTAATTAAATTATAACAAGAAAAAAAGTTAGTCTTCTTTTTCACTAACTTTAATAACTTCCTTACCTTTGTAAAAACCACATTTACTGCATGCTCTATGAGGTCTAATTGGTTCACCACAATTTGGACAAGTAACAACGTTTGCTGCTGTCTTCTTTAAATGAGTACGACGCATTCTTTTTTTAGTTTTACTAGTTCTTCTAAAAGGAACTGCCATAGTATCACTCCTTCCATCTAAGTTACTCTTTTGTAACTAATTCCCAACCTTCACCATGAAGGTCTTCACTTTTAACTCCCTCTTTAACAACTCTTACAGGGATTTCCAATACAATATTTTCCCATAAAACATCCAATAAATCAAGAAAAAACTCATCATTTAACTTATTTTGATCGATTTCTTCTTCAATAAAAGTGTTAAAAGGAACAATAACATCATCTAAAGTAATCGCACAAGGAATAATAAACTCTCCACTTACATTTAAATGAAGTTCAATATTCTCTTCATAATTAACAGTTACATCACCATTAACCTTAACTTTAGATAAAGATCTAACTCCTGCGTTCTTATAATATTCTTCAGGAATTATAACCTCTTCATCAATACTTAATTTATTTAAAGCATATAACTTTCTTAAATCTATTTTCATATTACATCATCTTATTCATTTGTTGCATTAATTGTTTAACTTGTTTACTACTAGGTTTTCTTCCCATTCCACTCATTAAAGTTTCAATCATTTTTTCATTAATAGGTGGATTCTTCTTTAAATATTTTTTCATAACTGCTCTAGCAATAAAGAAACCAATAATAGCCCCAATAACTAAACCAAGTAATACCATTAAAATATCATGTAGCATCTAATTCACTCTCCCTTAAGTAGTATTATACAATCTTTAGCTATCATAAACAACCCTTAAATTCTTTAAATTAGAAAGCCAAAAATAATCTTCTTTTTCAAAATCAACTATAAATAAATAAGGAATATTAACTAAAACAGATAAAAAAGAACTATTAGGTACATTACACTTTAAAATCATAAAACTATTATTAACAATTAACTTACTAACCTCATCAGTATAATAATTATTAAACATATGCGTATTCCCATAACAATTATAACAATCATTATCTTTATATCTATTAAAAATAAATTCATTTAAAGACTTTTTATCAAATTTTTCTGTAAAAGAATAATATTCATTAGATAAAATCCTTAAATTCTCTTTAGTACTAACTTTAATATTCAAATATGCCTTATATAAATTAAATGGCATATCTTTAGTTAAATTATAATATTCTCTATTAACCTTAAAAATATAAAAAGTTCGCATGATTATCACCCGAACTTAATATATAACAATAATTTTAAAAATATTGTCGAATTATCAATTATCTATGTTTTTTAGCTTTTTTAGTAGTTGTAGTAACAATTTCTTCCCAATTAGCTGTTATCTTAGTATCTTTTGTAATACCAGTATCAAATTTATATTCTGCACCATCTACAGTCCAACCTTTAAAAGTATAACCTTCTTTAGTTGGATCTTCTGGTTTACTTACAGTATCATATTTTTTAACTTCTACACTTTCAATTTTAGTACCACCATCAGTATCAAAAGTAACTGTATATTTAGGTGTACTAAAGAATAAAGAATAAATAAAGATGCCAACTAATATAACTGTAACAACTAATAAAATTATATTTTCTTTTTTCATGTATCCTCCTCTATTAAATTATAACATAAAATATTAAAAAAAAGTAGCCTTAGCTACTCTTTAAAGTTAAATATATAATCTAAGATACGTACCTCATCACCACGTTTAGCTCCTAATCTCTCAAGTTCATCTTCAACACCCATACCTTTAAGCTTACGAGCAAATCTTAAAATACTTTCATCTTCAGTAAATCTAGTCATCTTAAGTAAAGTTTCAACTTCTTTACCTTCAACAACCCATAAATCATTTTCTCTATGAATAGTAAAAGGTTTAGAATCTTCAAATTTATATAAAATATGACTCTCATTATTAGTATTAAAAACAACATTTTCGTTTTCTTTAACTAATCTATTTAAATCAGTTAATAATTCCCCTATTCCCTCATTATATAACGCACTAATAGGATAAACCTTAATATCTGGATACTTCTTCTTAAATAACTCTAAATTAGCCTTAGAACTATCTAAATCCATCTTATTAGCAATTACTACATTAGGTCTAAGTAATAAAGATTCATCATACTTCTTAAGTTCATTAACAATAATTTCATAAGACTCAATTGGATCATTACCTTCAATTCCACTCATATCTACAACATGAGCAATAACCTTAGTTCTTTCTGCATGTCTTAAAAATTTATGTCCAAGACCAATACCCTCAGAAGCACCTTCAATTAAACCAGGTAAATCTGCCATTACAAAACTATCATCATAAACCTTAACAACCCCTAAATTAGGAGATAAAGTTGTAAAATGATAAGCAGCAATCTTTGGAGTAGCATTACTAATTACACTAAGTAAAGTACTCTTACCAACTGAAGGAAGACCAACAAGTCCAACATCAGCTAAAACCTTAAGTTCACATTTAACTTCAAGTTCTTCTCCAGGAGCACCAAGTTCACTCATCTTAGGAGCAGGGTTATCATGAGTAGCAAAAGCTCGATTACCTCTACCACCTCTACCACCTTTCGCAACAACAAATTCGCCATCAATCAAATCACAAATAACATTACCAGTACTTAAATCAGTTACAACAGTTCCTTCAGGTACCTTAATGATAACATCTTCAGCATTAGCCCCATTACGATCATCACCCTTACCATTAACACCCTTATCACCTTTAATAATCTTTTTAACCTTTAAATCAATTAAAGTTTTTAAAGATTTATCAGTTTTAAAAATAATACTAGCACCTTTTCCACCATTGCCACCATTAGGTCCGCCCATAGCAATAAACTTCTCACGTCTAAAAGAAGTACAACCATCTCCACCCTTACCAGCAATTAATTTAATTTTAACCTCATCTACAAACATAGAAAGTCCTCATTTCTAGTTAGGTATAATACCATATTTATTAATATAATTCAATGATAGTACACCCCGCATTATCAATTGATAAATATAACTTTTTAACCCTTTTATCCCTCTTAAAACGTCTATTTATTTCATCTCTTAAAATACCATAACCAATCCCATGAATTATTACAATCTTTTTATTTCTTAACTTAATATTATCATTAATAAAATCACTAACTGGAACATAAACTGTTTCCCTTGTAAAACCATGAACATCAATACTAGGTAATATATTTAAAAAAGGACTACCCTTGTGCATTAGTAGTACCTTCTTTACTTGCTAATTGTGGCATATCATTATCAGTAGTTAATTCTTCAATAGAAGTTTCAGTCTTAGGTTCCGTTAAACCACAAGTATTAAATACATATTCTTTATCAGGTATCGAACTTAAAGAACCAACTCTACCAGTTCCAATAAAAGCTGCCATATTACATACCTTAGCAGTCATATCCATATCAAAACCCCTAATAATTGAATAAGCATAAGCTCCAAAAAAAGCTGCATCATAATTAGAATCATCTTTCTTAACGACATTAACTGCTGGAATCATCTTAACTTGACGTTCCTTAACATATAATACACCATTTTCCTTAAGCATTAAAATATATTGTGCTTTATTTAAATCCTTTATCTTTTGAAACATATTAACTAAAGTTTTAGGTTTATTAATATAAGCATCTAATTTAGTTAAAGCCTTAGCAAAATCAAAATTAGCACATACATAATGAGATCTCTTACTCATATCATAATATTGTTCATTAACCTTATTACCAATAAAAATAATTTTAGAAGTTGGATAATTATTAGCAGCAGCTATACCACCACCAATATCTGAACCATCAACAATAATATAATCAGGAATAATATCATACTTAAATCTAGTTAAATAAGCCCCATTATCACTTAAAACTGAACTAGATAACCCATTACTCTTATCTAAAGTAATATAATTAACATTACTCTTAACTTCAAAATTAGTTTCAACATTCTTAATATCAACATTATATTTCTCAAGTTCAGCCTTAATCTTATTACCAGTCTCATCACCACTAATTAAACCAGCATAATGAACTTTAATACCCCATTTAGAAAGCATACAAGCTACATAAACACTAATACCACCTGGTTGTTCCAATCTTTCAGAAGTAGCCTTAAAAGCCCCTAAAGAAGGATAACTATCAACCGGTAAAACAACATCATAATTAGGTTTACCAATAACTAAGACATTCATAATATCACCCTTTATTCTATATAACAATTATAATATAAAATAATAAAATAAACAATAAAAAAATTGTAGTTGTTAACCTACAATTTTTACCATTCTACTAATCTTCTGTCTGGCCAAGTTCCTGCTTCTTTCATAATAATTTTAGCATCAAATTCGGCTTCTTGACCACCTACATTTTGATTATTTTCATTATCCTTAAAGAATATCTCAAGCTTATAAGTATGTTTAACACCTTGTCCAGTTTTAAATTGACCTACTCCAAAAGTCACAGTACTTTGACCAAGTGGTAGTGCATAATTAGAAACATTACTTACCGGAGTGCCACCTTCATTAACCGTATTAGTTAAAGAATAAGATAAATAACCAGCATTAAAAGTATTCTTATTTACTTCTAGGCCAATTTGATAATTCATTGGTAAAGAAGTATTATTACTTCCCTTTAAAGTAAAATTCTTACTTATCCAAGCTTCTTCTTTCGGATAAGCATTAACAATATTTAAATGTTCTCCTTCAGTATAATCAATTGCTAAAGTACCACCATTAAGCATTACAGTTGAAGCTATCTCAGTTCCTGATGCCACTGCCGTAAAATACGCATAAGAACCAATTGATACCGCAATTAGTAAAACACTAATAGAAATAATCAGTATAATTAATTTATTTTTATTATTCTTCATCTCTAATCCTCTATTCTATAAAAATTATACCTAAAGAATTAAAAAAGTACAATAGTTAATTTTAAAATAAACTAAGTTGACTAGATTCAGGCATTTGTTCTAAAACACCCATTGTTCTTAATTTTTCAATTAAAGTTTGACTGACCTTACCTCTAGATTGTAAATCTTCAACACTAATAAATCTACCCTTTTCTCTTTCATTAACAATCGTATTAGCAACAGTTTCACCTAATCCATCTACTGATAAAAATGGTGGTCTAATTGAATTTTCATCATAAACACCCCAAGTAATAGCTGGACTATCATATAAATCAATTGGTAAAAATTTAATACCTCTTGCTGTTGCTTCTAAACAAACCTTTAAACATTCTAAAACGCCTAATTCTTTATTAGTAGCTTCAAAACCTTTACTTTGAATTTCTAATACTCTTTCTTTAATTGCATCATAACCTTTAATCATAGTTTCAACTTCAAAATCAGTTGCTTTACTAGTTAACCAAGATGCATAGAAATAAACTGGCATATGTACTTTAAACCAAGCAATTCTAAATGCCGAAATAACATAAGCAGCCGCATGAGCTTTCGGGAACATATATTTAATCTTATGACAAGATTCAATATACCAATCTGGAATATGATTATCAATCATCGTTTGTTTATGTTTTTCCCAAGTTTCCTTTTCTTTAGGTTTACTTGCTTTACCCTTACGTACAAATTCCATTATTTTAAAGGCTTTAATCGGTTCAACACCTTGTTGCATCAAATATACCATAATATCATCACGACAACCTATAGTATCTTTAAAAGGTACCTTTATAACCCCATTTTCATCCGGAGTACATAAATCTCTCGCATTACCAAGCCATACATCAGTACCGTGAGATAAACCAGCTATTTTTATAAGTTCTGCAAAAGTAGTTGGTTTAATTTCTGCAACCATTCCAATTGTAAAATTAGTCCCAAATTCAGGAATACCCAAAGTACCAGTTGGACATAATATTTGATCATTAGTAACTCCTAAAGCTTCCGTACTAGAGAAAATACTCATAGTTTCTTTATCATCTAAAGGAACCTTAGTAACATCTTTTTTAGTTAAATCTTGAATCATACGTAACTGAGTTGGATCAGAATGTCCTAAAATATCTAATTTTAATAAATCTTCTTCAATTGAATGGTATCCAAAGTGAGTTGTTCTCCAAGCACTATTCGGATCATCTGCTGGAAATTGAAATGGTGTAAAATCAAAGACATCCATATAATCAGGAACAACAACTATTCCACCTGGATGTTGACCAGTAGTTCTCTTAACTCCTGTACATCCTAGTGCCAATCTTTCAATCTCTGTACTTCTCATAAATAGGCCTTTATCTTCGACATAACCTTTAACAAAACCATAAGCCGTTTTTTCTGCTACTGTACCAATTGTTCCCGCCCTATATACATTATCAACCCCGAATAACACCTTAGTATATTCATGAGTTGAAGCTTGATTTAATTCGGAGAAATTTAAATCGATATCTGGAACCTTATCTGCATTAAAACCTAAGAACGTTGCAAATGGCATATCTTGACCATCTTTATATAACTTTTCTCCACAATTAGGACAAACCCTATCTGGTAAATCAATTCCACAAGAATAAGTTTTACTTAATTTTTCTCCATTTTCATCTTCGAAAAAACTACTCTTACAATTAGTACATCTATAATGTGCTTCTAAAGGATTAACTTCTGTAATACCCATCATTGTTGCTACAAAAGAAGAACCAACAGAACCTCTTGAACCAACTAAGAAACCTTCATCATTAGAGTGTTTAACTAATCTTTGAGCAATTAAGTAAATTGGATCGAAACCTCCACCAATAATACCACCTAAATTTTTCTTTAATTTCTTTTCTAAAGCAGCATCATTAAGTTCACCATCTTCTTCACTCCAATGATTCTTAATGTTCTCTTTAACTAAAGATTTAACCGCATCAATACCCTCAAAAATAACTTCATGAGCTTTTTTAAAAATCTTTCTTTCAAGTTCTGGATCATCTTCACTAGTTTCATTTAATATAAGTTCTCTACATGCTTTATAAACTGAATCACCATATAACTCCTTAGCAATTCTCTCTTCAATAATTAAAGGTAAATCATCACCATACCAAGATGTAGCTTTTTCATAAACCAAATCCGTAACAACCCTTGGACAATCTAAATAACTCTTGCCATCATCAGCTTTAACTCTAGGAGAGAAAGGAGTTCCACCCGTATCAATAATAACTTCAAACTCACCAACCATATCAGCTACTTTATTTGTATTAGTTACAACAATCTCATAAGCTAAATCATCACCTAAGAATTTAAAATCATTAAGCATCTCTTCCGTATTTCTAAAATGCATTGAAGGAATCTTTGTAATACTTTGTTTAGCTAAAGGATGTCTTCCTCCTCCTGGAACCTTTTGATTAATAATAATTTCTCTATATATCTTATCTTCTCTAAAGAAATGATGAACATCACCAGTAGCTACAATAATCTTACCAGCTTCTTTAGTCGCATTAACAACCTTTTTAACATGATTAGCAAGCTCTAATTCATTCGCAAAATCACTAGTTTGAATTAAATGATTATAAACCTCTAAAGGTTGAACCTCAACATAATCATAAAAATTAATTATATTAGTAAGTTCTTCTCCATCTTTACTTCTAGCTTCAATAAATACCTCAGATTCATAACAACCACTGCCGATAATTAAACCCTCTCTAAGATCATTTAGGACACTTCTAGGGATTCTTGGAGTCTTGTATAAATATGTTGTATTAGCTAAAGAAACAATCTTAAATAAATTCTTTAAACCCGTTTTATTTAAAACAATCGCATTAAAATGAAAAGTTCTACCAAATTTATGAATCTCTTCCTTAGAAATCAATTTATCTAAATCACTAATTAAACTTTTACCCTGTCTAATTAACTTCTCACACATCTTATGAAAAACTAAAGCTGTACCTTCTGCATCATAATCAGCTCTATGATGAGCATCCTCATCAAAAGGAACATCATATCTTTTAACTAAAGCTGATAAACTATGTCTAGTATGTTCTTGATCAATAGCTCTTGATAACTCTAAAGTATCAATAACTGTATTAGTAAACTCACCTAAGTCATACTTCTTCATAGACATTTCCATAAAAGAAACATCAAACTTAGCATTATGAGCCACCATTGGACAATCTCCAGTCCACTTTAAGAAACGCTTAGTAACATTCTCTTCATTATCTTTATCTTTAAGCATCTCATCAGTAATACAAGTTAAATCAGTAATCTTTTGTGGCAATTTACGATTAGGATTAATAAGTTCATCAAACCTATCAATAATCTCCCCATTTTTAATTTTAACAGCTCCAATTTCAATCATTTGATCTCCACCGGCAGCATTAAAACCAGTAGTTTCTGTATCAAATACAACATATGTAGTATCTCTTAAAGGTAAATCATTACTTCTTAAAACAATCTTAACCGTATCATCTACTAAAGTAAGTTCAGTTCCATATAAACCTTTAAATCGCTTTTCTGGATCCTCTATTCCCTTATTATGATTTTTAATAATTTCATAAATAATTGGAAAAGCCTGACAACCGTTATGATCAGTAACAGCTACTGCCCTATAACCAGCATTAATCGCATTACTTACTAATTCACAAGTATGTTTATCTAAATCAAACTTAGTAACACCATCCATTTGACTCATCATCGTATGAGCATGAAGTTCTACTCTCTTAACTGGAGCATCATCAGTAAATTTAACAGTTTTACTAGGAATTTCTTCAATATCTCTAACATTAAAAACTAAATCTTTAGCAAAATTATCATTCTTAACATATCCTCTAAACTTATACCATTTACCATCTTTTAAACCACTTTTATATCTATTAAAGTCATCATCTTCCCTACAAAATATCTTAGCTAAAATACTATCAGTCTTATCACTTATCTTTAAAGTTAATATCTTAAAATTACTCTTATTAGAAATAAACTCTTCAATTCCAAAAATATATGCTTCAACAGTAACATTATTTTCTTCACCCATAATATCTTTAATACTCGTTATTGTCTTACTCTTAATAGATTCACCCATAATAACTTTAAATTCAGGTTCTTTCTTAACAATAACATCAGTTTTACTATTTACAATTTCATTCTTAATCGCATCTCTAATTTCTGTATTAATAACTGGTTCAATCTCATAACTAGCAAAACCTAAAGAATTAATCCATTTATTAAAAGCTTTATTATAACTTCTAATTAGTTCTGACTCTATCTTACTAATAACATCAATCTTTAAAACATTACCATCTAATACTATATTAGTATCACTTAAACTAATTAAAGAAGGATTTTCTTCTACTAATAAATTTAAATAATATCTAAAATATTTAATAACATCTTCATCATTAATATTTTCATAAGCAAATAAAATCTTAATAGTTGAAACATTTTCTATCCCTTTAGAAGCACATTCAATAAGATTTAATACTGGCTCTATATCTAATACTTTAGAAGAAGATAAATATACATCCCAAGACTCTTTTTTCTTATTAATAACTACTTTTTTAACAGTTACCCCATTAAAATTATCTTCTCCATTAAATTCAATTTTATCAAAAAATCTTTTTAAAGTATTATCCATAAAACCACCATCCTGCAATACTTATTATAACTTAATTTTAAATTTAAAAAAATACCTAAAAGGTATTTTCTTTCCATTAAACATAAGTTCCATTAAATATATGTACAAGTAACATAAATAATATTGTAATCATTACAACTACTGCAAGTACAATTAATATTCTCTTCTTATATTTTTCCATAAACATCAAATATATTATATCACACCATAAAAAAAGAAGAAACTATTCAGTTACTTCTTCATTAATTTCTTCTATTTCTTTAGCTTCTTCTTTAATATCTTCGTTATCAATAAATTCTTCTTCTAATACTTCTGAAGGTTCATCAGTCATAAACTCTTTATCCAACATAATTTCTATATCAGAATATTGTCTAGCACCAGTACCTGCAGGTATTAATTTACCTAAAATAACGTTTTCTTTTAAGCCTTTTAATTCATCAACTTTTCCTCTAATTGCTGCATCTGTCAATACTCTAGTTGTTTCTTGGAATGAAGCAGCAGATAAGAATGAATCAGTTTCTAAACTTGATTTTGTAATACCTAAGATTATTGGATATCCCTTAGCTGGAACTTTTCCTTCTAAGATAACCGGTTTATTCTTATTAGCAAATTCTCTAATAGATACAGTTAAACCAGCAACTAAATCAGTATCACCTGAATCTGTAACACGCATCTTATTAATCATACGTGAAGCAATAACTTCAACATGTTTATCAGCAATGTCTACACCTTGTGATTTATATACCTTTTGAATTTCTTTTAAGATATATTCTTGAGTAGTAATTGGATCTGTTACTGCAAGTAATTCTTTAGGAGCAATAATTCCTTCTGTTAATTTATCACCTGCATTAACTTCACTACCAACTTCAACTCTTAATTTAGCACCATAATTTGTTGTATGTTCATGAGAATCAGCATCATTTGCAACAGTAACTTTCCATTTACCATTACTATCTTCAATCTTAGTAACTTTACCAGTAATTTCTGAAATAGTTGCTTTACCTTTAGGGATTCTAGCTTCAAATACTTCTTCTACTCTTGGTAAACCTTGAGTAATATCTTCTTCAGAAGCAACACCACCGGCATGGAATGTTCTAAGTGTTAACTGAGTACCTGGTTCACCAATTGATTGAGCAGCCATAATACCAACAGCTTCTCCAGTTTCAACTAAGTTTCCAGTTGCAAGGTTACGTCCATAACAATGTTGACATACACCATTTACGGTATTACATGTTAGAACACTTCTAATTTCAACTTTCTTAATACCAGCTTTGATAATCTTATTAGCGATATTTTCAGTAATATATTGATTTTTATCAATAATAACTTCTTTAGTTTCTG
>JALFTB010000004.1:0-14861 GCA_022779465.1 bacterium
AGAAACTAAAACTGTTTGTAAATGCCCAAATTGTGGCCATGACATTATTGAAAAGAAAAGCAAAAGAGGTAAAGTCTTTTATGGATGTAATAATTATCCTAAATGCAAGACTGCTTATTGGGATAAACCAATTGGGGAAAGCTGTCCAGAATGTGGAGCTATGCTTACAGAAAAAAATAATAAAATTAAATGCAGTAGTTGTGATTATACAAAGTAGATTTTTATCTACTTTTTTTATTGTTATTTTTAATAAATTAATCATAGCTTAGGCTATGATTTTTTTGACTTTTTTATAATTTAATAATACTGTTATAAATATTGATATAACTTCGGATATTAACAGTGGGTAGATACCTATTTTTAGGAATGATAAGAGGATAAGTGATGTTAGTTTTATTATTATGGAGATAGTTGTTGTTTTCATGATGTATTTTGTTTCGTTATAAGCTTGCAGGATACTTGATAGGGGTGCTTCAAAGTAAAAGATGATAAAGAATGGTGCTAGGAATTTGATGTATGTTATACCTTCTTGGGTGTTAAATAAGATTTTTAGGATTAGTTTTGAAGATAATAGCATAGCTATGTTGGCAATTAATCCATATATTAGGGTTAGGATCATGATTTTTTTAAATATTCTTTTGACTTTTGGTTTGTTATTTATGTTTTTTGATATTTCTGGAAGTAAGGAAGTGCTTAATGCACCTAATAGGAATGTTGGTACGATTAGAAGTCCAATAACGTAAGTGTTATAGATGGCATATTCTTTGATGATATATGATGCTTGATAGCCGTTTATGATTAAGATATTTGTTAGAATTATGGGTTCTAGGAAGTAACCGATATTACCAATGATTCTTGAACCAGTTGATGGTAAACCGATTGATAGGACGTCTTTGATGGTTCCAAGGTCTGGTTTGATGTCTTCTTTTTTGATGGTGAAGTTTTTGGGTAGATATAATAAGAATATGATGATTGAGAAGGATTCGGATATGATGCTTATTAGGATATATCCGATTACGGCAATTAGGGTGCCATATTTCATTAATTTTGGTAAGATTAGTAGAACTACTAGTAGTTTAAATAGTTGTTCTAGAATGTTTGATACGGAGTGTGGCATCATTTGTTGTTTACCAAAGAAGTATCCTCTTATAATACTTGATAGGGATATAAATGGAAGGACTAGTGAAAGGGCTATTAATGGGTAGTATGTATCTTTATTATGTAATAAATTGACAGCTAGATATTTGGCTGAAAGAAGCATTGTAGCAATTAAAATGATGTTTAGGATTATTGATACAGGAATGATGGAAAACATGATGTTTTTGCCTCTTTTTTCACCTTTAGCAACTATATTTGATATGGCAATAGGAAAACCTAGTTGGGTAATTGTTATTAATAAACTATATGTTGGCATAATTAATGAGTAAATATTTATTCCATCTTTAATAGTTCGTGTAAAGTATATTTTAATGATAAATGCTAATAATTTGGTTATAATACCGCCTATTATGAGGATTATAGTACTTTTGATAAATTTATTTTTCATTGGTTCTCCTTGGAAAATTATATAAAATGGTTTATAATAATATATGATGTTAGCGTTATAGATATTTAAGGAGAGTTTTATTTATGGATGAATTTAGATTTAAATCTTTAGGAGAACTTTATAAAAAATTATTACCAGCTTTAAATACTAAAGTCGGTGATTTAAAAAGAGCTAATATTAAATATATTAAAGAAATTGACGTATGGAATTATTTAAAAGATAATTATTGGAAAAATAGGTCTGATTTAACTTTAGGAGAAATGGTTAATGATATTTTAAGTACTCCTAATTTTAAGTTAGAAGAGTATGTTACTAGAGAGAGTAGAAATAATAAATCTTCTAGTGATAATCTTTTATAGGAGGCATGATGAATGAAATTTGAAGATTTAATTGAAATATTAAGAGAAAATGAACTTAAGGCTAATGATTTAGATATTATTACAAGAGCTTATAATAAAGCTAAGAATTTTAGTGATGATAAGCATTATTTAAGGGTAGCTGGGATTGTTGCTGAACTTAATGCGGATACTAATATGATTGCTTCTGCTTTACTTCATGATGCGGTTATGGATGGAGATTTATCTTTAGATGAAGTTAGAGAAGAGTTTGGAGATAATATTGCTGATTTAATTGATAATTTAGTGAAGTTAAGAAGAATTAAACTTAATGATTATAATGAATCTTCTAGTATTTATTTAAGAAAAGTATTAGTAGGCATTAGTGAAGATGTTAGAGTTTTAATTATTAAGTTAGCAGATAGATTAGATGAGATGCGTAATGCGGAAGGTATGAGTGAGGAAGATAAGAAACAAATTGCGAATGAAACAATGAATGTTTTAATTCCAATTGCTCATAGACTTGGTATTAATAGTATTAAGAGTGAACTTGAAAATTTATGTTTATTATTTACTAAACCAGATGTTTATAATGATATTTTAGAAAAGTTAGATGGTACGAGAGAAGAACTTGCTGATTCTTTAGATGAGATGCAAAATAGTATTATGGAAATTCTTACTGAACATGGAATTAACTTTAAGATTAAGTCAAGAGTTAAGAGTGTTTATAGTATTTATAATAAACTTACTACGGGTAAGAAGTGGAGCGATATTTATGATATTTTAGCAATGAGATTAATTCTTCCAACTAAAGATGATTGCTATTTAGCGGTTGGATTAATTCATGCAAAATATAGACCTATTCCAAAGAGATTTAAGGATTATATTGCGATGCCTAAGGAAAATATGTATCAAAGTTTACATACTTCAGTATTTGGTGTAGATGGACATATATTTGAAATTCAACTTAGAACTAAAGAGATGGATGAAATTGCGGAACATGGTATTGCATCACATTGGTCTTATAAAGAACATGGAACTAAAGTTGCTCAAAATTTAATGGAACAAAAGTTAGCAATATTTAGAAGTACAATTGATTTAGCTAAAAGTGAAACTAATGATGAATTATTTGTTAAAAGTATGGAAAGTGAACTTTTATCTAAGTTAATTTATGTATTTACGCCTAAGGGAGATGTAATGGAGTTACCATTAGGAGCTACTCCAGTTGATTTTGCATACCGCATTCATAGTGATATTGGAGATCATATGGTTAGTGCAATTGTTAATGATAATATAGTTCCTTTAAATTATGAGTTGCAAGATGGAGATATTATTAAGATTAATACTAATAAGGCTAGTAAACCTAATTTAGATTGGTTAGATTTTGTTAAGACTCCACAAGCTAAGAGTAAAATTAAATCTTATTTTAGTAAAAAAGATCGTGAAGATTATATTGAACAGGGTAAGATGCTTTTAGAAAAAGAAGTTAAGAAACAACATTTAAATTATAATGAACTATTTACTCCTGATAAGATAAATAAGATTCTTAATGATTTAAAATTAAAAGAAGAAGATGATTTATATTTAAGTATTGGTTCTTTAAGATATACTGCTTATTATATTATTAGTTTAGTTAATGAAGATAAGAGAGATATTCAAGATATTATGCTTGATAGGGTTAATAGACGTAATAATATTAAGGATAATTATAAGAATGATGTTATTGTAGCTGGTACTGATAATATTTTAGCTAGTTTAGCTAAGTGTTGTAATCCAATTCCTGGTGATGAGATTATTGGTTATATTACTAAGGGTGAAGGTGTTAGTGTTCATAAAATTGATTGTCCTAATGTTAAGGGTTTAACTACTAGATTGATTGATGTTAAGTGGAATAATGCTAAGGATAAGTTATTTGTAGCTAATTTAGTTATTAAGACTAATAGTAGTCAGAATCATATTTTAGATATTGTTACGAAAGCTAGTACTAGAAATGTTTCTTTAAATGGAATTAATGAAGTTAATATGGGTGAATATATTGATTATCATATTAGTGTTAAGGTTGAAAGTGTTAATGAACTTGGTTTGTTTATTGATGAACTTAAGGCTTTAAGTTATGTTATGGAGATTATTAGATGAGAGTAGTAGTACAAAGATGTAAGTATGGATCTGTAAGTGTTGATGGTAAGATTATTAATGAAATTGATAATGGAATGGTTTTGTTAGTTGGTTTTAATGTTAATGATACTTTAGATGATTTAGAGTATATTCGTAGAAAAGTTGTTAATTTAAGAATATATGATGATGAATATGGGGTTATGAATAAGAGTATTATTGATACTAAGGGTAAGATTTTGTCTATTAGTCAGTTTACTTTACAAGCAATGACTAAAGATGGCAATAGACCTAGTTATATTAATGCCATGAAGGGTGAAGAAGCTATTAAGCTTTATGAGAAGTTTAATGCAATGCTTAATGAAAGTGTTCCTACTTTACCGGGAGTATTTGGAGCTGATATGCTTATTAATATTCATAATGATGGACCAATTACAATTATTATTGATTCTAAAGAAAGATAAAGAGCAATGTTATTTGACATTGCTCTTTTGGATTCCAAACATTGATCCGATGGTTGAGGATAAGATTAGAATTAGATAATAGATTATTCTAGTTACGATACTTGTTTTAGTTAAAAATAAGCTTAGGATAAAGAATATTATGGTTACGATTAAGCCAAATATTAATCCATTTAAGTATCCTTTTGAGGTACTGGTTTTTCCTAAAATATATCCGGATATGAACATAATTATTAGATATATGATTAATATTACTATTGTATTAGTTTTTAATCCTATGAGGTTTAAAATGCTTAAAATAAAAGGCAATATTATTAATAATGTTATAGGATATATTAATGTTTTAAGATATTTTATTATATTATTCAAAATAACCACCTACTTAAATGTATGTGGTTATTATTTTATTATGCAATTATTTGCAGCTTTACTATAGGTTCTAAGAAGATTTGATGCTCCTAGTTTAGTACCACCAAAATATCTTACTACTAAGAGGATATGATTATTTAGATTATTTCTTTCTAAAATGGTTAAGAAACTATTACCAATACCACCTGGTTCTTTGTCGTCTGATTTACCAGCAGTATTTATTAATTTATAAGCATAAGGGATATGACGATAACCTTTATGTTCTTTTTTTAATGTATTTAAGATTTCTTCAATGTCTTCTTTGGTATTTATTTCATAAAGATAACCATAGAATTTAGATTTTTTAATTTCAATTAAAGATTCATTTATTAATTTCATAATATCACGTAAAGAGTATATTATATTGTGAGGTTTTTGTCAAAAGATTAAGTATAATTGTGATTAGAGATGATAGCTTATGTAAGAAAAGAAGATTAAACTCATTAAGGTGAGTTTTTTCTTTTTAATTAAGCAAAAATGTGTAATAATAATGATGTGATGTTTATGTTTAAAGATGAACTTAAATTAGTACCTAATAAACCTGGTTCTTATCAGATGTATGATAAGAATGATGTAGTTATTTATGTTGGTAAAGCGAAAAACTTAAAGAAAAGATTAAGTTCTTATTTTCGTGGTAAACATTATGGTAAGACAGCAAAAATGATTAGTAATATTGCTTACTTTAAATATATAGTTACTAATACCGAGTTAGAGTCTTTCATATTAGAGATTAATTTAATTAAAAAATATGATCCAAAATATAATATTTTACTTAAGGATGATAAGAGTTATCCTTATATTGAATATTCTAGAAAGCCTTATCCATCTTTAAAGGTAGTTAGATATTTAAAGGTTAAGAAACATAAAGATAAGTTATTATTTGGTCCTTATGTTAATGCTTATGCTGCTAGAAGGATTGTTAATTTAATTAATAGATTATATCCTTTAAAGAAATGTGAAGGAATGCCTAAAGAAGTATGTTTGTATTATCATATTCATGAATGTTTAGGTTATTGCACTAAAAATGTTTCTTTAGATAGAATTGAAGCTATGGAACAAGAAATATTATCTTTTTTAAGAGGTAATGAAGATGTTATTAAGAATAAACTTAAAGAGAAAATTGAGTATTATAGTGAAAATTTAAATTATGAACTAGCTTTAGAACTTAAAAAAGAACTTGATTATATGTCAATAGTTTTAGAGAAACAAAAGGTTGAACTTAATCCAGGTGAAAATTTAGATGTTATTAATTATGCTTTTATAAATGGGTTTATTGCGATTGAATTTTTATTTGTTAGAAATGGTAAGTTAGTTGGTAATTATACAGAGATTGAACCGGTTACTGATGATTATTTAGATGAGATTGAATATTATATTGCTTTATTTTATCAAAAGAAAGAAATTCCAAGAGAGATTATTATTGCTGATGAATTAAATGAAGATAATTTATCTAAAGTTATTGAAACTAATTTTGTTAAGGTTAGTAAGGGTCAGAAGAGAAAATTACTTTTAATGGCTAAAGAAAATGCTACTATTAATTTAAATAATAATTTTAAGAGAATTGAACAAAAACAAGAAAAATCTAGTGGAGCTAATGATGAACTTGCTGAACTTTTAGGTATTGGTATTAAAAGAATTGATGTTTTTGATAACTCGAATTTATTTGGTTCTTTTGCGGTATCGGGGATGGTTGTATATGAAGATGGATTGCCTTCTAAGAGTAAATATCGTAAGTATAAAGTTATGGTTGATAAGAATGATGATTATAATACGATGAAAGAAGTTATTTATAGAAGATATTATCGAGCTTTAATTGAGAAGGATTTACCAGATTTAATTTTAGTTGATGGTGGTATTAATCAGATAAGAGCGGCTAAGGATGTTCTTAATTCTTTAAATTTAGGAATTAAGGTATGTGGTTTAGTTAAAAACGATAAGCATAGAACTAATGATTTATTAGATGGGGATACTTTAGAGATTTATGATATTGATCGAACTAGTAATTTATTTCATTATTTAACGAGGATGCAAGATGAAGTTCATAGATATACGATTAATTATCATAGACAAATTAGAAGTAAGGGATCTATTAGTAGTATTTTAGACAATATTCCAGGTGTTGGAAATAAGAGAAGTAAAGATTTAATTAAAAGATTTGGTAGTGTTAAAAGGATGAAGGAAGCTTCTTTAGGAGAGTTATGTGAAATTATTCCTGAAGATATAGCTAAGTTATTAATTAATTATTTAGAAAATTATGATAAACAGTAGTTTTCTTTTTGGAGGGTTTATGTACGATTTTTCAATGAATGATTTTCAAAAGAAACTTTTTATTGTTTTTTATGAGGAAAATGGGGAGTTTTTAACGGTTTATTATGCTGATGGTAATATTGAACATTATGAAAATACGGAAGCTAATAAAGAAAGACTTAATTTAAGAATGAAAAAACAGGTTGAAGATGCTAAAGATTTTTATGAAGAGATTGATAAGATGTGTAAGGATTATAAATTTATGAGTATGAGGGATTCTTTTTTCTTTTATTTAACATTTTTTACATCTTTAGGTATCTCTTCTGAGAATTTGAGTGCATCGGCTTTAATATTTATCTTTTCACTTATTATTGCGTTAAAAAAGCTTGATAGTAAAGAGAAATATCAATCTTTATATGAACTTAGATATGATTATTTAAAACATGAATATTTTTTAGAGTTTGAAGATGCTTTTAAGGCAATGGATTATAGTGATTTAAGATTATATGATGGTGTTAGTGATGATACTTTAATGTTTATAATGCAGTCAGAGTCTGATAAACCATTGGATATTAATACAATAGATACATTATCTTTTGAAGATTTAATTAGAATGGTAGATAATTATAATGCGATTGTATTAGATGCTAAAAATAAAAGTTTAAAGATCGAGTTTAAGAATAAAGAAGATAAGTAATTTTGATGAAAGATTAGAAAGTGAACTAGTATTTATTGAAGGATTACTTAACTATAAATATAGTGATTATTTAAAAGAAGAATCTTATAAGTTAATTGATGGTGATAGGGTTGCAACTTGCAATTATTTAGCCTAAGATGATTGTTTTGAAACTACTGTTTCAATGAATGCTTTAGGTAATTTATGTGTTAAGAATTATAATCGTGATAGTGATGCTAGGGTTGTTGGAACTCTAAGAGGTACTGATAACCTTAATAGTTAGTGTTAAAGAAAATAGTTTAGATAGTAGTTATTTAGAAATAAGTAAACTTAAAAATAAACAAAGACGTATTTTAGATATAGTTAATAATAACTTATTTGATTTAATGATTCCTTGTTTATATAAAGAACTTAGAGATGCTAGTAATCGTTATTATAGTAAAATATGTGATGGTAAAGAATTAAAATTAGACTAGATAATTGACAAATTAAGATAATTAAAGTAAAATGGGAATATAAATTTGTGAGAAAGAAATTAATATTTATAAGGTGTATTTAAAGAGAAAGTATATTTGGTGAGAGTACTAATACATATTAAATATTACGACGTTCTTTTGTTTTAAACAAATCGTTAATCGCGTTAAGATGGAAAGACTTACACAAGTGAAATAAGGTGGTACCGCGGATATATTCGCCCTTATATACATTTGTGTTTTTATTTTTTAGAAAGGATTATTTATGATAACTAAACAAAAAGGAACTTATGATGTTTATGGCGTAGATGCTAAAAAAAGAGAATATGTAAATGATGTAATTAGAGGAGTATGTGAAAAATATAATTATAATTATATTGAAACTCCAGTATTTGAAGCTACTGAATTATTTCATAGAAGTGTTGGAGATACTTCAGATATGGTTTCTAAAGAAACTTATGATTTTAAAGATAGAGGAGATAGAAGTATTACTTTAAGGCCAGAAGGTACTGCTAGTATTGCAAGATGGTTTTTAGAAAATAAATTATATGGTAATATGACTGAACCAGTTAAAGTATTTTATAATGAAAAAATGTATCGTTATGAAAGACCTCAATCAGGAAGAAATAGAGAGTTTACTCAGTTTGGAGTAGAATTTATTGGTTCTGATGATGTGATGGCGGATATAGATGTTATTTCACTTGCTTATCAAACTTATTGTTTACTTGGTTTAGAACCAGTTATTAAGATTAATTCTTTAGGAGATAAGGAATCTAGAGATAATTATAGGGAAGCTTTAATTAATTATTTAAGACCACATATTGATGAATTATGTGATGATTGCAAACAAAGATTAGAAAAGAATCCTTTAAGAGTGTTAGATTGTAAAGTTGATAGTGGTTCAGAAATACTTATGAATGCACCTAAGATTATTGATTATTTAAATCAAGAAAGTTTAGATAGATATAATAAGATTAAAGATTATTTAGATTTATTAGAAATTAATTATGAAGAAGATTCTAGATTAGTTAGAGGATTAGATTATTATGATCATATTGTATTTGAAATTTATGTAAATATTGAATCTATTGGAAAGATGGCTTTAGGTGGTGGAGGTCGTTATAATGGCCTTATAAAATTACTTGGTGATATAGATATGCCAGCAGTTGGATTTGCGATGGGTTATGATCGAACATTACTAGCAATGGAAGAAGCAGGAGTTAAAATTCCAATTAATGAAAATATTGATGTTTATGTGATGTATGTAAGTGATACAGAAAAAGAAACTGCTTCATATTTAACACAAAATTTAAGATTAAATGGATTTGTTACAGAAACAGATTATTTAAATAAAGGACTTAAAGGAGAATTTAAGTCAGCAGATAGATTAAATGCTAAATATTTAATTATTTTAAATGATAAGGATTTAGAAGATAATAAAGTAAATGTTAAAGATAATATGACTAAAGAAGAAGAAAAAGTTAATATTAATGATTTAGTTGATTATTTAGATATGCATATGTAAGGAGAAAGTTATGGAAAGATGTTTGATTAAAAATTTAAAAGAAAATATTGAAACTAGTATTTCTGGTATGGCTTTAAAGGTTAGAAATACTAAATATATGGTTTTTGTTGTTTTAAAAGATAGATCAGGATTTATTCAAGTATCTGTTGATAAAAATAATGAAGAATTAACTACTAAAGTTTTAGAGGTAACAGTAGGTTCTTGTGTTACTTTTGAAGGTAAGATGGTTTTATCTGAATATGTTAAAGATGGAGGAAAAGAGTTTATTCCTACTGATGTAACTATTTTAAGTAAAGCTGATACTTATCCTTTAGAAGAAAATGCTTTACCTGATAAAAAATTAGATTATAGATGGATTGATTTAAGAGGAGATAAAAAACAATGGATAATGCCTATTCAAAGTGCATTTGTTAAATATTTAAGAGAGTTTCTTTATGAAAATGATTTTACAGAGATTCATACTCCTAAATTAATAGGAGCTGCATCAGAATCTGGCAGTAGTGTTTTTGAAGTTAAGTATTTTGATCGTAAAGCTTTTTTAGCTCAAAGTCCTCAATTTTATAAACAAATGGCGATTGCTAGTGGCTTAGAAAGAGTATTTGAAGTAGCACCTGCATTTAGAGCAGAAAATTCTAATACTAATAGACATTGTACTGAATTTACTTCATTCGACTTAGAATTTGCTTATATTAATTCTTTTGAAGATGTAATGCATATGGAAGAAGAAATGCTTACTTATGCTCTTAAAAAATTAAAAGAAGAATATGGAGAAATTATCAAAGATAAGTTTGGAGTTGAAGTTGTAGTACCAACTGGTAAGTTTCCACGTATTAAATTATTTGATTTATATGATGAACTTAAGAAAAGATATGGATATGTTATTCCAGAACATGATGTTGGCGATTTAAATGCAGATACAGAGAAATTAGCTTGTAAATTTGCTATGGAAGAATATGGTAGTGAATTCTTATTTATTACCGATTATAATAAAGCTAAAAGACCTTTCTATCATATGAGAGATGAAAATGATATGCCTTTAGGATATGACTTATTATGGAGAGGTATGGAAATAACTAGTGGTGCCCAAAGAGAACATAGATATGATCATTTATGTAAGAATGCCGAAGAAAAAGGATTAACTAAAGATGTAGAGTTCTATTTACAATTCTTTAAATATGGAATGCCACCTCATGGAGGATTTGCAATTGGTGTAGATAGATTAACTTTATTATTATTGGGATTAGATCATATTAGAGATGCTCAATTTATCTTTAGAGGACCTAATAGATTAGAACCTTAGGAGGATATATGAATTTTACGAAAGAAGAAATTATAGATTATGCTGATAAATTATTAATTGGTTTATATCCTGATGAAGCGCAAACTATATTAGATGAGTTTTCAGTTATTGATAAAAATATAGATCAAATTAATGAGATAGATAATTTAAGTGAAGTTGAACCATTATTTATGCCTTATGATTTATATAGAGCTACTTTAAGAGAAGATGTTCCTGAAGAAAGCGTAAATATTGAAGATATTTTAGCTAATTGTAAGGATGTAGATGGTAGAGAAATAAAGGTTCCAAAGGTGGTAGGAAATGAATAAGGAAGTTAATGATGCAATAGTTAAAAGTAAGATTGTTCAAGATAAATGTAATGCTTTTGTAACTATTTTAGATAATCCAGAGATTCCAGAGGGAGAAAGTCCTATTAAAGGTTGGACTTATAGTGCTAAAGATTTATTTAGTACTAAAGGTATATTAACTACTGGTTCATCTAATTCTTTAAAAGATTATGTACCATTTTTTGATGCAACTGTTATTAAAAAATTAAAAGAAGCAGGTAGTATTTTAATTAATAAGAGTGCTTGTGATGAATTTGGTTTAGGTGGTACTGGTACTACTTGTCATACTGGGGTTGTTAAAAATCCTTGGGATGAGACAAGAATTGCAGGTGGATCATCTGCTGGTTCTGCAGTAGCAGTAGCAACTGGATGTGTACGTTTTGCACTTGGAACTGATACAGGTGATTCAGTAAGAAAACCAGCAGCTTATTGTGGGGTTGTTGGATATAAACCTACATATGGAGTAATTAGTAGATATGGAGTATTTCCTTTTGCGGCTTCTTTAGATCATGTTGGAGTATTTACTAGAAATGTTAAAGAAGCTGCGATGGTTACAGATATTATTAAAGGTATTGATCCTAGAGATATGACCAGTTTAGAAACAGAAGATTTAACACCAAAGTTGAATGAAGATGTTAAGGGCAAAAAATTATTCTATATTAAAGAATTATGTAATATTGAATACTATGAAAATCCAACTGAAGAATTGAAAGAAACTATAAGTAAATTTCATGAAACTTTAGAAAAAGCTAAAGAATTAGGAATTGAAGTTTATGAAGAAAGTGTTGATGAAAAATTACTTAAAGCCTTACAACCAACCTATATGGTAATTAGTTGTGCAGAAGCTACTAGTAATTTATCAATGTATACAGGTATTATTTATGGTCCTCGTGGTGAAGGTGATAAAATAACTTCAATGGTTAAAGATTATCGTACCAAAGGTTTTAGTCCTTTAATTAAGAGAAGACTTGTAATTGGTAGTTATGTTTTACAAAAAGAAAATCAAGATAGATATTATTTAAATGCTTGTAAAGTTAGAAGATTAGTTGTAGATACTTTTAATAAATTGTTTGAAAAATATGATGGATTTATTACTATGGCTAGTGGAGGAGCTGCTCCTAAAATTGATGAGTCTTCAGAAGTATTTAGTAATAAGGCTGTTTTAGAAAATCATTTATGTATAGGTAATTTTGGGGGATATCCTTCAATTACAATTCCAAATGGTTTTGTTGGTGGTATGCCAATTGGTATTAATATTACTGGTAAAGTACTTGATGATGGTAATATTTTAAATATAGCCGAAAAGTTAGAAAGTAAAATGGATTATAAAGATCAAGTGGTAGGAGGTTTTTATGAGTAAGTATCAAACTGTTATTGGTTTAGAGTTACACTGTGCTTTAAAAACTAATTCTAAAGTGTTTAGTCCTAGTAAAAATTCATATAATGAAATAGCTAATAATAACGTTAATGAGATAGATTTATCTTTTCCTGGTATAATGCCTTCTTTAAATAAAGAAGCAGTCAGAAAAGCCTTAAAAATGAGTATTATCTTAGGATGTAAACAACCTGATGAACTTTTATTTGATCGTAAGAATTATTATTATCCAGATTTACCTAAAGGTTTTCAAATTACCCAAGTAACTAAACCGGTAGGCGTAGATGGAAAAGTAAGATTAATTGCTGATAATCATGAATTTGATGTAATACTTCATGATATTCATTTAGAAGAAGATACAGCATCTTTAGATCATTATAGTAATTATACTTTAATAGATTATAATAGAGCAGGAGTACCATTAATTGAAATAGTTACAACACCTTGCTTACATTCTGGAGAAGAAGCAGTTGCGTTTTTAGAGTTTTTAGCAAATAGTTTTAAATATTGTGATATATCAGAAGCAGATACTAAAAAAGGACAAATTAGATGTGATGTTAATATTAACTTAAAAGATGAAAGTGGTAATTATATTACTCCTAAAGTTGAAATTAAAAATATTAATTCATTTACTCATGTTCTTAATGCGATTAATTATGAAGTAGAAAGACAAACTAAAGCATATGAAACTGGTTGTGAAGAATTGGTTCAAGAAACTAGAAGATATGATGAAGAAACTGATACAACAATTAGAATGCGTACTAAAGTAGATAGTGTTGATTATAAATATTTTGTAGAACCTAATATTCCTAGAATTAAGATTGAAGATAGTTTATTAGATGAGATTAGAAAAGAAATTCCAGTTTTACCTAACCAAAGATTAATTAAATATATAACTGAATATAATTTAGCTGAAGGTGAAGCTAAAACTATTGTTAAAGATAAAAATTTAAGTGATTATTTTGATAAAACAATTAGTTTAGGAGTAGATGCTAAGACAACATTTAATTATTTATCTGGACAAATTTTAGGTTATTTAAATAAAGAATATTTATCTATTACAGATATTTATTTAACACCAGAAAGACTTAAATTTATTATTGGTGAAGTCACTAAAGGAACTATTTCATCTAAACAAGGTAAAGAATTAATTATGAAATGTTTAGAAGAAAAAGAAGAACCGAGTGTTTTAATGGAAAAATATGGTATGAAACAAATGGATAATGATAGTGAACTTGAAAATATAATTGATAATATTTTAAGTAATAATCAAAATTTAATTGAAGAATACCATAATGGAAGAACTAATATCTTTGATTTCTTTGTTGGACAAATAATGAAAGAAACTAGAGGTAAAGCTAACCCAGTTAAGGCGAAAGAGATTTTAACAAATAAATTAAAATAAGAGAGTGATCTCTTATTTTTTTATGTCAGCATTAATCTTAATGAAGATAATGTTTTTGTATAATTGAGTTAATGAAAATGCTTATAGAGCTTTTTTTAATTGTATTGATGATTGATGTGTGATAGAATTTAAATAATAGGTGGTGTGAATATGGCAATTGAGATGACTTATAAAGGTAATACTGAAGATGTTTATTATGATAATCAAACTCTTCACTATAGACATTTTATTGGTACTGAACTTGAGCGTGAATATATTAATTTAGCTAATGTTTTATATACTTATTTTAATGATAGTTATGTTGATAGAGATAAATATGTTAAGGTTATTAGTTCTATTTTAAATAGAATTTATAAGAATAAGAAAGTTTTTGAGGTTAGTGATTTTACTGATGATGGGTTTCCTTATTATGGGGAGAAAAAGATTAATGCTAATTTAAAGAGATTAAATGATACTTATTTTAAATTAAGATTAGCTGCTTTTACTTTTTTAGAAAGTGTAGGAATAGAACTTGTTTCTCAAGATAAAGATCTTGATGAAATTACTAAAATAAAAGCAGGTATTGCTCATAAAGCTTTAGATTATTTTAGTTTTACGGATATGAATGCTGATGTTAGAATTTATCGTAATTTTGATAGTTTAACTAGATTTGATTTAGAGTGTCAATTAATG
>JALFTB010000009.1:0-3838 GCA_022779465.1 bacterium
GTCAATATAATGATATAATAAATCAAGGGGGTGAAGAGTAATGTTCAATGAAAACTCGAGAACATTCAATGAAGTATATGAAAGCTATAACGAATTTAAAAGTGATTTAAATAATTTCGGGTATGATTTTAGTAGATTTAAAGAAGAAGATTTAAAATTGACTTTTGCACTCTTAATGACTAGATATGGGGACTCTGAAATATTGAGTTATGAAAATGTTTACAGATGGAAGATGAGGCTTCAATATGTAATATTCACTTATGGTCAAGAGTGGGCAATCAAGAGAGAGATTCAGAATCAAATATTAGATATAAAAGAAGAAGATTTGCAAAGATCTAGCGTTCAGATATCTAATGTAGCAGAGAATCCAGCTACTATTCCAGATACAAATACTATTACAGAATTAGAATATATAAATAAACAGATTACTAATGCAACTAAAAGAGATAAACTGTCAATACTTATCTTAAAATATGGCTCTTTAACTTCAGTCGCAAATGAAAAATACATTGATAAGTTTAAGAATTTGTTTTCAAGATTCCCGATGGGTGATAAGCCTATTTATTATTACAGAAACAAAAAAATAGGAGGATAGTATGGAAAATACAAAAGAATTATTTTCAAGCTTAATTGCTTATATTAGCGGGATTTTAGGGTTATCATATACAATTCAAGATATTAAAAATATAGCTTCAATAGTCTGCACTGTTCTATGTATTATGTCTATGTTGTTTACTTTTGGAATAACTGTTTTAAATAAGATAAAGAAAGCCAAAGAAGATGGGGTAATAAGTAAAGAAGAAGTCAAAGATATAACAGACACTATAAAAGATGGAATGGGTAAAATAAAAGACCAAATAGAAAATAAGGAGGATAAATAATATGGCTTATAGAATAAATGATGAGATATTTTTCTTAAAAATAGATGAACAAGTAGAATACTTAACTCAAGTAATAAATGAGCTATATTCTAAAGATATCAAAATCATCAACACTAATATAAATAATCTTTCAGCACAGGTAAATAATTTAAATGAGACAAAGCAAGATAAAACATCTGATGAATTAAAAACAGAAGTAAAAAATATTGTAGGTTCTATAAATGAGTTGTTTGATAAGATAGAATCCGAGACTAATAGAGCTGTAAATTCGGAAAATGAAATATCAACAAATTTAACTGAGTATGAAAATCATGTTAATCCTATTTTAGAATCACATACTTCATCGATAAGTAGTATAAATGATAATATAAGGTCATTACAAGACAATAAGCAAAGTAAAATTGATGAGCGATTTCAGACTACATCTAAAGAAGTAGTAGGTGCTATAAATGAAAATCACAATGCTATTGTAACTAATGAAGCCCTAATTGATACGAAGCAAGATAAAACAGACAACTCGCTAAAAACAACTAATAAAACTATTGTAGGAGCTATAAACGAGCTAAAAGGAAGCGGAGGAAGTTCATTATCATATTTACATAAAATAAATTTTACAATTAATTTTGACGATATAAATGTTTTTGGAACCAGGCTAATAATTTTGAGAATGGATTTAATAACACGAGAAAAAGCTAACCAGTTTAATAGTGAAGACCTTATTGATTATTTATTTTCAAAAAAAATGACAGTTCCTGTTATTAGGGATGATAGGAGTGGAGACGATTGGAAAAAAATGCCAATTTTTATTGAGTGTAATAGTTATACTAATTTCAATTTATATTCTATTGATGCTAGTACAGATTCTTCTGGAAATGTATTATTTAAACCTCTTTATATAATAAATGCAAGTTATAGTTCAATTATAGATATTATGGATAGAGTTGTGGAAATAGAAGCTTAAAAATGAGAAGATGAATAAAATAAAGAAAGAAGAGATATTAAATAACAGAGCTTTTTATGATATAAGAAGTATACTTGGTAATTCTAATTGGGCTGAAATTTTTGCTATTTTAGGTGGAAGACAAGCTGGAAAGAGTTACCAAGTTTTCGACCTATTTTGTCATCAATGGTTTAAGTATGGAAGAACCCCATTTACATGGTTAAGACTAACTGAAAATTCTACCAGGAAGCTATTAAATAACAACGCTTTTAATTTTGGAGACCCTGATTTAAAAAGAAAATATCATCTAAATCTAAAAGTCAAAAGTGAAAATATATTTAATATCGATGAAAACGGTAATGAAAATTTATTTGCTAGGTGTTTAGCATTGTCAACTTTTTATTCAGATAAAGGACAAGGTTTCTTTGATAAAGATGCTACTGGTCATTTTAATATATGCCTTGATGAAATGAATAAAGAAAAATGTGAAAAAAGAACAATAGATATCCCATACTGTTTTGTCAATCAAATTGAAAATTTAGTTAGAAATATGAAAACTGATGAAAATCATCAATTAAAAATATTTCTTTTAGGCAACACTTTAGAAGAATCATCAGATCTAATGTCTTGTTTTAATTTTTTGCCTCAAACTTTCGGAAGATATAAAATAAAGAAAAAGAAATTAGTTGTCGATTATCTTCCAGAATCAGAAGCGTATCTAAATATGAGAAAAGATAGTATAGCAAGTTTACTTATGGGAAATGCAAGTACATTTACTAATAAAATAGAATTTGATTTAGAGCTAATATCTAAGAAAAAATTAATAACTCCATATTTTATAATTAAGTTTAGTGATGATAGAAGAGATTGGTTTACATTATATAATGATAATATAGTTAATAAATATAATAATGAAACAGTTAAGACAGCTTATGCTATGATTCCTTATATAAGGGGAGAGGTATATATGAAAGAAAAAGTAGATCAGATATTCAATTGTTATGATCTGAGACAATTTAGATTTCATACTTTATTTTGTCAAAGAGAGTTCAGAAGGAATTTAGAATTAGTAAAGCAAAGATAAAAGAAAGGAGAATAAATAATGGAAAAGATTAAAGTAATTGAACTATTTTCTGGATTGGGAGCTCAAAGAAGAGGATTAGAATTAGCAGGAATTGATCATGAAATTGTAGCAATAAGTGAAATTGATAAATATGCTATCAAGTGTTACAATGCTATTCATGGAGAAGGAACTATAAATTTAGGAGATATAAAAAAAATAGAAGTTCTTCCTAAAGCTGATTTATGGACTTATTCATTTCCCTGTACTAATATTTCAATTTGTGGAAAAAGAGAAGGATTTGAAAAAAACAGTGGTACACAATCATCACTTTTGTGGGAAGTTAGTAGGTTATTATCAAATGGAAACAAAGAAGGGAAATTACCAAAGTACTTATTGTTAGAAAATGTAAAAGCAATAATTAATAAAAAAAATAAAAAAACATTTGATGAATGGTGCAATTTTTTAGAAATGTTAGGATATAAAAATTTTTATGATGTTTTAAACGCAAAAGATTATGGAATCCCCCAAAACAGGGATAGATTATTTATGGTGAGCATAAGAAAAGATATAGATCATAATATGTTTGAGTTTCCAAAGCCTTATAGTTTAGAGAAAAGACTTAAAGACTTCTTGGAACCACAAGTTGATGAAAAGTATTATTTATCTGACAAAATGATTAGTTGTTTAATGGGTGCAAATCAATCTAAAAGTAAATACCCAAGAAGGAAAATATTCATGGATTCATTAAAAATGCCTAATGAAAAAGGAATCGCTAAAACAATTACTACTAAAAGTGGAAATAGACCAACAGATAATTTTATTATAGAACATGATATTAATCATATAATAAAAATAAGAAAGTTAACACCATTAGAGTGTTTTAGGATCATGGGATTTAATGTTGTTGATTATATAAAATGTTAAATAAAGATAGTATCTGATTCACAACTTTAT
>JALFTB010000027.1:0-45407 GCA_022779465.1 bacterium
TTTCTTTATTACAACCAGTAAGCAATACTAAACTAATTGTTAATAATAATAATTTCTTTTTCATATAAAACTCCTTTACAATAAATATTATAATTATTTAGATATAAAAAATCAACCGTTTTTGGTTGATTTAATTTCATATGGCACGATTTTAAAGGCAATTCCCAATTCTTTGTTTTTATACCTTTCTATCTTTGTTTTTTAATTTTATTTGTATCCTTGTTTTTATCACTATTATTTATGTTATAACTTTCAATAAATAAATTTAATTCTTCTAATGTCATTCTTTGCTTTTTTGTTACCTCATATAACACTTGTATATTATCTACACAGAATCCAGTATTTCTTTCTCCTGGCAAAAGATCGCCATTAGAACCATTTATATCTCCAAAAACCTCTTGATTTATAACATCCCAAAACATGTGATTACCAACAAATGATAACGAAAGGTCTGAAAATATTCTAAATGGCTCATCCACATTGCTTATTTGCATAGAATTATCAACAAATACCACATGTCCTAAATATAATTTAGTTGTATCTAGTTCTTGAGCATTAGAAGATTCTAAAATTCTATTCATTTCTTCTTTTTTCATATTTTCATCTTCCATAATTTTATGAATTACGTTATACATAATATCTTCCTTTCTTTTTACAAAATAAAAAATCTTCAATTTATATAAAAACTTGATACCATTCGTACCAAGTCTATCTTAACGAACACATTTGTTCGACTAAATCTCAATGGCAGGGGTGGAGAGAATCGAACTCCCATCAAAAGTTTTGGAGACTCCTATGCTACCATTATACCACACCCCTGTGGATAACTTAAATTATAACATAGTATTAGAATGTATTCAAGAAATTTTTAATTTATAGTGTTTGTTTAATGGGTTTATACATACAATATTTTAGGTGGTTTTATGCTTATTAATTATACGAGTAAAGAATTAGATATGATGGCTAGATTAATGAGGGCAGAAGCATTATCTGAAGGTAATTTGGGGATGCTTATGGTTGGTAATGTTATTGTTAATAGGGCAATTGCTTCTTGTTATACTTTTAAGAATATAAGGTCTATTAGTGGGGTTGTTAATCAATCTCCAGGAGGTTTTTCAGGGGTTAATAGTTCTTTATATAACGGAAGTGCAACTACTAAGGAAAAAGACTTAGCTAAGAGATGTTTAAAGGGTGAATATTATTATCCAGCTACTCATGCATTATGGTTTTATGCTCCTGGTAAACTTACTTGTAAGACTAGTTGGTATGAACAACCTTATGCGGGTAGTTATAAGAATCATTGTTTTTATAAGCCTGATAGTAATGTTTGTCAAGAGATTTACTAAATGTTGTAAATCTTTTTTAATTTGTTATATAATCTAAATATGAATAAGAAAAATATAGTGTTTTATAGTTTAATTTTATTATTTGTATTATGGGTGAGTTTAATACTTACTGATAATGTTAGTTGGTTTGATGAACCGATATATAATTTTATTATTGGTTTTAAAAGTCCAGGGTTAAGTAGATTTATGGCATGTATAACGGCTTTATCTAATCCAACTGTCATTGTTTTTTTATGCGTTTTATCACTTTTGTTTTTAATTGTTCATAAGAGATGGCCAATTGCTTTAGTGGGAACTTCTTTAATTAGTGTGGCTTTTAATCAGGGTTTAAAGAATATAATTAAGAGACCGAGACCTGATCATTTACGTTTAATTGAAGAAGGAGGCTATAGTTTTCCTTCTGGGCATGCGATGGGTAGTATGGCTTTTTATGGTTTTATAATTTTAATTCTTTGTAAACTTAATATAAATAAATGTTTAAAGTGTATTTTGATTATTTTACTTTCTGTGTTAATATTATTAATTGGAATTAGTAGGGTATATTTAGGAGTACATTATCCATCTGATATATTTGGTGGTTATTTACTAAGTTTAGCCCTTATAATTAAATGTTTTGAGATATTTGAAAAGAGGAAGTTTGTATGAAAGCACTGATAACTGGTGCCAGTAGTGGTATTGGTAAGGAAATGGCATTATATTTAAGTCAAATTGGATATGATTTATATTTAGTGGGAAGAAATGAGGATGCTTTAAAAGAGGTATCTTCTATGTGTAATAATGCTAAATATTATATTTATGATTTGAGTGATACAAGTAATGCTTATAAGTTATATGATGAACTTAAGGTTGTTAAGATTGATTTACTTGTTAATAATGCTGGATTTGGTTTATTTGGTTATTTTAATAAGACTGATTTAGATCGTGAATTAGAAATGATTAATGTTAATATTGTTTCTTTACATATTTTAAGTAAGTTATTTTTAAAGGATATGGTTAAGAGAAATAGAGGTAAAATTTTAAATGTTGCTTCTTCTGCTGGTTTTTTTGCGGGTCCATATTTAAGTACGTATTATGCGACTAAGAATTATGTTTTAAAGCTTACGATGGCAATTAGTGAAGAATTAAAAAGACAAAATAGTAAAGTGACAGTTAGTGCTTTATGTCCTGGACCTGTTGATACTGGATTTAATAAAGTAGCTGGTGGTCATTTTAATACTTCTAGTTTAACTAGTAAATATGTTGCAAGGGTAGCTATAGATAATACTTTAAAGGGAAAATTAATTATTGTTCCATCTTTAAAGATGAAATTAGGGTTATTCTTTTCAAGATTTTTACCTTATAAATTACAATTAAAAATATTATATAGAATTCAGAAAGGAAAAACGAAGTAGTTATTTCATATAATTATTTAGTGGTGAGTGTTATGTTTTGGATATTATTTAAAACTATTATTATAGGTATTATAGAAGGTATTACAGAATGGCTTCCGATTAGTAGTACTGGTCATATGATTTTGGCTAATGAATTTATTAAGTTGAATGTTACAGATGAATTTTGGGAAATGTTTGAAGTAGTAATTCAACTTGGAGCTATTATGGCAGTGGTTATATTATTTTTTAAGGATTTATTTCCTTGGGGATTTGGTAAGAGTAAAGAGGATACTAAGAATACATTTAGTTTATGGTTTAAAATTATAGTTGGATGTGTTCCTTGTGCAATTATTGGACTTTTATTTGATAATTATATTAACGATAAGTTTTACAATCCTTGGACTGTGGCTATTATGCTTATTGTTTATGGTGTAATCTTTATTATAGTAGAAAATATTAATAAGAATAAAAAACCGAGAGTTACAGATATTAATAAATTATCTTATTTAGATGCTTTAAAAGTAGGTTTATTTCAAGTATTATCAATAATTCCTGGTACTAGTAGAAGTGGTTCAACTATTATTGGTGGTTTAGCTATTGGCTTAGAACGTAAAGTAATTGCCAATTTTACATTCTTTTTGTCAATTCCAGTTATGTTTGGAGCATCTTTATTAAAAATTCTTAAATTTGGCTTTGTTTTTACAAGTACAGAAGTTATAATATTAGTTACTGGTATGGTGACTGCGTTTATCGTATCAATAATATCTATTAAGTTCTTACTTAAATATATTAAGAATAATGACTTTAAAGTATTTGGTTATTATCGTATTGTATTAGGTTTAATAGTTATTTTATATTTTTTATTTAAATAAGAGGGTAGTATAACATGAAACGAAATTTAATCTTGACGGGAATATTAGGACTATTATTTATGGGTGGAGTATTCATTTATGATTTTAGTGATGCGATGGATGAAAAACTAACCGGTCATAAGTGGTATATAGTAGAAAATAATAAAACTTATGTAATGAGTTTTAAAGATAATAATTTTGCTTATACTGATATAAATGGTAAAGTTATAGATGAATATAAAGATTGTGAAATGTATCATTATAATAGTAATACAAATGTTGTTAAGTTATCATGTAATATAGATAAAAATAAATTATATATTGCAACATATGATGATGATAAGTTAGTTTTAACTATAAATGGTCGTGAGAAAAGTTATTTTTCAACTGAAGATTTAGCAGTAATAGATAATTTTAAAGAGAGTAATCATTTAAGTGAAGCAGAATATGCTAATTTAATGAATATTAAGTTTGATGAAAAATTATATGTTAGTGCTAGTAAAGTTAAAAATTTAATTAAGTCTACAGATAATTCATATTTAGTATTTATTGATTCTAATATTAATACTAATAATGCATTTAGTTATTTTAAATTAAAAGAATTATTAGATAGTTCTAAAAAGACTTATCATTTAATTGAATTATCAGCTTTAGATGAAGAAGAAATTACATCTTTAAGTAAGAAATTTAAGATATCTGAATTTAAAGATGGTAATGCTTATGTTTATTTAGTTGGTAATAAAAAAGTAAAATTAGATAAAGTTATTTCTAATAAAAATGAAAGTATCTCTTAGGATACTTTTTCTTTTTGGTTTATTTTGTTATAATTATTGTTATAAGGAGACTATATTATGAAGAATGTTTTGTTTGTAGTGGATGAAAGATGTATGGGTGGAGTATCTGTATTACTTATGGATATGTTTAAAATGATGGATACATCTAAAATGGATATTGATTTATTAGTACTACATGATAGAGGAGATATGTTTAATGAACTTCCTAATAATGTTCATTTGATGTTTGGTGATAGTTATTTTAGTGCGATTGATTTAACTTTAAAGGAAGTTATTAAGAGTAAGAATATTAAAACTTTATATCATAAGTTAAAGGTTATATTTGATTTAAAGACGGGTTTAATTAAGAAAAGAATAGTTAAAGAAAGAAAGAAGTTACTTAAGAAACATTATGATTATGAGATAGCTTTTAAAGATGGTTTTACGGCTATATTTACAGCTTATGGTGATAGTGATGTTAAATATCATTGGATTCAATATAATTATGGAATAGCTAATCCTAATAGTAAGTATGATAAGTTATTTAATGATGCTTTAAGAAGATTTGATAAGATTATTTCGGTTTCTGATGGTATTATGAGAGATTTTAATAATATTTATCATTTAGAAGATAAGGTAGAGGTAATTGATAATTTAATTGATACTAAAAGGATTAAAGGGAAAGCTAAAGAAAAATGTGATTTAGAACTTGATAAGAATAAATTAAATATTATATGTGTTGGAAGAATAGCAAATGGACATAAGGGTTATGATCGTCTTGTTGATGTAGTTAAAAGATTAGATGATGAAGGTTTATTTGATGAGGCTATTTTAAGAATATTTGGTAGTGGACCTGATTATGATGTTTTATTTAAACAAATTCAAGATTATGGTTTAGATAAAAAAGTTTTACTTATGGGAAGAGTTAATAATCCTTATAAATATTTTAAAAATCAAGATTTATTTATATTACCTTCTAGATATGAGGCTTTTGGTTTAGTTATTGTTGAGGCATTAAGTTTGGGCGTACCGGTTTTAGTAACAAAGAATGATGCGACAGGAAAGATTGTTAATAATGATAATAATGGTTTAATTGTTGATAATAGTGATGAAGGCTTATATGATGGTTTAAAATATTTAATTAATAATAGAGATGTTTTAGATAGATATAAGACTAATTTAAGAGATTATGATTATGATAATGATTCTATTGTTAAGAAGTTAAATGGTTTATTTAAATAGGAGGCTTTATGAAAAAGGTAAGTATAATTGTTCCTTGTTATAATGTTGAAGGTTATATTAATAATTGTTTATTTAGTTTATGTAATCAAAGTTTAAAGGATATTGAGATTATAGCAGTTGATGATGGTTCAAAGGATAAGACTGGTAGTATTTTAGATGATTATGCAAAAAAGTATGATAATTTGGTTGTTATTCATAAGAAAAATGGGGGAGTAAGTGCTGCTAGAAATGATGCTTTAAAGGTTGCTTCTGGAGAGTATATTGGCTTTTTAGATAGTGATGATTGGGTAAATGTTAAGATGTTTGAAAAAATGTATAATGCAGCAAAGGAAAATGACTATGATTTAGTTGCATGTGATACGATTGCAGTTTATCCTAAGAAAGAAATGGTAATTCATAGTAATATTTCAAATAATCAAAGTGTTAATAAATTAATGATTGATGCTTATGCAGTTATTTGGAATAAAATTTATAAAAGAGAGTTACTTGAAGGATTAACTTTTAATATTAAGATGAGTTTTTGTGAAGATGTTTTATTTTTATATGAAGTTTATAGTAGAGTTAAAAAAGTTGGAGCTATAAATGAACCATTACATTTTTATTTACAAAGAGAAGGATCTTTAACTTATACTTATAATGATAAGTTATATCATTTAATTGATAGTATGGATAGTATTGTAGACTATTATAAAAAGAATAAGGTTCTTGATAAATATCATGATGAGATAGAGTATACTTATGTAAGATATTTATATGCGACTTTTATTAAAAGATTAGCTAAAACTAAAAATAAGAAAGAATTTAATAGAGGTTATGATTGTGTGATTAAGAAAGTTAATGAGAATTTTCCTAATTATAAGAATAATAAGTATTTAAGTGGTAAAAAGGGTTTTTATTTAAAACATTTTAATAAGATGTTTGCTAAAATGATATTTTTATTAGAAAAGAATAGGATGAATTAAAATGAAGAAGGTATTGTTTATTGCAAGTACTGGTGGGCATTTAAATGAATTGTTGCAGTTAAGTCCTTGTTTTAATAATTATGATTATTTATTAGTTACAGAGAAAACTAAAAGTAATATGGGACTATTAAAGAAATATCCTAATAGGGTTAAATTTATTATTCCAGGAACTTATACTACTTTAAAAGCTAAAATAGTTTATCCATTTAAATTGTTAGCTAATTGTTTTAAATCTTTATGGTATTTTATTAAATTTAGACCTGATGTAGTGGTTTCAACTGGTTCCCATAATGCCGGACCAATGTGCTTAATTGCTCATTTATTTGGAAAGAAAGTTATTTTTATAGAGACTTTTGCTAATAGTAATAGTCCAACAAGATGTGGAAAGCTTGTGTATAAATTTGCAGATATATTTATCGTTCAGTGGGAAAATATGTTAAAATTTTATCCGAAGGCCATTTATGGTGGCTGGATATTTTAAGGAGGAAATATGAAAAAAGTTAAACTTGGTTTAAAGATTATTAGTTTATTGTTATTTGTTGTTTTTATTGGTTTATTATTTTATATTAAGATGATTCCAGTTAAATATATTATTATTGCTAGTGTGGTTTTAATTGTTTTATTATTTTTAATTATGTTAATGATGAATAGTAAGAAGAAAGCAGTTGAAATTATAGGAATGGTTTTAATTGTTTTAATGAGTACAATATTTGGTACTGGTATTTTTTATGTTAATAGAACTTATAAAGTTATTAATAGAGTAGTTGATAAAGATTTTAATTTAAGTACTTATTATGTTTTAGTTAAAAGTGATTCTTCTTATGAAAAATTAAAAGATTTAAAAAATAAGAATTTAGGTTTTATGCAAGAAAGTGCTGAAAAATTAAAAGATGAAATTAAGATCACTTTTAATAATAGAACTTTTGATAGTGTAGGTAATTTATATTATGCTTTTACTGATAATTCTATTGATGCGATGGTTATTGGATCTGGTATTTATGATGGTTTAGTTGATAATAATGATAGTTTTGAGAAGTCTGTTAAGATTATTGCTAAATTATATGTTAAAGCTGATAAAAAACAAGAACACGTTGATATTGATGTAGCAAAACCTTTTATTATTTATTTAGCTGGTGAAGATAACGGTAATGGAGTTCAAGAATTTACTAGAAATGATGCTAATATTATTGTTGTAATTAATCCTTATACTCATAAGATATTACTTGTTAATACTCCTAGAGATTATTTATTACCTTTATGGAATCAAAAAGATAAAATGGATAAGTTAACTCATTTTGGATATTATGGAATTAATACTTCTGTATCAGCAATGGAAACTTTATATGGAGTTAAAGTTGATTCTTATGTAAGAATTTGTTATGAAGCTGTAGTTAATTTAGTTGATTCTGTTGGGGGAATTGATATTTATAGTGATAAAGCATTTGTTACTAGTCATGAACCAAGAGTTCGTGTTAAAAAGGGTATGAATCATTTTAATGGAACTAAAGCTCTTGCATTTAGTCAAGAAAGATATGCTTATGAAAGTGGAGATAGACATAGAGGTCAAAATCAACAGGCAGTGTTATCTGCAGTTATTAAGAAGATAAGTACTAATAAAACTTATTTATTAAAATATCCAGATATTATTGAGTCTGTAAGTGATTATTTTGTAACTAATATATCTATGGATGATGTTCAAGAATTAATTAAATCTCAACTTAATACTTTAGCTTCGTGGGATGTTGAAAGTATTAGTGTTGATGGTGAAGGTGATATGCAATATACTTTCTCTATTCCTAAGGAGAAGAAGTATGTTATGATTCCAAGTGAAACTTCTGTTAAAAAAGCTAAAGATAAGATTAATGCAGTTTTAAAGGATGCTTAGGATGATTTTTGTTACATTAGGTACTCAAGATAAGTCTTTTGAAAGATTACTTAGGGATATTCAAAAGCAAATTGATTTAGGTAATATTAAAGAAAAAGTAGTTGTTCAAGCTGGATTTACTAAGTTTGATAGTAAAGATATGGAAATATTTGATTTAATTCCCATGGATGATTTTGATAAATTAATGAATGAATGTGATTTACTTATTACTCATGGGGGAGTAGGAAGTATTATTAGTGGATTAAAGAAAAATAAAAAAGTTATTGCTGTAGCAAGATTAGCTAAATATAAAGAACATATGAATGATCATCAAAAGCAAATTGTAGATAATTTTAGTGATGCTGGTTATATTTTAAAGTATGATGATGGTGATGATTTAGGAAAAATTTTAAAGAAAGTTAAATCTTTTAAACCAAAAAAATATACATCTAATACTGATAATATGATTAAACTTGTTACAGATAAAATTAATGAATTGGTTGATGAATAAAATGCGTGAAAAAATAGATTTTGTAATTATGTGGGTTGATGGCAGTGATCCTAAGTGGCTTGCAGAAAAAAATAAATATAGTGAAAAGAAAGTATCTATCGATGATGGTATTAATCGTTATAGAGATATGAATCTTTTAAAGTATTGGTTTAGAGGAGTAGAAAAGTATACTCCTTGGGTTAATAAGATTTATTTTGTTACTTGGGGACACTTACCAGAATGGCTTGATACAAGTAATCCTAAATTGGTTATTGTAAATCATAAAGATTTTATACCTAAAAAATATTTGCCAACTTTTAGTGCTAATAGTATTGAATTAAATCTTCATAGAATAAAAGATTTATCAGAGCATTTTGTGTTATTTAACGATGATATGTATGTAATAAATTCTTTAGATGAAGAGTATTTCTTTAAGGATGGTTTGCCATGTGATCATTGGAAGGAAAATCCTTTAGAAATTGAAAGCGCTGATGATAATTTCTTTGATCATATAGTGATTAATGATTTATTTTTAATTTCTAAAAATTTTAATAAGAAAGATGTATATAAAAATAATTTCAATAAAATTTTTAATATTAAGTATGGTAGAAGAAATATGAGGTTTTTAATGCTTTTAAAGTGGAAATACTTTACTGGTTTCGAATGTCCCCATACTGCTAATCCTTATTTAAAATCTTCTTTTAAAGAGGTTTGGGATAAGAATGAATATTTCTTAGATAGAACATGCTTAAATAAATTTAGATCGATGTTTGATGTTAATCAATGGGTTATTAATTGGTATCAAATGTGTAAGGGTAATTTTAGTGTTAAAAATCAAAATAAATTTGGCAAATATTTTGCATTAGATGATGATAATACAGATTTAATTAATTATATGAGAGATGATAAAGCTAGTGTTGTTTGTATTAATGATACTGATAGAGCTAAAAATTTTGATAAAGCTATTAAACAAGTGCAGAAAGTGTTTGATGAAAAATTAAATGAAAAATGTTCATTTGAAAAGTAGGTGATTACATGAATAGTACTTCAAGAAAGAAAAATGTCATTAAGAATATGTTTGTAGGTACTATTTTTCAAGTTATATGTTTATTAATGGGGTTTGTTAACAGAACTTTCTTTATCAAATTATTAAGTGAAGAATATTTAGGTGTAAATACTTTATTTACAAATATTCTTACTATTTTATCTTTTGCAGAGTTAGGTATAGGTAATGCGATTATTTTTAATTTATATAAACCTCTTGCTAAAGATGATAAGAAACAAGTTAATTTATTATTAAAGTTTTATCGTAATACTTATTCTTTTATTGGCATGATAATGTTAGTAGTAGGTCTTATTTTAATTCCATTTATACCGAATTTAATTGAGACGATGCCTAATATAAGTGAGAATATTTATGTTATTTATGTACTGTTCTTATTTGATACAGTTATTTCTTACTTTTTCACTTATAGAACTGCTATTATTCAAGCAGATCAAAAGAATTATGTTATTGTTAAAACTGTACAATCATTTAAGATTGGACAAATTATATTACAAATTATTTTATTATATTTAACTCATAATTATTATTTATATGTTATTTTACAGTTAGGTTGTACGATATGTACTTATAGTTATTTAGCTTATAAGTCTAAAAAGATGTATCCGTATACGGTTAAGATGCCGGAAGAAAGTTTACCTAAAAAGACTAGTAAATCAATATTTAGTAATGTCAAGGCTTTATTTGTTTATAAAATGAGTTCGGTTATTTTAAATGGTACTGATAGTATTATTATTTCTAAATATTTAGGGTTAGCGGTACTAGGTTTATATTCAAATTATTTACTTATTGTTAGTGCGATAACTCAAGTACTAAGTCAGGTATTTAACGCTTTTACGGCTAGTGTTGGTAATTTGATTGCGGTAGATCATGAAGGTAAAAGTAAAAAGGTATTTGATCAATTATTCTATTTTACAACTTTTGTTTATTGTATTTTTTCAATTTGTTTATACTTATTATTTAATGATTTTATAACGATATGGCTAGGTAAAAAATATTTATTATCTAATTTGGTTGTTTTTTCAATAGTTTTACATTTTTATGTTAATGGTACACAGTTTGCAGCTTTTACTTATAGACAAACTAGTGGCTTATTTATGCAGTATAGATGGAGTCCGGTAGCATCAGCTACGCTTAATATAGTTTTATCGATTGTATGGGCTAAAAGCATAGGATTAGCAGGAGTATTTTTTGCAACTAGTGTATCTAGAATAGTTACTGCTGGTTGGATAGATCCTTTGATAATTCATAAGAATGTTTTTAAAGAAAAAGTAGGTAATTATTATTTAAAATATATATTTAGGTTTATTAAAGTTATGTGTTTTGGGGTAATATGCTATTATGCCTCTAGTTTTATAGTTGTTAATAATATATTAATGTTTATTGTTAAAGGTTTATTTATTAGTATATTATCTGGTACACTATTTATAATAACTAGTTTATATACACATGAATTTAAAGAACTTAAGAGTATTGGTTTAAATTTACTTAAAAGAAAATGAGGTATTTATGGAAGCTAAAGATTTAAAGAAATTACAAAAGTATCAAATGGTTATAACTGATGAATTTGTTAAATTTTGTGATGAAAATAATATTGATTATTATCTTTTAGGTGGTTCAGCATTAGGTGCTGTTAGACATAATGGATTTATTCCATGGGATGATGATATGGATGTTGGACTAATGAGAAAAGATTATGAGTTTTTTCTTGAAAATTATGTTGATAATGATAAATTTTATCTTCAAGCGATTGAGAGAGATAATAATTATTGGAATATGTACGCCAAATTAAGAATGAAAAACACTTTAATGGAAGAAGAGAGACTTAAAGATTTAGATGTTCCTAAAGAAATATTTATTGATATTTTTCCAATAGATAATGCACCGTCTGGTGGATATGATAAAATTAAAATTAAAGCTAATATAGCTAAGATATTAAAGATGAGTTTATTAGTTAAAATGAAAGTTGCTCATTTGTATGAATGTAATTTTAAAATTATTACTAAGATTTGCTCATGGCTTCCTAAAGGTTTAATTTATAAAATAAATAAAAAGATTATGACGAGTTATAAAGATGATAATTCTACTTATACAGTTATTTATTTAAGTGAATATGCGATTAAAAGAGGTTATTTGTTAAGAAGTGTTTATCTTCCTGCGAAAGAGTGTAAGTTTGAAGATAAAGTCTATAAGGTACCTAATGATGTTGATTTTTATTTAAAGAATATGTATGGTGATTATATGACTTTACCAAAAAAAGAAGATAGGGTATCTCATGGAGTTTTAAGATTATCTTTTGATACAAAGGAGAATGAAAAATGATAAAAGTTGCATTTTTAACTAAGAATTTAGATATTGGGGGAATTGAAAGAGCTATTTTAAATTATTTAAATTATATGGATAAGTTAAAATATGAGATTACTTTATTTTTAGATGAAGGTGAAGGCATTTATTTAAATGAAGTTCCTAAAGATGTGAAGATTGTTAATTTAAATATGTGTAAAAGTAGGAATTTTTTGTGGAGAAAGCTAGTTAATTTCTTTAAGTTAGGATATTATTCTTTAAAATATTATCATAAGTTTGATTTTGCAGCTTCTTTTACAACTACAGTGAAATCTAATATAATTTTAGCTAAAAGGTTTTCTTCAAATAATGCAATTTGGTATCATGGAGAATATTGGAATACTGATGAGGAAGCTAAACGTTTTGTTAAATATTCAAATTCTTTAAAATATAAAAAAGTTGTTTTTGTATCTAATTATGTTAAAGATAAATATGTTAATTTTACTCATAGTAAACAAAATTTATTTGTAATTAATAATCCAATTGACCATTTAAAGATGATTAAAAATAGTCAAGAAGATTTAGGTTTAAAACGTGAAAAATATACTTTCTTAAATGTAGGAAGACATGAAGAGAAAGCTAAAAATTTAATTGCTTTATTAAATGTTACTGATAGATTATTAAAAGATGGTTATGATTTTGATTTATGGATGGTAGGTAGTGGACCTGATACTGATTTATATAAAAGTATTATTAGTAGATTACAAATTGAAGATCATGTAAAGATGTTTGGGAAGCAAAGTAATGTTTATCCTTTTTATAAAATAGCTGATGCGTTTGTTTTAACTAGCGTTACAGAAGGTAATCCAGTTGTTTATTTAGAAGCTAAGGTTATGAATTTACCAATAATATCAACCAATGTTAGTGATGCTAAGATAGAATTAGATGGTTATGGTATTGTTTGTGATGTTAATGAAGATGCTATATATGAAGCTATGAAGGAATTTTTAGATAAAGGTTATAAAATTGAAAATCCTTTTGATCCAGTAGTTTATAATAGGGATGTATTAAGTAAACTTTATGAGGTTATAGGTTTATGAATAAGGTAAGTATTATTGTTCCTGTTTATAATACTAAAGATTATATTATTAGATGTGTTGATTCTTTAGTTAATCAAACTTATAAGGATATTGAAATTATTTTAGTTAATGATGGTAGTTTAGATAATTCAATTGATCTTGTGAATGAAAAATATGATGATGATAGAATAGTGATTGTTAATCAAGATAATATGGGGTCAGGTCAAGCTAGAAATAATGGAATTAAGAAAGCTTCTGGAGATTATTTATTTTTTGTTGATAGTGATGATTTTATTGATAAAGATACAATTAGTATTATGATGAATAAAATGATTAATGATAAGGTTAATTTAGTTATTTGTGACTATTATAAATACTTTAGTGATGATAATAAGATTCATATTAATAATATTCCAAATTATGATTGTAATAATGATAAACAATCGGTTATAGGGATGCCTGGAGCTGTTTGTAAATTATTTAAAAAAGAGATTTTTGATAAGTATGATATTAAGTTTTTACCTGGAGTATTTTTTGAAGATAATGCGATTATTCCATTTGCTTGTGCAGTATCTGGTAAGTATGCTTATGTTAATAAACCATTATATTATTACTTTCAAAGAGAAGGTTCTGCTTTAAATAAGATAGAATATAATGAAGGTTATGAGGCTATTTTTGATTCACTTAGTTACTTATATGATAAATTTAATAAATATGATATGATAGAGAAGTACGCTCAAGAATTAGAGTACATTTATATAGAATATTTATTACATGCATCTAATTTAAGATTTTTAAAATTTAATAAATTAAATAATATTAAAAAAGTTTCTATAATTATGAAAGAAAAATATCCTAATTATAGAAACAATAAATATTTTAAAATGGAGAATATTAAATATAGAATAGTTTGTAATTTGTTCTATAAAAATAAAGTAAAATTGTTGAAACTAATTTTGAAATAACAAGAGGTGTTTTTTATGGAGAAGTACAAGAAAATATTAAGTTATGTCTTTGCAATTTTTATGATAATGCAACCATTATTTGATATTTTTTATTTGTATGATGATAATTTAATTGCAATGTTTAAATTTTCACCGGCAACTATTATTAGAATGGGAGTAATGAGTTTATTATTTTTATTTACTTTCTTATATTGGAAGAATAAAAATAAATGGAAATATTTGATAGTTTTTTGTGTTATATATTTGTTATATACAATATTCCATCAAATAAATGTAATGAATTTTGATGTTCCATTTGATAAGTTTAATAATTATTCAACTTTAAAAGAGTTATTTTATATTATTAGAATGGTATGTCCTTTATTAATGATATTTGTTACTTATGAAAATGATATTAGAAGAGAATATTTAAAGAAGATTATTATTTATGTATCTTTAATATTTTCAGTTGTTATGGTAAGTACTAATTTATTAGGAATAGCTTTAGGTAGTTATGATGGAGGAACTGAAATAATTGAAAGAACTATAATTGATTGGTTTAATCCTAATATATATAATGAAGTCAGTTATACGAAGATAGCTTCTAAAGGAATATTTCATATGGCTAATCAAGTTAGTGCTACTTTAATATCATTACTTCCTATGGTTATATATTATTTCTTAAAAGAAAAGAAAGCTTTATATGGTTTAACTTATTTCTTAATGCTTTTATCAATGCTTATGATTGGTACTAGAGTTGCGGGATATGGATGGTTACTTGTTAGTGCTTGTATGTTTGTAGCATATTTATTCTTTGTATTTGTTAAAAAAGAATATAAATTTGATTTAAAGATATCAGTTATTTATTTAATTTTAACAGCTATTAACTGTGTTATATTACCTTATTCACCAGTAATGAATAGACATTATATTGAAGAGAATGCTGGGATAATAAATGAAAATCAAGAAAAAGACGATGTTAAAAACTATATAAAAGAATTTGAAAAGTTTTTAGAGTTAACTGAAGATGAAGATGCTATTTATGATAAAAAGATTGAATTCTTAGTTAATATGAAAGATGTTTATGGATTTGATCCAGAATATTTTAATGAAATATATCCTTATGAACAAGATCCTGATTTTTGGTTAAAGTTAGCTAAAATGGATTATGTTAATAGAGCTAATCATCGAAATTTAAAGACACATATTACCCATAGAGTTATTGATCTTAATGATAATAGGATGGATTATGTTTTAGGGGTAGGATTTAGTAGATTAAGAAATGTACCTTGTTATATGGAAAATGATATTTATGTTCATATTTATTCAATAGGAATAGTTGGTATATTAGTATTTATTGCACCTTATTTTGTTATTTTAATGTATGGAGTATATTCTGTATTTAAAGATTATAAGAATAAATTTACTTTCTTAAATATATCTTTATTATTTAGTATAGCATTAACTTTTGTAGCGGGTATATTTAGTGGAAATGTATTTGATGAGTGGATATGTACATTATTCTTAGGATTTATGTGTGGATGTTTACTTCTTAATTTAAATAAAAAGGAATCTTAAAATTTAAAGATTCTTTTTATTTGACAAAATAGTTATTAACATCTAAAATTAAAGAGATTTATTTAAGGAGGTATTATGATTTGTTTAGTAACAGGTTCTTCAAGAGGTTTGGGTAAAGAGATTATTAAGAAATTTGCAAGTGAAGGTTTTGAAGTAATTATTAATTATAATAAAAGTGAAAAGGATGCTTATAAGTTAGCAGATGAAATTGGTAGTAAAGCTAGAGTTATAAAATGTGATATTTCTAATGAAGAAGAAGTTAGAGATATGTTTGATCAGATTGATCATTTAGATGTACTTATTAATAATGCAGCTATTGCAGATGATAAGGATCCTTTAGAGAAAAGTGCTTTAGAATTTAATAGGGTATTGCATACTAATTTAACAGGTACTTTTTTAGTTACTAAATATGCGATAGAGAAAATGGGTAATGGTAGTATTGTTAATATATCTTCTACGAATGGAATTGATACTTATTATCCTGAGAGTATTGATTATGATGCTTCTAAAGCTGGTATTATTTCTTTAACTCATAATTTTGCTAAATATTTAAGTGATATTAGAGTTAATTGTATTTGTCCTGATTGGATTGATACGGATATGAATAAAGATATGGATGAGATTTATAAAGCTAAGATTAATTTTATTAAGCCTGATGTTTTAGCATCTTTGGTATATAAGGTAGCTATGAATAAGGGGATTAATGATCAAATTATTAAAGTAGGTGATAATAGTGTTAGATAATTTAGTTAAAGAGGTTGAACTTTCTTTAAGTGATAATTTTAAGAGTTTAGATGATTTATGTTTATTTAATAGTAAAAGGGTATTAGATGCTTTTCATAAGTATGGGGTTACGACAGGTGATTTTAATGGTACTTCTGGTTATGGTTATGGTGATATTGGTCGTGATAAGATTGAAAAGATTTATGCTGAGATTTTAGGTTGTGAAAGTGCTTTAGTTAGAAATCAATTTGTTAGTGGAACTCATGCTTTAACAGTAGCTTTTTTTGGTATTTTAAGACCTGGTGATACTTTACTTTCTATTAGTGGTCTTCCTTATGATACTTTACATAAGGTTATTGGTATTACTGATAATGATAGTTCTTTAAAGGCTTTTAATATTGATTTTAAGTGTATTTCTTTAGTGGATAATGATTTTGATTATGATTTAATAAAGAAGTCTTTAAATGGGGTTAAAATGGTTCATATTCAAAGGTCTATTGGTTATGGTAATAGAGATACTTTAAGTGTAAGTAAAGTTAATAATGTTATTAAGTTTATTAAAGATATTAATAAGGATATTATTGTTATGGTTGATAATTGTTATTGTGAGTTATGTGATTATGACAATATTAATGCTGATTTATTAGTTGGTTCTTTAATTAAGAATTTAGGGGCTGGGATATGTAATAATGGTGCTTATATTGCTGGTAAAGAAAAATATGTTTCTTTATGTGCAGAAAGATTAACTAGTCCTGGTTTAGGTAGTGAAGTAGGTCCTAGTTTAGGTCAGAATAAATATTTTTTACTTGGTTTATATATGGCTCCTAGGGTTGTAGTATCAGCTTTAAAGGTTAAATTATTTACTAAATGTTTATTAGAAAAGTTAGGCTATAGTTGTATTAATACTTCTTTAAATGATATTGTTTTAGGGATTGTTTTTAATGATAGAGAAAAGTTAATTAAATATGTTAGAGGTATTCAGGCAAATAGTGCTATTGATGCTAACTTTACACCAATGCCTTGTGAAATGCCTGGATATGATTCTGACATTATTATGGCTAGTGGTTCTTTTACAGATGGCTCTAGCATAGAATTATCTTGTGATGCGCCTTTAAGAGAACCTTATATTGCTTATCAACAAGGATCTCTTACTTATGAGTATGGTAAAATAGGTGTAGTAAATGCTATTAATGATATGTTAAAATAAGATAGGTGATAAATAAATGACAGATAAATTAGTTAAATGGATAGTTGGTATTTTTGGAACTACTGCAAGTGGAATGTTTGGTAAATATTTAATTATTTTTTTAATTTCTATTTTACCAATATTAGAATTACGTGGTGGTTTAATAGCTGCTGCTTTACTTGGAGTACCGCCACTAGCTGCATATATTATTTGTATGATTGGTAATTTAATTCCAATTCCTTTAATTTTATGGTTTTTAGATTATGTTTTTGATTTTATGAAGAAACACAATATTTTAAAGAAGTTTGTTTTGTTTTGTGAAAGAAAAGGTAATGAAAAGAAAGACTCTATTGAAAAATATGGGTTTTGGGGTTTAGTTTTATTTGTTGGCGTACCTTTACCTGGAACAGGAGCTTGGACTGGTTGTTTAATTGCAACGATGCTTAGAATGGATAAGAAGAAAGCTTTCTTAGCAACTCTTTTAGGTGTAGTGATGGCTAGTATTATTATGATGCTTGTTTCTTATGGTGTACTTGCAAATATATTTTAAATAGAATATAATATATTAATATGAAAAAGAAATTTAAGAAATTTAAAATTGAAGATATTATTGCTTTTATGGCAGCTGTTTTTGTTATTTGTGCTTTTTATGCCATATCTGCAACATTAAAAAATAAAGATGTAAAAGAAGAAGTTGTTTTAGCTGAAGAAAATATTACAACAACTACGACTACTACGACAACAACAAAAGCACCAGAAATTATTTGGGATGGTTTAACTTTAGAACAGTTAGCGGAAAGATTAGATAAGAATTTATATGACACAATGGAAGGAACAGGAATATATTTTGCTAACTATACTAAAGAAACTGGTTTAGATCCTTATTTAGCAGTTTCTATTATTAATTTAGAGACTGGTTGTAAATGGGGATGTTCTTATTTAGCTAAGAATTGTAATAATATAGGTGGTCTTAAAGGAAGTCCTTCTTGTAATGGTGGTTCTTATATGAAGTTTGATACTTTAGAAGAGGGAATTAGAGGTTATCTAGATATTGTTTATAATAATTATTGGCAAAAGGGTTTAACTACTCCAGAATTAATGAATCCTAAGTATGCAGCAAGTAATACTTGGGCTGAAAAGGTTAACAGATATTATGAAGCAATTAAGGCATCTTAATTGTTTTTTTATGGTTAAAATGATATTATTATGCTAGGTGAATAATATGAAGTATAGATGTAAAAATTGTGGCTTTATTCATTTAGGTGAACTAAATGATGGATATTATTGTCCTTATTGTTTAGGTTCTTTATTTGATTTTGAATTGATTGAAGAAGAAGAGAAAAAATATAATAGAGTTAATATAAGTGAAGATAATCATAGTATTTATCGAATAGATGATAGGTGTATTAATTGTGGTGCTTGCTTTAGGACTTGTCAAAATAAAGTTAATATTAAATATGATAGTAATAAATGTAATGGGGTATGTATTGGATGTGGACAGTGTATTTTAAGTTGTCCAGTGGGAGCTTTAGTTCCTAAATATGATTATAATAAGGTTCTTGAGTATATAAATAATCCAGAATATATAGTTGCTGTTCTTACTAGTCCTGCTGTTAGAGTAGGAATAGGAGATGCTTTTGGATATGAAGCAGGGGCTTTTTTAGAAGGTAAGATGGTTGCTGCTTTAAAAGCTTTAGGTTTTGATTATGTTTTTGATACAACTTTTGGGGCTGATTTAACTAGTATGGAAGAAGCTCATGAATTAAAACTTAGAATTGAAAAGAATAAAAAGGGAATGTTTACTAGTTGTTGTCCTTCTTGGGTTAAATATGCATCTATTTATCATCCTGATATTTTAAAAGATTTATCTAGTTGTGATAGTCCGATTGGAATGGAAAGCACTATTATTAAAAAGTATTTTGCTAAAGAAGAAGATATTGATTTAAGTAAGTTTATTTTGGTAGCTTTAACTCCTTGTACATCTAAAAAAGAAGAAATTATTAATGGTAGTTGTGATTATGTTTTAACTACTAGTGAACTTTCTTTAATGTTAAGAGAAAATAATGTTGATTTTAAAGCTTTAGAAGATGAAGAATTTGATTCGATTGTAGGTTCTAGTTCAGGAACGATATATGGATTTAGTGGAGGAGTAGCTTTATCAGTTTTAAGAGTTTTATATTATTATGAAACAGGTAAAGATTTAACTAATGATTTAGTTCTTATAAGTGATAAAGAATATTATAAAGAAATTAAAGTTAAGATTAATTCTAAAATTATTAAGTGTGCATCGGTTAGTACCATGGGTAATTTAGAAAAGTTACTTAATATAAAGGATGAATTTGATTTAATAGAGGTTATGAATTGTGATGGTGGTTGTATTTCTGGTGGTGGACAAATTTTAATGCCTATTGCGGATATGCAAAGAATTAAAGAAGAAAGAAGTAAATCTTTACAAAAGAAAGATTATAAACCTTTAATTAAATACCCTTATAAGAATGAATATATTAAAGAGATATATGATGAATTTCTTGAAAAGCCGGGAAGTAATATATCTAAAAAGTTATTACATGTTAAACATAAAGATTTAAGTGATGTTTTAACAAATAAAAAAGAAACTAGTGATTAGTTTCTTTTTTGAGTTAATGTTAATATTTTTTGTTTTCTTTCTTGGGTATAGTCTTTAAACATATTGAATGTTTCTTTGTTTTTATTTACTAATTCGTTTGATCTAACGATGATTTCATTTACTTCTTCGTCAGATATTTGAGAAGCAAGACTGGCATTACGATAAGTTCTCATTTTTTCTGGAATATCTTGGGTGATACCTTCTAATGCTAAAAAGGCATAAGGTTTAAAATGAAAAATAACTTCTTCTCCAGTTGGGAGATATGTTCTTAAATCTGAATCATTAATGAATCTTAAGAAAAATCGATTGGTTGAGTCATAGCCATACTTTACATCATCTATTGTAATAATATTTAGTACGTGGTTTGCTGGTTTAGCTTTTCTTTGTCTAGAAGTTGGTTGACAATTACAATAAAATTTTTCAGTAGGGAAATCTAATTTCGTTAAAACATCTTCTATGAAACAAGTTGAATTACGACATACACCTTCACCAGCAATTATATTTATTCCTGAAGTAAAAGTTAAAATATCTTGAACGTCATAAACATATTTATATTCTTTTACTGAACAGTATCCCCGATAAATCATTCTTTGTAATACAATTGAATAATATAGGGGATTATTTGGTAATTTTAGTTCATTTAATAATTCAGCAATCATTCTTATATATATGCGATATTCTTTTATAGCTTCACGATATGTGACATCTTCTTCAATAGATTGCATGCGGTGTGCTTGGAATATGTCAAGAGCTCTGTCAATTTCTTTTTGACTAGGTCTTGGTCCAATATAATATTTATCATTTGATTTCGCATTTTTACTCATATATTTTCCCTCTTTAAGTGGGTCATATTATACTATATTTTTAGAAAAAAGAAAAGAGACTACTGTCTCTTATAAAATATCATCATCAAAACCTAAGGTATTTTTTGCTACATAGATAGGTCTAGATTTGATTTCTAAATACATTTTTGAGATATATTCACCAACAATACCAGTAGCTAGTAGATTTAATCCTCCTAAGAATAACATTACACAAATTAGTGAAGGGTATCCAGGAACATCACCACCAGTGAATAAGGTTTTAATTATAATTACTAGTAAATATATAAATGATACAAATGATATTAAGGTACCAACTACAGTAGCTATTTTTAATGGTTTAACACTAAAGTTAACAATTCCATTCCAGGCATATTTAAATGAATTTTTTAAATTGAAGTTTGATTTTCCAGAATGTCTATCTTCAACAGTGTATTCCATATATTTAGTTTTATATCCAACCCAAGAAAAGATTCCTTTTGAAAAACGATTATTTTCTTTTAAAGATATAATTGATTCTACAACTGAATGTCTAAACATTCTAAAATCTGATGCACCATTTTCAAAATGGGTATCACTTAATTTATTCATGAAATTGTAGAACATACTTTTAAGTAGTTTTATAATTCCATTTTCTTTTTTTCTAGTTTTATTAATCATTGATATTTGATCGTAATCTTTATTTGTTTCTAAGAAGTTTAACATTTCTAATAGGTATTTAGGATTTTGTTGTAAATCACCATCAATGATAACGGCATATTCGGCATTTGAATGACTTAATCCTGCGTACATTGCAGCGTCTTTACCAAAGTTTCTAGAAAAATTTATTACTTTGACATGTTTAGGGTCTAACTTATATATATCATTTAATTTTTCAATTGTTTTATCTTTTGAACCATCATTAACAAAGATAAGATTATATTTTATTTCACTTAATGCTTCACTTAATTTTTCATGCATTAATGTGATATTTCCTTCTTCATTATAACAAGGTATTATTACATCTAATTTCATTACTTCCACCTCAAGAACATTATATCATTAATTTTATATATAAAAAAGTAGACTTATGTTTATATTTACATTATAATTTAAATAGGTGAAGTAAAATGAATTCTTCTGAAAAGAAAAGTATTAATAAATTATTAACAATTGGTTTTGTATTGTCATTCTTTTTTTGTATATCAGGTTTAGTTGTAAGTATAATTGGAATTGTTAAAGCTAAAAAGAATAATATTAAGGATATTACTTTGGGTGTAGTGGGTATTATTCTTTCGGTGGTAAAGTTAATATTTATTCCGTTTGTTGTATTACTTATTGTTAATTTTGATGATTATAAGGAAATAATTACTAATAAATATAATGAAGCTACTGAAGCATGTGAGTCTGGAAATGCTTATGGTTATGATTGTAAGTGTGGAGAATTTGATGAGTATTGTACCTGTATTAAATGCTATGATGATAATTGTCATGCTAAGGTGAAAGTAAAGTGTCCAAATAAAGAAAGAAATATATATTAAGGAAAGTTTTATGCTTTCTTTTTATTTTTAAGAAAAAACCTTTAAAAAAGGCAAAAAAAGGGTTGCTTTTCATATATTTTATTGGTATAATTTATCTTGGTTTGACTGGCTTAGATGTGCGAGGTTGCTGATACACTAGGTGAAGTTGTTAAAATAAAACTTAGAATATCAGGTAAATTTGCTACGGAGCTATGTTTATACATGATATGAACGAAAGGAGATATGTAAATGTCAAAAATAAGAATCAAACTAAAAGCATACGATCATAGAGTACTTGATAGTGCTGCTGCTAAGATTGTTGAAACTGTTAAAAGAACAGGTGGAGAAATCTCTGGGCCTGTACCTCTTCCTACAGAAATTCAAAAAATTACTGTATTAAGAGCTGTACATAATTTCAAAGATGCTCGTGAACAATTTGAAATGCGTACACACAAGAGACTTATTGATATTAAGGATCCTAGTAAGGATACAATGGATGCTCTAACTCATTTGGATTTACCAAGTGGCGTTGACATCGAAATTAAAACAAAATAATTAGATGGAGGAAAGAAAGATGGAAAAAGGAATCTTAGGCGTAAAAGTCGGAATGACCGAAGTTTTTACGAAAGATGGAAAAGTTATTCCTGTTACTGTTATTAGTACTGAACCTAATGTAGTTATGCAAGTTAAAACTAAAGCTACTGATGGATACGAAGCTATTCAATTAGGTACTGTTGATAAAAAAGAAAAACATGCAACTAAAGCAGAAATGGGACATGCTAAAAAAGCAAACGCCAGCACTAAGCGCTTCTTAAAAGAAATTAGAGTATCTGATGCATCTCAATATGAACTTGGAAGTACTATTAAGGCTGACATATTCGAAGTAGGAGAAAAGGTAGATGTTACCGGAACTTCTAAAGGACATGGTTTTACAGGTGTTATTGTTAGAAATAATCAATCTGAAGGGCCTAAAACTCACGGTTCAAGATATCATAGAAGACCTGGTTCAATGGGTACTATGAGACCAATGAGAGTTTTAAAAGGAAAAGTATTATCTGGACACATGGGTGTTGAGACTACTACTATTCAAAATTTAGAAATTGTTGATATTAATTTAAATGATAATTATATTTTAGTAAGTGGTAATGTTCCAGGAGCTAAAAAATCATTAGTATTAATTAGATCAGCTGTTAAAGGTGGAGAAAAAGGTACTTTTGAATTAGTTACTTATGAAGAACCAGCTTTAGAAACTGAAACTCAAGAAGTAGAAGAAATTAATAATGCTGCTGAAGAAGTTAAACCAGAAGAAACAGTAGCTACTGAAAATTCTACTGAGGAAGAAAAGTAGGAGGTTTGAAGATGGCTAAATTAGATATTATTAACCTTAAAGGTGAAAAAGTAGAAGATTTAAAAGTAAATGATGAAATCTTCAAAGCAAATGAAAATGACGTTGTTGTTAAAAAAGCTTTAGATTTACAATTAGCTTCTTTAAGACAAGGTACTGCTAAAACTAAGACTCGTGCTGAAGTATCTGGTGGTGGAAGAAAACCATATAAACAAAAAGGTACTGGTAATGCTCGTCAAGGTTCAATTCGTGCTCCTCATTATAGAGGCGGTGGAGTTGCCTTTGGTGTTACTCCTAGATCTTATACATTTAAAATGAATAAGAAAGAAAGAGTTTTAGCTTTAAGAAGTGTTTTAACTAATAAAGTTAATGCTAAACAATTAATAGTTGTTGATTCTTTAGAAATAGATAGTTTAAAAACTAAAGATTTAAAGAATATGTTAAGTACATTAAAATTAAGTGGAAAAGTATTATTTGTTTGTGGAAATGATGCTGAGAATTTATATATGGCTTCAAGAAACTTAGAAAATACTTTAGTATTACTTGCTAACGAAATTAATGTATATGACATTTTAAATGCTGATGTTGTAGTTGTTGATACTGCTGCAATGAAATATATTGAGGAGGTGCTTAAATAATGAAATCTGATATTATTTATTCACCAGTTATTACTGAAAAAACTAGTGCTTTAGCACAAAATAATGTATTTGTTTTTAAAGTTGCTAAGAATGCTAATAAAATTCAAATTAAACAAGCAATTGAAGAAACATTTAATGTAAAAGTTAAAAGTGTAAATACTTTAAATACTAAGCCAAAAGCTAAAAGAGTTGGTAGATACACTGGAACTAGAAAAACTTATAAGAAAGCTATCGTTACTTTATGTGAAGGTAGTTCTATAGAAATGTAGGTGACTTATAATGGGAATTAAGAAGTATAAACCAACTACTAATGGTCGTAGAGGAATGAGTACTTTAACTAACACTGAACTTACTACTAGTACTCCTGAAAAGAGTTTACTTGTTAGTTTAAATAAGACAGGTGGTAGAAATAATCAAGGACGTATGACTGTAAGACACATTGGTGGAGGAGCTAAGAGAAAATATCGTATTATTGATTATAAGAGAAATAAATTTGGTATTCCTGCTAGAGTTACTACAATTGAATACGATCCAAATAGATCAGCAAATATTTGCTTATTAACATATAAAGATGGAGAAAAAAGATATATTATCGCTCCTAAAGATATTAAAGTAGGTATGATTGTTGAATCTGGAGAAAATGTAGATATCAAAGTAGGAAATGCTTTACCACTTAAGAATATTCCAGTTGGTACTGTTGTTCACAATATCGAACTTAAACCTGGTAAGGGTGCTGAAATGGCAAGAAGTGCTGGAGCTAGTGCTCAAATCTTAGGCCGTGAAGGTAAATACGTTATGTTACGTTTACAATCAGGTGAAACAAGAAAAGTTCTTGGTGAATGTATGGCAACAATTGGAGTTGTTGGTAACGAAGATTATGAATTAGTTAATATAGGAAAAGCTGGACGTACTCGTCATATGGGTATTAGACCTACTAACCGTGGATCTGTTATGAACCCTAATGATCACCCACATGGTGGTGGTGAAGGACGTACACCTATCGGTAGAAAAGGTCCTGTTACTCCTTGGGGTAAACCAGCACTTGGATTTAAAACTCGTAAGAGTAAGAAAGCTTCTAGCAAATTAATTGTTAGTAGAAGAAAGAAATAGGAGGAAAGTAGATGGCAAGAAGTATTAAAAAAGGCCCTTTCGTTGATAAGAGCTTAATGAATAAAATTAAAAAGTTAAATGAAAACAATAAAAAAGAAGTTGTTAAAACTTGGTCTCGTCGTTCAACTATCTTCCCTGACTTTATTGGTCATACAATTGCAGTTCATAATGGACGTGAATTTATACCAGTTTTTATAACTGAAGAAATGGTTGGTCATAAATTAGGTGAATTTGCTTTAACTCGTAAATTTACAGGCCACGCTGGAAATAAGTAGGAGGTTAAATGGAAGCTTACGCAATGCATAAAATGGCTATAGTTGCTCCTCGTAAAGCAAGAATGACTCTTGATTTAATTAGAGGAAAAAGTGTTACTGATGCTAGAGCTATTTTAAAGAATACTAATACAAAATCTAGTAGATTAATTATTAAAGTTTTAAATTCTGCTGTAGCTAATGCTACAAATAATTTAAACTTAAAAGAAGAAGAATTATTTGTTTCTGAATGCTTTATTAATCCAGGACCAGTTCTTAAGAGAGTTAAATTTGGTTCAAGAACTAAAGTAGATCGTAGAGACAAGAGAACAAGTCACATAACTGTTAAAGTTAGTGATGGTAAGGAGGCATAAGAATGGGACAAAAAGTAAATCCTAATGGATTAAGACTTGGCGTAAATAAAGATTGGCAAAGTAAATGGTATGCTGAAAAAGATTATGCTAAATTATTAAATAACGATTTAAAAATTAGAGAATTCTTAAAAGAATATCTTAAAGATGCTGCTGTTAGTGAAGTAGTTATCGAAAGAAAGAAAAATCGTAATGAAATTAAAATTCATACTGCTAAACCTGGTGTAATTATTGGCCGTGGTGGAGAAGATATTGAAAAATTAAGAAAACAAATTAAGAGATTAGTAAATGAAGATGTTTATGTTACTATTGTAGAAGAAAAGAATCCTAATTTAAATGCTCAAATCGTAGCTGATCAAATTGCTAAACAAATTGAAAACAGAGCTAACTTCAGAACTGTTCAAAAGAAAGCAATTAAAGATGTTATGAAAGCTGGAGCTGTTGGTGTTAAAACTGCTGTTTCTGGTAGATTAGGTGGAGCTGAAATGGCTCGTACTGAAGGTTATACTGAAGGTACTGTTCCTCTACATACTATTAGAGCTGACATCGATTATGCTACATCTACTGCACCAACTACTTATGGTAAGATTGGTGTTAAAGTTTGGATCTATAAGGGAGAAATTCTTCCTACTAAAAATACAAACGGAGGTGTTAAATAATGTTAATGCCTAAGAGAGTTAAATATCGTAAACCTCATAGATTAAGTTATGAAGGAAAATCTAAAGGTAATCTTACTTTATCTTTTGGTGAATACGGATTAGCTGCTAAAGAAGGTGGATATGTTAACGCTAAACAAATTGAAGCTGCACGTATCGCTATGACTCGTTATATGAAACGTGGTGGAAAAGTATGGATTAATATTTTCCCACAATTAGGACGTACTCAAAAACCTTTAGAAACTAGACAAGGTAAAGGTAAAGGTGACGTTAAAGAATGGGTTGCAGTTGTTAAAGAAGGAAAAATTATGTTTGAAGTTGGTGGAGTATCTGAGGAAATCGCTCGTGAAGCTCTACGTTTAGCTTCTCATAAATTATGTATTAAAACAAAATTCGTAAAGAAAGAAGATGAGGCTAAAGATGAAAACTAGTGAAATTCGTAAAATGTCTAAAGAAGACATTAATAAGAAAATAACTGAAATCAAAACTGAATTATTTGATTTAAGAATGAAACAAGCTACTGGAAATCTTGATAAACCTCATAGAATTAATGCTTTAAGAAAAGATGTAGCTAGATTAAAAACTGTTTTAAATGAATTAGATGGGAGTGAAAAATAATGGAAACTAAAAGAGCTGAATTAATCGGTAAAGTTGTTAGCAATGCTAATGATAAAACTATTACAGTTTTAGTAGAAACTTATCGTAATCACCCATTATATAAAAAGAGAGTAAAATACTCTAAAAAGTATGCTGCTCATGATGAAAAAAATATTGCTAATGTAGGAGACACAGTTAGAATTGCTCAAACTAGACCTTTATCTAAAACTAAGAGATATGAATTAGTTGAAGTAATTGAAAAAGCTGTAGTTTTATAAGAAGGAGGATTAGAGAATATGATAATGCAACAATCAAGATTAAAAGTTGCTGATAACTCTGGTGCTCGTGAACTTATGGTAATTAGAGTATTAGGTGGCAGCAAACGTGTTTATGGAAATATTGGAGACATTGTTGTAGGAACTGTTAAAAAAGCTATTCCTAATGGTAATGTTAAAGAAGGTAAAGTAGTAAAAGCTGTTATTGTAAGAACTGTACAAGGCGTTAGACGTGAAGATGGTAGTTATATCAAATTTGATGACAATGCTTGCGTTTTAATCAAAGAAGATAAATCACCAATCGGAACTCGTGTTCTTGGACCAGTAGCTCGTGAATTACGTGATAAAGAATTTACTAAGATCGTATCACTTGCTCCTGAGGTTTTATAGGAGGATATATGAAAGTTAAAGTTGGAGATAAAGTTAAAGTACTTACTGGAAAAGATAAAGGTAAGGAAGGAAGAGTTTTATTTACTCTTAAAAATAAAGACCGTGTTGTTGTTGAAGGTATCAATATTGTTAAAAAACATATGAAACCATCAAGAACTAATGAAACTGGTGGAATATTAGAAACTGAAAATCCTATTCATGTATCTAACGTAAAGGTTATTGAATCTGGAGTTAAAGAAAAAGCTTCTAAAAAAGAAGTTAAACCAGTAGAGAAAAAAGAAACAGCTAAAAAAACTACAAAAAAATCTACTAAGAAAGAAGTAGGTGAAAAATAATGAATACATTAAAAGAATTATATAATAAAGAAATTAAACCAGAATTAAAGAATAAATTTAATTATTCTTCAACTATGGAAATTCCTAAATTAGAAAAAATTGTTATTAACATTGGTGTTGGTGATGGTTCTCATGATGAGAAATTAGTAGAAGCTGCTAAAGCTGATTTAGAAGCTATTACTGGACAACATGCTGTTATTACAAGAGCTAAAAAATCAATTGCAGGATTTAAATTAAGAGAAGGACAAACTATTGGAACTAAAGTAACTTTACGTGGTGAAAATATGTATACTTTCTTAGAAAAATTAATTAAAGTATCTTTACCTCGTGTTAGAGATTTTAGAGGTATTTCTCCAAAAGCTTTTGATGGTAGAGGAAATTATACTTTAGGTATTAAAGATCAATTAATTTTCCCTGAAATTGAATATGATAATGTTGTTAAATTAAGAGGTATGGATATTGTTTTTGTTACAACTGCAAAAACAAATGAAGAAGCTTTAGAGTTATTAAAAGGCTTTGGACTTCCATTTAGAAAGTAGGTGCGAGGATGGCAAAAACTAGTTTAAAAGTTAAAAATCAAAGAACTCCTAAATTTAAGGTTAGAGCTTACACTCGTTGCTCAAGATGTGGAAGACCTCATGGAGTTTTACGTAAATTTGGATTATGCCGTATTTGCTTTAGAGAATTAGCAAATGAAGGTAAAATTCCAGGTGTAAAGAAATCAAGTTGGTAGGAAGGAAGTTAGATTATGGTAACTGATACTATTGCTGATATGCTTACAAGAATTCGTAATGCAAATCAAATGAAATATAATAATGTAGCTGTTTTAAATACTAAAATGACTAGAGAAATCGCTTCTATATTAAAAGAAGAAGGTTATATTAGTGAATATGCAGTTAACGAAGAAACTAAAATGTTAGATCTATCTTTAAAATATGGAGATAACAAAAAAGAAAGAGTTATTACTGGTCTTAAGAGAATTAGTAAGCCAGGACTTAGAGTATATGCTAAACGTGATGAACTTCCTAGAGTACTAAATGGTTTAGGAATTGCAATTATTTCTACATCTAAAGGAATCATGACTGATAAAAAGGCTAGAGAAAATGGCCTAGGAGGAGAAGTACTTGCCTATATTTGGTAAGGAAAATTAGGTTATGAGTAGAATTGGAAATAGAGTTTTAAATATACCTAATGGAGTTACAGTAACTCTTGATGGAAATAAAATGACTGTTAAGGGACCTAAAGGAGAACTTAGCAAAGAATTTAACAAAGATATTAATATTGAAGTTAAAGAAAATACTATCGTTTGTACAAGAGCAAACGAAAACAAATTTACAAAGAGTATTCATGGTACTACTAATGCATTAATTAAAAATATGTTAACTGGTGTATCTGAAGGTTTTGTAAAAGAATTAGAAACAGTTGGTGTAGGTTATAGATTTGCTGTTTCTGGAAATCAAATTACAGTTAGTGCTGGATATTCTAAACCTGTTATTGTTGAAATTCCTGCTGGTATTACTGTTGAAGGTGTTTCAACTACTGAATTAAAGATTTCTGGTATTGATAATCAAAAAGTATCTGAATTTGCGGCTGATATTCGTAAAATTAGAAAACCTGAACCTTATAAAGGAAAAGGTATTAAATATAAAGGCGAAGTTATTAGACGTAAAGAAGGTAAGAAAGCTGCTAAATAGGAGGTATAGTTATGATAAAGAAAGAATCAAACAATGTTGCTAGATTAAGAAGACATGCTCGTGTTCGTAAAACTGTTTTTGGAACTGCGGAAATGCCAAGATTAAATGTATTTAGATCAAATAGTGAGATTTACGCTCAAATTATTGATGATGAAGCCCAAACTACTTTAGTAAGCTCTTCTTCTGTAGCTTTAAAGCTTGAAAATGGTGGAAACATCGAAGCTGCTAAAGCTGTAGGTGCTGATATTGCTAAAAAAGCTAAAGAAGCTAAAATCAAAAAAGTCGTATTTGATAGAGGTGGCTACCAATATCATGGACGTGTAGAAGCTCTTGCTGATGCTGCACGTGAAAACGGACTAGAGTTCTAGAGGGAGGGAAATAATGGAAGAAAATAAAGAAATTTTAAATACTGAAGTTACTACTGAAACTACAGTAAAAGAAAATAATAAAAACTTTAAAAAGGATAGAAAACCTAGAAAAGAATTTAAGAAAAATTTCGAACCTAAAAAGAAACTTTTAGAAGAAAAAGTTATTTCTATCACTCGTGTAACTAAAGTTACTAAAGGTGGTCGTCACTTTAGATTTGCTGCTACTATGGTAGTAGGAGATGGAAAAGGTTTAGTAGGTATTGGAACTGGAAAATCTATGGAAGTTCCAGAAGCTATTAAAAAGGGTATTCAAGCTGCTAATAAAAATTTAGTTAAGGTTGATATTGTAGATGGAAGAACTATTTCACATGAACAAATTGGTAAATGTGGTAGAGCTAAAGTTTTAATTAAACCTGCTAAAGAAGGTACTGGTATTATTGCTGGTGGTGCAGTTAGAGCTGTATTAGAAATAGCTGGTGTTAAAGATATAGTTTCTAAATCTTTAGGATCAAATACTCAAGTTAATGTTGCTAAAGCTACTTTAGAAGCATTAAAGAGTCAACGTAGTGCAGAACATATTGCAGAATTACGTGGTAAGAAAGTGGAGGAGTTATAATATGAAATTACATGAATTAAACTCTTTACCTGAAGCTAAAAGAAGAAAAATTGTAGGACGTGGACCTGGATCTGGTATGGGTAAAACATCTACTCGTGGAGAAAAAGGTCAAAAAGCTAGAAGTGGTGTTAGTATTAAACCTTGGTTCCAAGGTGGACAAAGTCCTATTTATAGAAGAATCCCTAAAAGAGGATTTAATAATGCTAACTTTACAGTTAGATACGCTATTATTAATTTAAGTGATTTAAATAGATTTAATGATGGTGATACTGTTACTTTAGAATTATTAAAAGAAATGGGTATTATTAAGAAAGAATTATCTGGACTTAAAGTTTTAGGAAATGGTAATTTAGAAAAGAAATTAACAATCAAAGCTAATAGATTCTCTAGTAAGGCTGTTAGTAAGATTGAAGACGCTGGTGGAACTGCTGAGGTGATTTAATGTTTGCAAATCTTAAGGGGTTATTTAATCCTTCTAATAAAGATTTACGCAAAAGAATATTGTTCACCTTAGGGTGCCTAGCAATATTCGCTTTAGGAACAAATATTATTGTTCCTGGTGCCAAAGAAATCACTAAGAATTTAGGATTTCTTGAGCTACTTAATTTAATGAGTGGTGGTAGTTTAAAATCATTTTCAATATTTGCGTTAGGTGTTATGCCTTATATTACGGCTACAATTATTACACAATTATTGCAAATGGATATAATTCCTTACTTTAAGGAATTAAAGGAACAAGGAGCAACTGGAAGACAAAAGTTAAATAGAATTAATAGATATTTAGGTATTCTATTTGCTTTAATTCAAGGTTATGTTTTCTCTATAGCATTCTTAGGTGATGCTGGTACTTTTGGAGTAGTTAAAACAACAATTTATTTAACTGCTGGTACTGCCTTGTTATTATGGCTTGGTGATCAAATTACTAAAAAAGGTATTGGTAATGGTGTTTCTTTAATAATTATGGCTGGTATTGTTAATACTTTACCATCTACATTTATTACTGCATTTGATGAATTAATATTAGCTGGTACTTTTAGTACATGGACTGGTATTATATTATTTGCTTTATTTGTAATTGTTTATTTGGCAATTATTATTGGAGTAATTTATATGCAACTTGCAGAAAGAAGAATTCCTATTCAATATTCTAATAGAACATCAAGTGCTTATGGAGGAGAAAAATCTTATATTCCTATTAAGTTAAACACTGCTAGTGTTATTCCGGTAATTTTTGCTTCTGCTATTATTGGTATTCCATCACTAGTTGCGGAAGTAATTAAAAATGAAAAATTTGCTAATTTTATAACAAATTATATTGCATATACAAGTTATACAGGATTCTTACTATATATGGTATTAATCTTTGTATTTGGATATTTTTATACATTACTTGAATTAAATCCTGATGAGATGGCTGAGAATTTAGATAAGAATCGTAGTTATATTCCTGGCATTACTCCAGGGGATGCTACTAGTAATCATTTAAAATATGTTATTACTAGAATTACTGTATTTGGTACTCTAGGATTAATGGTTATTGCTGCTTTACCAATTTTATTTAGTAAAGTATCAAACCTTTCATCTAGTGTTACTATTGGAGGTACAGGTTTATTAATTGTTGTAGGTGTTGCTTTAGAAACTTATAAGCAATTAGAAAGTTCAATTGTATCTCGTAGTTATGTTGGTTCAAGAAAGAGAAGAAGAAATAGATAATGAAGAATATAATTTTTATAGCGCCACCTGCAGCTGGTAAGGGTACTCAAAGTGATTTATTAGTTAGTAGATATGGATATGTTCATATTTCAACTGGGGATTTACTTAGAGCTGAAGTTGCATCTGGTTCAGAATTAGGATTACAACTTAAAGAATTAATGAGTGCCGGTAAACTTGTAAGTAGTGAAATTGTTAATTCATTACTTACAAAAGCTTTATCAGAAACTGATAAACCAATTATTTTAGATGGATATCCTCGTAATATGGAACAAGTTCCTTGTTTAGAAGATATCTTAAGTAAGATTGGTAAGAGTATTGATGTTGTAATTAATTTAGAAGTTCCTTATGATTTATTAGTTCAAAGAGCAACTGGTAGATTAAGTTGTAAAAATTGTTCTCACACTTTTAATAAATATTTTGCAAAACCTAAAGTTGATGGTATTTGTGATGTATGTGGGGGAGAATTAATTAGTAGATCTGATGATAATGAGGAAACCTTTAAAGTTAGATATGAAACTTATTTAGATAATACGAAGCCTTTACTTGATTATTATAAAGATAAAGGATTACTTGTTAATATAGATAAGATTTCTAATCCAGAAGAAACTTTTACTGAAATAGAAAAAGTTATTAAATAGATAGAAATGGTTTTAAATGGTTAGTATTAAGACTAAAGAAGAAATTGCTTTAATTAAAGAATCTGGACATATTACTTATATGTGTCATCAACATTTAAAGGATTTGATAGCTCCTGGTGTTACTACGAAGTTTTTAGACGAAGAAGCTGGTAGATTTATACGAAGTCAAGGTGGTGTTCCTAGTTGTTTAAACTATGAAGGCTATCCTGGTAATATTTGTGTATCTGTTAATGATGAGGTTGTTCATGGTATTGGCAGTGACAGAGAACTTCAAGAAGGAGATATTGTTACTTTAGATATTTGTACATTATATAAGGGATATCATTCTGATTCAGCGTGGACTTATCCTGTTGGGAAGATTAATGCTGAAAAAGAAAGACTTTTGCATCATACTGAAAAGATGCTTTATATAGGTCTTAAAGAAGTTAAAAATGGAGCTCATTTATATAATATTGGAGCTCGTATTAGTGAATATGCTAATAAACAAAAATTAGGTGTTATAAGAGAACTAGTTGGTCATGGAGTTGGACGTGAATTACATGAAGAACCTGATGTTCCAAATTATGGTAAATATAACACTGGTATGGTTTTAAAAACTGGCATGGTTATTGCGATTGAACCAATGATTACTGCTGGTTCCAGACATGTTTGTATCTTAGATGATGACTGGACTATTGTTACTCAAGATGGAAGACCTAGTGCTCATTTTGAACATACAGTAGCAGTTACGGATACAGGCTATGAAATATTAACGGGAGAGTGAAATAGTGGCTAAAGAAACTAAAATTGAAGTTGATGGTAAAGTTGTAGACGTTATCAAAGATGAATATAAAGTTGAATTAGAGAATGGCTTTATAGCAACAGCTCACGTTTCTGGTAAAATACGAATGAATATGATTCGTATCTTACCAGGTGATAGAGTTACTATAGAGTTTTCACCTTATGATTTAACACGTGGGCGAATTACTTATAGAAAATAGGAGGGATTATAATGAAAGTTAGACCATCTGTAAAGAAAATGTGTGCTAAATGTAGAATTATTAGAAGAAAAGGAAAAGTTATGGTTATCTGTGATAACCCTAAACATAAACAAAGACAAGGTTAGGAGGAATATTTAAATGGCTCGTATTAAAAATATAGAATTACCAAAAGAAAAAAGAATTGAAATAGGACTTACTTATATCTATGGTATTGGTAGAAGTACTGCTACAAAGATTTGTAGTGATGCTAAAGTTGATCCATCTGTTAGAGTTAAAGATTTAACTCCTGATATGGAAGCAGCTTTAAGAAAAGAAGTTGATAAATATCTTACTGAAGGTGATTTAAGAAGAGAAGTTCAAATGAACATTAAAGGTAAGATGGAAATTAATTCATATCAAGGTACTAGACATAAAAAAGGTTTACCAGTTCATGGTCAACGTACTAGTAGAAATGCACGTACTCGTAAGGGTAAGGGTAAAGTAGTTGCAAATAAGAAAAAAGTAGGTAAATAGGAGGTAAATAATGGCTTATAATAGAAGAAAAAGAAAAGTTAAAAAGAATATTCCTGAAGCACAAGCACATATTCATTCAACTTATAATAACACAGTAGTTTCAATTACTGATGTAAATGGAAACGTTATTAGTTGGGCATCTGCAGGTACTATTGGTTATAAAGGATCAAAGAAAAAGACTCCTTTTGCTGCTGGTCAATCTGCTGAAGCTGCTGCTAGAAGCGCAATGGACTCTGGAGTTAAAAAAGTTGAAGTATTCGTTAAAGGTTTAGGTAGCGGTAGAGAAAATGCTATTAGAGCATTACAAACTGCAGGTTTAGAAATTACTGCTATTAACGATGAAACACCAGTACCACACAATGGTTGTAGAGCACCAAAACGTCCAAGAAATTAAGAAAGGGGATTTGAAGATTTATGAATTTTGAAAAACCAGAATACAAAATCACAGAATATATCGAAAAAAACAATTATGGAAAGTTTGAATTAGAACCTTTAGAAAGAGGTTTTGGAACAACTATTGGAAATGCACTTAGAAGAGTTATGTTATCTTCTATGCCAGGATCTGCTATAACTTCTGTTAAAATTGACGGAGTTATGCATGAATTCCAAAAAATTGATGGCATTGTTGAAGATGTAACTAGCATTGTATTAAATTTAAAAAGCGTAGTTATTAAAAATCATAGTAAAGAAAATAAAACTATCAGATTATTTGCAGATAAGGAAGGCGCAGTTACTGCTGGAGATATCGAAAGAGATGCTGATATTGAAATTGTTAACCCTGATTTAGTTATTTGTAACTTAGTTCAAGGTGGAAAAATTGATATGGAAATGACTGTTGGTAATGGTCGTGGCTATGTTGATGCAAAAGAAAATAAAAAGATTTTAGGTGATGCTGTTCAAGGATTAATTCCTATTGATTCATTATACAGTCCTATCGAAAGAGTTGCTTATGAAGTTGAAGGCGCTCGTGTAGGTCATAATGAAAATTATGATAAATTAATTATGGAAGTTTATACTAATGGATCAATGAGTCCTGAAGAAGCTATGGCTTTAGCAGCTAAGATTTTAATTGAACATTTAAATATTGTTGCTGATTTAAATGCAATAAGTGATGTTACTGGAATTATAGCTGAAAAGAAAGTTGATCAAATCACTAAAACTTTAGAAACTCCTATTGAAGAAATTGAATTCTCTGTAAGAGCTTATAATTGCTTAAAGAGAGCTGGTATTCATACTATGCAAGATTTAATTGATAAGAGAGAAGTAGACGTTACTAAGATTAGAAATTTAGGTAAGAAGTCTTTAAAAGAAGTTTTAGATAAAGTTAAAGAAATGGGACTAAAGTTCCGCGATTAGAAAGAGGTAAGTAATATGTTATATCGTAAATTAGGCAGAGAAACTCGCATAAGAAGAAGTATATTAGCAGGACTTACTAAAGACGTTATTAAAAATGAATATGTTGTTACTACTGATGCAAGAGCAAAAGAAGTAAGAAAATTTGTTGATAAAATGATTACTTATGGTAAAGATGGTTCTTTAGTATCTAGAAGAAAAGCTTTAGCTTTCTTACAAAATGACAAAGTTGCTGTTAATAAAGTATTTAATGAATTAGCTCCACGTTATGCTAATCGTAATGGTGGATACACTCGTTTAATTAAATTAAATGAACGTAAAGGTGACGATGCTATGCAAATTAGACTTGAATTAGTTGACTAATTTAAGTCTTTTTTTATGTAAATGTGTGTAAAAAATATGGAATAACATTGGTTTATTGTGCATATTTGTGATAGTATAAATTTTATTGGGTCTGAAAGGGGCGTTTATTATGAATATATTTGGTAAATTAATTTCTGACTTAAGAGGAGATAATATTGTTGTAAATAGAGATGATTTCTTTAAATATTTATTATTTGAATTAACTAAGCATGAAGGATTAGATTTTTGTTTAATTAGAGAAGATGATATTAAAACAAGCAAGTTACCGGATGGTAATGCAATTGATAAAAAATATTTTAGTACTTTATCAATATGTTTAGATGATCGTAAGGTTATAAGTCATACTATTTTAACCAGTGATGTTATTATAGATGGTGTTCATGTTACTCCAGTAGATGGGAAATGCACTAGTAATAATGTTTCTTTTTCATCTTTAAGAAAATTAGTTGAACCTTTATATAAAAGTTATCCTTATTTAAGTAGTGTAGTTGATAAGATTAAAAATGAACTTATAGATGCTGCTAATAGTGAATTATATGGACGTTTAATGTTAGATAGAAAAGTTGTTTTTAATTATTTAGCAATTATTCTTTCGAGAGTAGAAAAGAGTAAATATGATTGTGTTGTTTCTTTAGAAAAAAATGAAAGTCTTCCTGTAAGTAATACTTATGAAGGTTGGTATTCTTTTGTTTATCGTACTTTTAAAATTAAACATGGAAGTGAGACAATTGTTTCTTGTAGTGATAGACATGAGTATCATGCTGATGGTGAAAATTATGATTTTGCAATAAATTATGAAAATGAGGATGAATATATTTCTTTTGAAAAACTTAAAGAAGTATTTATTAATATATATGCTCAATATCCATATTTAGAGAATGTCTTTAATGATTTAAAGAGTGAACTATTAAGAGTTGGTAGCCCTTATATAGAAAATGGTGAATTACTTTGTGAAAGATTAGATTATAATGCTGATGAGTTAAAGAAAATATTTGATAAAATTGATAAAAAATTAAGAGGAACAGCTTATCAAAAAAAATAAAGAATTATTAGTTCTTTATTTTTTTATGATTGAATTTAAAGCTAAATAAATCATTTGATCTAGTGTTGTTTGTCTTTCTAATGCAGTTAGATCTTTATCTTTTTCATATTTACTATCAGAAATAGATACTAGGCAGGTTGCTTCTTTATTTAAAAATTTGGCTACTGTGTAGATACCAAATGCTTCCATTTCACAAGCAAGTAAATTTATATTTTTAGGTATTTTATTTAATAAATGATCTATTGGTTCGTAAGCATCAAATACTTCACTTGTATAAATGGTTCCTTTATTAATTGGAATATTTAATTCTTTAGAAGTGTTAATAATTTGTTGATTTAAATAATTACTACCACTTATTTTTTTTGATTTACTTTTAGTTAAAGCATATCTGAAGTTTGAATCTGAATAAGCATTTGTTCCTAAAATGATATCTTTAACATGGATGTTAGGATTTAATGAGCCAGCTGAACCAATTCTAATTATTCTTTCAACATTATAAAATTTAAATAATTCATAAACATAGAGAGAAGCACTTGGAATTCCCATTCCTGAACCGATAACGGTTATTCTTTTTCCTTTGTATTTACCCGTATAACCAAGCATGTTTCGAACATTATTAATTAAAACTGGATCTTCTAAATAATTTTCAGCAATATATTTTGCTCTTAATGGATCTCCTGGAAGTAATACTCTTGATGCAATATTTTTTTTACCTGTAACTATATGTATAGGATTCATTTAACCACCTTCTTATTATTCAAATTATAACATAATTTATGATATAATGTCATTATAAAAAGAGTAAATGTTGGTATACTAAGAAGAAGAGGTGTCTAAGATGATTTATAAAAAACAACAATTTGGGACTTTTAATTTACATACAATAAAAACAGATAAATTTAAGTTGTGTCATGTTGAAATTTATTTTAGAAATAATGTTAATGTAAATGATATAACTAAAAGAAATGCTTTATTCGATGTATTATTTGAAAACAATAATGAATTTAAAAGTAGAAGATTACTTAATTTAAAATTAGAAGAATTATATAATGCAGGGATATATTGTTCTAATAGTAAGGTAGGAAACGCTTTTGTTACAAGTTGTGATATTGATTTTATTAGTCCTAAATATACTGAAAAGGGTATTGTTAAAGACTCGATAAAATTATTATTTGATATGATTTTTAATCCTAATGTTAATAATAATGAATTTGATAATAAAACTGTTGAACTTGTTAAAAAGAGAATTAGAGATGATATTAATTCAATTAAAGAAAGTCCAGCTAAACAAGCAATAGTAGGTGCTAAAGAAAATCTTAAGGATACTCCTACTGCTTATACTTCTTTAGGTAGTCTAGATGATATTGATGCAATTAATCCTGAATCTTTATATGAATATTATGAAAAAGTGTTAGCTAGTGATTATATTGATATATTTGTGATTGGTGACTTAGATATGGAAGAAGTTACTAAATATATTTTACAATATGCTAAATTTGATGTTATTAAAACTCATAGAGTTGATTTATATACACCAGACTTAAGTGTTAAAACTAAATTTAGAAGTGCTAAGTTTACATCCGCTCAAAGTAATATTGTTATGTTATTAAGATTAAATGATTTAAGTGATTATGAGAAAAAGTATGTTGCTAATTTATATAATATGATTTTGGGTGGAGGTTCTCTTCAAACTAAGTTATCTAAAAAGTTAAGACAGGATAATTCTTTATGCTATACAGTTAATTCTAGTTATAATAAATATGATAATATGATTGTAGTAAAGACTGCTGTAGATATTAATTGTGTTGATAAAGCGATTAAATTAATTAAAGAATGTTTAAAAGATATGGCTAAAGATGTAAGTGAAGATGAATTAAGTCAAGCTAAAGAACTTATTAATACTAGTTTAAATATGAATAAAGATGATTTATTTAGAATTGTTGATAATTATTATTTTCAAGATATTTCTGATTTAGATGAATTGGATGTTAGATTAAAGACATTTAAAGAAGTTAAGATTGATGATATTTATAAGTTTGCTAAAAAGGTAGATGTTGCTACGACTTTTGTTTTAGAGGGTGAAGAAAATGAATAAGATTGAGATATTAGGTGCTAAGGAAACTTTATATGTTGAACATTTAGATAATGGTTTAGATATATATATGATTCCTAATAATAAAGTTAAAAATTATTATGTAACTTTAAATACTAAGTTTGGATCTATTCATACTGATTTTGAATATGATGGAAAAGATTATTCATTGCCTAATGGTATAGCTCACTTTTTAGAACATTTAACTTTTAATTTACCTGATGAGAATGCTTTTGAATATTTTAGTAATTTAGGGGCTTCAGTTAATGCATTTACTAGTTATGATGTTACTTGTTATGAAGTTTTTGCTAATAGTAGATTTAAAGAAAATGTTGAGTATTTAATAAAATATGTTTATACTCCTTATTATACTAAGGAACTTGTTAATAGTGAAAAAGGGGTTATTTTAGAAGAAGTTAAAATGTATAAAGATAGACCTGGTATTCAAGTTGTTAATAGTATTTTTGATAATCTTTATATTAATGATAAACATCAATTTTTAGTTGGTGGAACTGTAGAAGATGTTAAAGATATTAAACTTGAAGATATTGAGATAGCTTATAAAGCTTTTTATCATCCAGAAAATATGTTTATGATTTTAACTGGTGATTTTAATCCAGAAGAAGCAGTTGCTATTATTAATGATAGTATGAATAAATTTAAGTTTGATGAATATATTAAACCAGTTTTAAAGAAAGTTAATGAACCTTTTAAAATTAAAACTGAATATTCAGAAAGAGAAATGAATGTTGATAAATATAAAGTATCTTTTGGAGTTAAAATACCAAAGAATAATTTTAAATCTTTAAAATTATCTAAAGTTGAAATTAAGATGTATTTAAATTTAATTTCTAGAATTAATTTTGGAAGAACTTCTATATTACTTGAAGAGTTAACTGATAATTCAATTATTTCGGATGAAATATCTACGATGTTAATTGAAACTGAAGATTGTTATGTTCAAGTATTTATTGCTTCAACTGATTATCCTGATTATTTAATTAAAAAGTTAAAAGATGCTTATGATAATTTAGCTGTAAGTGAAGAAGAAATTGAAAGAAAAGTAAAATCTACTTTAAGTAGTTTTATTTTAATGTTTGATAGTATTGAATATACTAATGGAGAAATTCAAGATGATGTAATTGAGTATGGTCAATATTTATCTGATGTATATAGTATTTATAAGAAATTAAATATTGATACAGCTAATGATGTAATTGATTGTTTGGAAAAGAGATTATGTTCTGTATCAGTTATTAAACCTAAGGAAAAGAAAGAATTGTAACGTTGTTACAATTTTTTTATATTTTAAAAAGGAAATTTATCTTTTTTCGTTAATATAAATTATGAAAGGAGAAATATGGAGTTTTTTAATAGATATAAAAGATATTTTATTTTAGGAGGATGTTTTATTTTATTAGGAGTTTTTGTTTATTTATATATGGCTAATAATGATGATTTAGTTAGTGATCAGGAAAATGAAACATTAATTGCGGATATAACTACAACAACAGAGAATGTAGTACAAAATAAAATATTTGTCGATGTTAAAGGGGCAGTAAATAAACCTGGAGTTTATGAATTTAATGAAGGGGAAAAAGTTATTGATGCAATTAAGAAAGCAGAGGGTTTAACTAAATCAGCAGTTACTTCTAATATAAATTTAAGTAAGAAACTTACTAATGAAATGGTTATATATGTTTTTAATAAAAAAGAGATTGTTTCTATAACAACTACCAATAAAATAGCATGTAATTGTGAAACTATTGAGGTTAATAATTGTATAGATAAAAATAATACTAGTGATAATAGTGGTAACAATAAAATTAATATTAATACAGCTACTTTAGATGAGTTATTAACTCTTAAGGGAATAGGGCAATCTAAAGCAGAAGCTATTATTAAATATAGGGAAGAGAATGGTAATTTTAATTCGATAGAAGATATTCAAAAAGTATCAGGATTAGGTGGAACAATTTATTCTAAGATTAAAGATTATATTACAGTCTAATTATTTTTATTATGGTTTATTTATTTTAGTTTTATTTTATGCTTTATTTAGAATTTATGTAATTAAATATGAAAGTAAACTTAATATTAATAATGATTATGTTGGAGTAATAGATTCTTATAAATACAAAAATAATAAATATAAATTTAGTTTAAAGGGTAAAGAAAATTTAATTGTATATTATAAAACTGATGATAATCTTATGGTTAAAAGAGGAATGAAAGTTGTTGTATCTGGTGAATATAATGAGCCTTCAAGTAATACGATTTTTAATAATTTTAATTATAAGAAATATTTAAATAATCATAAAACTTTTTATATTATGAATGCTAATAGTATAAAAGTTATAGATAAAAGAATCAATATATTTTATAAGATTAAAAATTATATTTATGAGCGTTGTAATGATTTAAAATCTGGTGGTTATATTAAGGCTTTTATTTTAGGTGATAAGTCTTCAATTGATGAATATAGTTTATATCAAGCTAATGGAGTAAGTCATTTGTTTGCTCTTAGTGGTATGCATATTGGTTTATTGACTGGAATATTGCTTTTTTTATTAAAAAAATATAGTAAGAAAAATTTTTTAATTATTTTATTTTTAATATTTTATTTAATTATAACGATTGAATCAGCTAGTTTACTTAGAAGTATTGTGTTTTATATTATGCTTAAAATTAATAAGAAATTTAATTTAGATATTAGTACTAAAAATATTTTATTATTAACTATAAGTATACTTATTATTTATAATCCTTTAATTATTATGGATATGGGTTTTGAATATTCAGCAGTAGTTACTTATGGTTTAGTTGTTTGTACTAAATATTTTAAAAAGAATTATTTTGTTAATTTATTTATTACTAGTTTAATTGCTTTTTTATTTAGTTTACCAATTACGGTTTATTATAATTATAAGATTAATATGTTATCTATTATAAGTAATTTATTTGTGGTTCCTCTTGTTAGTTTTATTATATATCCTTTAAGTTTAATTACTTTTATTATTCCTTATTTAGATAGTATTTTATTTATTTTACTTAGGTTATTAATTTTAATAAATAATCTATTAAGTAGTATGGCTTTCAATGTTGTTATTCCAAAGGTTTCAATTATTTTTTATTTGATTTATTATTTGTTTTTATATTTATTTTATGTTAGTAATAATTATAAATATTTATTATATGCTTTTTTTTGTGTTTTTAGCCTTAAATTTAAATGTTTGATTGATAATAGTATAAATGTATACTATTTGGATGTTAGTCAAGGAGATAGCAGTTTAATAACGTATAAGAATAGGAATATATTAATTGATACTGGTGGAATAAAAGATAGAACTGTTAGTGATGGGACTATAAAGTTATTAAATAGTTTAGGTTATGCAAAAATAGATTATTTAATATTAACTCATGGAGACTATGATCATATGGGAGAAGCTATTAATTTAGTTAATAATTTTAAAGTAGATAAAGTTATATTTAATTGTGGTGAATATAATGATTTAGAACAAGAATTAATTAAAGTATTAGATAAAAAGAAAATTAAATATTATTCATGTATTAAAGAATTAAATATTGATAAAAACAAATTATATTTTTTACAAACAAAAGAATTTGATAATGAAAATGACAATAGTAATGTGATTTATACAGAACTTAATGGCTATAAATTTATGTTTATGGGAGATGCATCAATTACTACTGAAAAAGAAATATTAAATAAGTATAATTTACCAGATATAGATGTCTTAAAAGTAGGACATCACGGTTCTAAAACAAGTTCAAGTAAAGAGTTCATTAATGAAGTTAATCCTAAATACTCAATTATTAGTGTGGGTAAAAATAACAGGTATGGGCATCCAAATGATAGTGTTTTAGATAATTTAGAAGATTCAAAAATATATAGAACAGATGAAGATGGAAGTATTATGTTTAAAATTAAAAATAATAAATTAAAGATTGAAGCTTGTAGCCCGTAGAAAGGAAGATGATAAAATGAATGAAATAAAAGAATATACAGAAAAGATATTTGAAGATATTAAACATATAGATGAAAACGAAAATGATTACTGGTTAGCAAGAGAATTACAAAATGTTTTAGGGTATCATCAGTGGCGAAGTATAAATGAATTAATTGAAAGAGCTAAAGTTGCTTGTAGAGAAAGCAAATACAGTATAGAAGATCATTTTGCGGTACAAAGCAAAATGATAAAATTAGCAAAAGGTGCAACAAGAAATGTTATAGATTATAAATTATCTAGATATGCTTGTTATTTAATTGTAATGAATGGCAATCCTCAAAAACAAATAATAGCACTTGCTCAAACGTATTTTGCAATTCAAACAAGGAAACAGGAATTATCTGAAAAAGAGTATAATGAACTTACTGAAGATGAAAAAAGACTATATAGAAGATATCAAGCGAGAAAAGGTAATTATAATTTAAATAAAACTGCAGTTAATAGTGGAGTAAAAGACTTGGCTAGATTTCATAATGTTGGATATAAAGGATTATATAATGGAGAAACAGCAGATGATATATTTAAAAGAAAGAAACTTCGATATAGAGAAGATATACTAGATAATATGGGTAGTGAAGAACTTGCGGATAATATATTTAGAATTGCACAAACAGACGCCAAATTAAAAAGAGATAATGTAGATAATGAATACACTGCGAACTCTGTTCATTATGAGGTGGGTAAAGAAGTAAGAAAAAGTATTAAAAGATTAGGTGGAACGATGCCAGAAAATTTACCGACACCAGATAGAAGTTTAAAAGAATTAGAAAAAGATAATAAAAAAATACAAATTAAATAGTAAATATGTGATATAATAACAATTAATTTGTAGGTGGTGTTTATGTCAAATATAGATAGTATTAACAACGAAATATTAAATTTGAAGAAATCAGGAACAAGTGTAAAAAATATAAGTGATGGAAATCATACATTTGCTGATTTATATTTCCAAAGAATGAATTTATTAAGTGTAATTTGCAGTTGTTATCCAGAACTATCATGGAAATCAAAAAAACACTTTGATGAAGAAAATGATCCAATGTTTAATGGTTGCTTTATTGTCGGAATAAACACACCCAATGGTGTAGCAACATACCACTTTAAATTAGAATATTGGGATGAATTTCCTATTAAAGAAATAGAACATGCTCCACAATATGATGGATATTCTCCTGAAGAAGCATTATCTAGAGTTAAGTCTTTAAGAAAATAAAGACTTTTTTCTTTGCCTAAATTTGTATGCATAAACTTATATCACCACATGGTGATTATGATCATATGGGTGATACTTTAAATGTTATAGAAAATATTAAGGTTAAAAAGGTTATATTTAATT
>JALFTB010000016.1:0-4108 GCA_022779465.1 bacterium
GTTTTATATACTTATTTTAATGATAGTTATGTTGATAGAGATAAATATGTTAAGGTTATTAGTTCTATTTTAAATAGAATTTATAAGAATAAGAAGGTTTTTGAGGTTAGTGATTTTACTGATGATGGGTTCCCTTATCATAATGAGAAAAAACTTAACGCCAATTTAAAGAGATTAAATGATACTTATTTTAAATTAAGATTAGCTGCTTTTACTTTTTTAGAAAGTGTAGGAATAGAACTTGTTTCTCAAGATAAAGAACTTGATGAAATTACTAAAATAAAGGCTGGTATTGCTCATAAAGCTTTAGATTATTTTAGTTTTACGGATATGAATGCTGATGTTAGAATTTATCGTAATTTTGATAGTTTAACTAGATTTGATTTAGAGTGTCAATTAATGGATGTTGTTAGTGATTATTTAACTACTGATAAAATTGATGCTTTAAAACTTGGTTTACTTTCTCAAAATTGTTATAAGGAATATAATGGTGATCATGGAGCAGAAGATCCAAATAAGAGTGGATTTTCTAAGGGTGAAAGTAGTATTATTAATGATATGTTAGAAATAAATAAGAAAAAAGCTAAATCTTTAGAAATTTAGCTTTTTATTTGTGAATTAAAACTTTATCTCCAGTAGAGATTAAATTATCTAGATTAGAAACATCACTATGTTTCATATTAACGCAACCATGAGAACCATTCCAAGTATATGTATCTGCAGTATATTCAGATTCTGTTCGCCATGAAGCATCATGGAAACCTTCACCATCATAATTAAAACAGAAGAAGTAATCAACCGGAACATCCCAAGTTGGACCAACCAGATTAGTATTGTATGCTTTGTATAATATTTCTTGAAGACCAATATTAGTTCCAGGGGTTGATCCCGTGTTAGGGTTACCGGTAATAACATTTGCAGTCATGACACATTCACCATTACTATAAACGTATAGCATTTGTGATGAGATATCTACTTCAACAAAAGTATCAGTTAGTTCTCTTAAAGCATTTGCTTCAATATAACCAGTTATACCATTATCTAACATTACTAGACGATGATTATTTTGATAATTAGCATCCATTTTTAAGACTTTTTCAAATTGATAAGCAGTTGCTAGGTAGTTACCATTTTCATCAACTATATTGGCATCATACATTACACATGAAAATTTTGCTTCATAGATTGTTGGAGCTTTTGTTTCTTCTGGCTTAGGTGTTTCAATGGTTGGGGTAGCAGTAGGTGATAATGTAGGCTCTGATGATTCTTCGGTATAATCTATTTCTGGTTTATATCCATCTTTATTAGATTTTTCTTCACCTGTGTATGTTTCTTCGACGTTATAAGGATCTTCATCTGGTTCTGGTGGTATTATTTTAACTTTTAGTTTAGGACTTGCCAAAGTAGCATAGATAGTACCAACTAGGCCTAGTGCTAAAAGTTTCTTTATAATATTATTTTTCTTTTCCATATTTACCCTCATTTGTGGACTTTATTATATCAAATTTAAGAAAAAAGTCAATTTTTAGGTCTTTTATGAAGGTAGAGATTGTGTTATAATTTTAAGTATAATAGAAGAGGTTGGTTAATATGTTTGGTAAAATTAGATATATTAGTGATAATAATGCCGTTGTAGAACTTAATAAAGAAGGCCATGTAATTGCTAATTTAATGAATTTACATGTAGTATTTGAAAGTGAAAATGCTAAACTATTGGGTGAAGTTAAGAACGTTGATGACGATACAGTTAAAATAGAATTATTAGGTGAATTTGTTGGTACTAGATTTATTGCTGGTACAATTAAGAAACCTTCTTTAAATAGTTTACTTAGAGTTATAAATAATGATGAACTTAATATTATTATGGGAATGCAAGATAAGGATTCTTTATATATTGGTAAAAGCCCTTTATATGAAAATAGATGTATTTATGCTAATATTAATGATTTATTTTCTAATCACTTTGCAATATTTGGTAACTCTGGTTCAGGTAAGAGTTGTAGTGTATCTAGAATTATTCAAAATATATTTTTAAATACTAACTTTTTATCTTTTAATGCTAATTTATTTATTTTTGATGCTTATGGTGAATATAAGAATGCTTTTAGAAGTATTAATAATATTAATCCTAATTACCAATATAAGTTTTTAACTACTAATCCTACTGAAGAGTCTGATATGCTTTTACAAGTACCAATTTTTTTACTTTCTAATGATGATATAGCGCTTTTACTTAATGCAGATAATCATGCACAATTAACGATTATTGAAAGAACAATGAAGTTGGTTAAGATTTTTAGTAAGAATGATGAAATGACGGAAAAATATAAGAACCATTTAATTGCTAAAGCTATTCAATCAGTTCTGTTTAGCAATGAAACTTCTAGTGCTAAAAAGAATAATATTTTTACAATTATTGCTTCTTGTTCAACTGCTGCTTTTAATATGAATACTGATGTTCAAGGGGTTGGTTTTACAAGAAAGTTCTCAGATTGCTTTAAGATTGATTCTAAAGGTGAATTTTCAGAAAGTGTTTTAATTAATGAATATATTGCTAAGAATATTGATGAGAGTTTAGAAGGAGCTTTAGAAGCACCTAAGAATGCATTTTTTACTATTAGAGATTTAGCTAAAGCTTTAGATTTTACTTTAATTGGTGAAGGTTTCTTAAATAATAGAATAATGCAAGATTCAGCAATTATTCTTAAGGTTAGATTAAATTCCATTATAAATAGTCGTAATGCTAACTTTTTTGAAATTAATCAATATATAACTTTAGAACAATATATTTCAAGTTTAATTATTTTGAATAATAAGAGAAGTCAAATTATTAATATTAATTTAGAAGATGTTGATGATAATTTTGCTAAGGTTATGGTTAAGGTTTTAAGTAAGATGATTTTTGATTTTGCAAAGAGTAGAAAGGTAAGAGCTAGTATTCCTTTTCATTTAATTATTGAAGAAGCACATAGATATGTTCAAAATGATAATGATAAGTTCTTACTTGGTTATAATATATTTGAAAGAATTGCTAAGGAAGGTAGAAAATATGGGGTTATGATTGATTTAATTAGTCAAAGACCTGTAGATGTATCAGAGACTGTTGTAGCTCAGATGAGTAATTTCTTAGTTCTTAAGATGACTCATCCTAAGGATTTAGAATACATTGAAAAGATGCTTCCTAATGTAAGTTCAGATATTATAGAAAAACTTAATAGTTTACAATCTGGTACTTTAGTAGCGTTTGGTAATGCTTTTAAGATACCTTTATTAATAAAAATGGATTTACCTGATCCTAGACCATATTCTAGTCACTGTGATGTTGTAGCTAGATGGAAGGGTGAGGCTTAAGAAGTAAAGAATTTCTTTACTTTTTTTTATGCTTGTGTTAAGATATCTTTTACTTAAGAAAGGGGATTTTTTATGAATGATTATGTTCCATATATTGTGATTTATGCAGGAAATAAAGAAGATGCTAAAAATATGAAAATAGTTATGAATATTTTAAGGGATAAGTTACTTTGTAGAGGATTTAAGGCTATATTAGGTATTTATGAGGCTTATGAGGAAGCTAATTTAAGTGATGAAGATTTTATGGTTAGTGATGCTGATGTAATTCTTTATTGGTTTAATAATCATGTTAATGATAAAGAATTTTTTGAAAGGAAGATGAATAGTTTCTTTAATCACGCTGATAGGGGTATGGTTGGATGCTGGCCGCAAAGTAATGTTCGTGGTGCTATTGATGAGATTGTTATTAATTGTCCTAATACTTTAGATGAAGTAGCTGATTATATTTATCTTGTTTATAGTAATGAAATGGAATTTACTAATTAATTTGTCAAATTAATGTATTTCTATTTTATATTTGAGTTTATCATGTTATAATTAAAATACCTAGAGGGTACTCAAATATAAAACCGACATTGGTGATTATTGGGAATCTAATTAGATGGTGGTGTAGAATACTTGTTCATTGAACTTGGCTCCTAAAACCATTTATGTGATGCCCACCTGTTTAGAGCGGGTTTTTATCACTGCGAGATCTTCTGGGTTTTTTTATACCCAATTTGACATATTATTAAATATAGGCTTATAATAAAGGTGT
>JALFTB010000006.1:0-31407 GCA_022779465.1 bacterium
CTGTAGCAAATCCAATACCACGAGTACCACCAGTTACTACAGCAACTTTTCCATCTAACATATTATTCCTCCCATAATAAATATTAATTATAATATTCTATATTTTTTAAATCTATTCAACTTCTTTTGCCCATAAACAATGTTTATTACAATAAGAGTATATTGTTGCTCCTTTTACATATTTAAATGTTGCAATTGGCTCATCACCTGGAACCAAATAAACTATTTGCTCATTTTTATCATATACGTAACTAATCCATTCTATATAGTGATCTTCATCCATAACATGATTAACTCTCACATTAATATTTTCACCATCTATTTGATATTCTGGTACATGCTTTTCAAATGAAGCATCTACACTATTAGGTTTTACATTCTCCAGTGTTTCACCGCAACATAAAATTCCACAGTTATCACAATTACATTCATTTAATACTTTTACAAGTACGCCACACTTATTACACCTTTTTAACATATCTTTTCTCCTTATAAATATATTATACAATAATTTAAATAAAAAAAAAGTAAAAAATAAAACTATATAGTTTTTAAATAAACATTGTACGTAAATCTATTAGGATTATCTATTATTCTCTTAACTTCAATAGTGTTACAAGTTTGATTTTCTAGATAAAGAATATTATCATCAGTAGCACCATTAATATGTATTGCACCCTTAATTTTTGATTTTTCTTCTCCAAATAAATCTAAATATATATCAAGTTTAATATTATATCTATCTCCATCTATTTTAGATACTATTATCTCATCAACAAATTTTCTGATAAATTCGTTTAATGAACCACCATTAATTTCTTCTTCAATTAATTTTGTTATTCTATCAAGATTATCATGATTATTATTTAATCGTTCGATTTGTTTAAATATCATTGTTTTCTTTACATTAAAACTTTTAATTTCTTGATCATACTTTTCAAATTGCATCTTAAGAGAATCTTTACTTATATCTCCATTAAAAACTAAATCAAGAGCCATTGATTTTTTTTCTTCAATATTTTTTATGTTAGTATTAAGCAATTCTAACTCTTTATAATAGTCATCGTTTCTATCTATATTTTCATATAATTTTAGCATATTATCAATAATGCTTTTCTTTTGTGGAATGATATTATTCATGATAGATGATATGATATTATATAAGTCTATTTCCGCAATAATTGGAGATTCACATGCTGCCAATCTATGTTGTAAATACATACTACAACTCCATGTAGGTCTATTCTTATTTTTACTACCATGTGATCTTTGAAAACTAGTATTATGCTCCTTGCAATATATTTTAGAACTAAAAGCATATTTTAAACCACCAGACCAATAATTATTATTTTCATATCCTTTAGTGCGTGATTTTAATATTTTGTTTGCTTGGTCCCAAAGTTCCTCAGATATAATTGCTGGAATGCTTCCATCTTTACATTTATATAATACTTGTTCATCTAAACTATTTTTCTTTCTTCTTTTTGTTCTATAATCAAGTATTTCATAAGTTTTTGCACGATAATATCCTTTGTATTTAGGGTTTTCTATCATACGTTTTAAAGAGTCTTTATCATATAGTTTTCCTTTTTTATTTAAATAGCCTAACTCTGATAATTTCTTTGATAGTTTTTGGAAACCATATTTTCCACTTGCATATAGTTCAAACAATGTTTTTATAAATTTTGCTTCATTTTCTACTATTACCAACTTACAGTTATCTTTTTTATAACCTGTGATATTTGAACTGCCTAACACATGTCCATTTTCAATCGCTTGTCTATGTCCAAATTTTACTCTTGAAGATAACTTTCTTGATTCATCTTGAGCCAAATTAAACATTATATTTAAAATTAATTCAGAATTAGAATCAAAAGTATTCAAATTTTGATTTTCAAAAAATACACCTACTCCAGAATCTTTTAACTCTCTTATATAATGAATACTATCTTCTAAATCACGAGCAAATCTTGATACTTCTTTTGTAATTATTAAATCAAATTTGTTGTGTTTTGCATCATATATCATTTTTTTAAAACTTGGTCTAACGTCAACTCTAACTCCAGTTTTGCCTTCTTCAATATATCCACCAGAAAATTTCCATTTTGGTTTTGATTTAATATAGTTTTCATAATATTCTAATTGATTATCTAGTGAGTTTAATTGGACATCAGAATCCGTTGAAACTCTTGCATAATAGCATACTCGAAGAGGAAGATTATAAATTTTTTCTCCAAGCATTATTGATTTTAATATTTCATCATAATTCATAATACTACTCCTCTCATAATTAATAAGTGTTTTGTAGGGCTCTAAGATTTTTCAATAATTTATCATTTACTTTTGAAAATGTATTTTCATCTATTACATTTTTTCTATATAAATTAGTGTTAATTATTATTTGTATTTGAAGTTCAAAGATTTTATTATTTATCAATTATCATCACCAATAAATAATATTTATAACTTTAAAATAAAATTACTAAAAAGTGGAGTTACGTTCTTAAAAGTACTACCAGGTTCATAAGTCGCCCATATTGGAGCATTTCTATTAATAGTTTCTAAATCATAATTTTTATAATTATTAGAATCAAAATTAGGTCTTGTACTCATTGCCAATATTTCCCCACTATTAGGATCCATAACTAATCCCCATGCTCCATCTGCATTATATTTAGTCATTACATTATCAAGTTCTCTTTCCATAGCTAACTGAATATTTAAATCAATTGTTAAAGCAATATTATTCCCATTAACAGGTTCATCATATATCTCATTAACACCTAATCTATTACCTTTACCATCACTAAAATATTTAATACCACCATCAGATCCCTTTAAATAAGAATCATACTTAAGTTCAATTCCAGATAATCCTTGATTATCAATTCCAACATAACCTAAAACATGACTTAAAACCGTCTTATATGGATAATATCTTTTACTCTCTTTAAGCAAATAAACCCCATCATAATCTAAATTATTAATCTTTTCTGCTACCTCATAAGAAAGTTTTCTTCCTTCTGGATGAATTCTCTCAATAGAAGTAATCTTATTTAAATGCTTATAAATATTTAAATAATCCACATTTAAAATAGACGCTATATTCTTAGCAACATCTTCTTTATTTTTAATCTGATTTGGAATAACAACCAAACTAGTAGTAGTAATATTATCAGCAAGTATTTCCCCATTTCTATCCGTTATAAGACCCCTATCAGCAAGTATAGGTAGATTTCTATTCCATAAACCATTTGCTAAAGAAGAAAGCTTATTATATTTAAAAACCTGAATATAAAAAACCCTAATAACCATGACAAATAAAATTAACATAACAGCTAAAAAAACATAATACATACGCTTTTGAATACGATAATGAAACATAAAATCACCATTAAATCATATGAAAAAAAACTCAAATAAATGAGTTTTAGTTCATTGAATTTTCTTCATTTTTTAAAGAATCAATATACATTTCAGTTAATATATATCTAAGCATCATTTTACTATGAATACAGAATGGTAAATCAATATCATGTTCAGAGCCAAATAAAGCTTTACTCTGATATGAACAACCTCCACCGCAAATAAATAATGCCGGACAGTTTAAACATTTTTTATAATTAATTGTAATGTTATCATGCCATCTTTTATAATTTGAAGATTCAAAAATATCATTAAATTCTATTTCATTTATATTTCCTATGTCCCTAGGACTACAATTCCATAATGCATGACAAATATCAATATTTCCATCAGGTGAAATACAGATTTGATTACCGCCTTTAGCTCCACAATCCTGATATTTAAATTCATTATTATAAAAAGATAAATACTTGCGGTTTATTCTATCATCATTAATTCCTAAATCAAACAGTTCATTATTTGATTTTATTAAAAATTTTGTTGCTTTACGATAATAATTTTTCCATTCATCAGTCGGTGATGTATAATGCAATATATTATAAGCAATATTTTTAACTCCTAGTGATTTTATCCAAGAAAGAAATTTATTTTGGTTCTTTAATAAATCGTTTGCAATTGTAATTGACAAATTAAATTCTACATTTTTATTTTTTAGCATTTCAATAGATTTATAAACATTATCATACACACTTAATTTTTCACTATAATATATTCTGTTTTGATCAGTTACATTCTTAGGACCATCGATTGAAACGCCAATGCCAACATTATTAGCTTTAAAAAAATCTGCCATTTCTTCAGTTAACAAAGTACCATTAGTAACTAAATTAACCATTATTTCATAATTATTTTCTTTAATATAATTAACACACTTTTTTATAAGATCGAAGCTAATCAAAAGTTCTCCACCATAAAAAATAATTTTACCTTCATGATAATCAATTTCTTTTAGATGGTTATTAAATTTATCTATTGCATTAATCAAAGTTTGTTCATCTATTTTGATAGGGTGATTATTATTTAATTTTCCAATAAAGCAATATTTACACATTAAATTGCAATTATTATTAGGAATAATATACATAAGAACAATCCTATTTTTAATTTCATCATCAGCGACACTTTTCCTTATAAAAGATAAAGCATCTTTATCAGTATTATTGTTATCAACTAAAATACCGTTAGAATAAAGAATATTTAATTCTTCTTCAGAAAATTTATCAAATTGATTTTCTTTATAATTATTATAAGACTATTTATTCAAAAAAATTGGTTTCATCATTAAATTATTAAAAACTGCATAAACCTCTTTAGATATTTTTATATGTTTTGCATACTTACTTTTTTTCATTTCTACACCTACCAAAATAAATCATATTATTTATAGTTATTTTATTAATACAAATATCTTTATTCTTATATTCATCTTTTAAAGGTGACATCATAATTAAATGATTACAATCATCTTCAGTAATATTATAAGTATTATTAACTTCCATCTCACATATAATATCAAAATACTTTAAAAAATTACTCTTTATATCTTCTCTTTTACTATAATCATCAAGTTCTAAAACATTTCTTAATTCGTCTAAATAATGCACACTAGGAGCTATTTTAATAATAACACCATCAGTCTTAAGTACTCTTTTAACTTCATGTCCATTATAAGGAGATAAAAAATCTATAATTATATCAATACATTTATCTTTAATCGTCAAATTATTAATATCACCAACAATACAAATATTATTGTCAATATAATCTGTAGCTAAATTAATTGCATCTTTAGAATAATCAATACTAATTAAATTCCATTTTTTATCAATTCTTTCAAGAATTTTATGAACATGAGTTCCTTCACCAGATCCTAAATCTAAAATATTAATTTTATCTTTAGATAATGAATTAATAAACTCCGCAATCACATCATAAATCTTTGCATAATAATTTTTACGAAGAAAACTTCTTCTATTTAAAAATAATTTAGAATTATATATTGGACTATTTTTATAATTAGAAGAAACATTCAAAAATAATGCACCTTTTTTAGATACCGTAAAATTATGATTATTAATACACAAAAGTTCATGGTTATTAATGGTTAATTTTTCATGACACAAAGGACATATTAAAATATCATTATTAGAAATGTTTTCAACACACACATTAAATTTACTTTTCATAATTAGCACCACAAAACTATTATATCAAATAAAAGTATTCTTTGACAAATTATATAAAAAACATATAATTATGTTAAGGAGGAATGATTTTTATGTTATTAATTAATGTTCAAGAAGCTTCTAAAAACAAAAAATTCAGCAATAACATAATGTCTAATTCAACATGTAATTGTGGTGGCAGTGGACATTGTAACAATTGCGGTTCTGGAGCATGTGTAAGACTAAAAGACAAAAATATCAATCTAGAATCTGTTTATAGAGCTAAATAATTAGCTCTTTTTTTATGAAAAAAAACTCAAATAAATGAGTTTTAATTTTTACCTAAATAAGTAATAACAATTGCACCACCAGTTGAACTAGGATTTGTCGCAACCAATTTACTTGTTGCAGTACTTGGTAAATTACTGTATGTCGCTTTAGATGAAATAAATGATGATCCACCACCTGCACCACCAGGTTGATTTGTTGACAATGTACCAGCACCGCCGGATCCAGAACCTCCATAGTAGCCAGCGCCACCGCCACCACCATTTCCATTACCAGCACCACCTAATAGCAATCCACCGGCTTTACCACCTTTTGAATTAGCTGTACTAGTTGTTGTACCGCCAAGACCATTACGACCTTCTTTAGCACCATTTAAAGTACCATCAGCTCCATGGAAAACATTTCCTATACTAATTGTAGTAGTTGCACTTGTTAAAGTACCACCATTACCACCATCTCCTGGTTTACCGGCGACAAGAGAAGAACCTCCTGCTCCTCCACCACCTGCTACAATCATTAAAACATTACCAGAATTAATATTTGCTTCATCAATAGTAGTAGTACCAACCGCCAAGGCTGAGTAACCACCACCACCTCCAGCATAGGTAGCTGCACCATTGCCACCACCATTAGCTCCACCTCTAGCAGTACCGGAATAATCTCCATCACGTCCATTACCACCTAGTGTAAAGAAAATCTTATCATTATATTCTAAATCAACTATCGCATAAATATATCCTGCTTCACCACGATAACCAGTTTGTTTACTTTCAGCACGAAAATACTGACCACCTTTACCACCCCACATCTCAATTAAATACTTTCCTGGGTGATAAACAACATCTTCTTTAGTAGTTGCCACTTTTCTATCAGTATTTGTAAAAGTACCAGTTATCCATGGCATTAAATCTAATGAAACATCAATAGTTGTATCTTTACCATCTAATGTAAATGATCCTGTTTTATCATAATATTCAAACATTGAAACCGTATATTCAATAGTAGTTTCATCAACTGCTGTATAAGATTGAACACCGGTACCTGATGAAACAACCTCTCCATTAACCTTAAAAGTAACTAAAGAATTACTTGGAGTTGGATTAATCGTAAGTTCATAATCCGGTTTATGAGTAAGCTCAATCGTCCGCGTAGTATCTTCAGTCATCGTAATAGTTTCAGTCTGCGTATAATAATTCTTCTTAGATACAGTATATTTAATAGGTTTATGAGAATCCATTAATTTAGATACATGCCCAGTACCACTCGCAACAACCTGATCACCTACCTCAAAAACAATCAGCGCATCTTCTGGAGTTGCTGTTACAGATAAAGTATATTGAGGGATTTTATAAAAACTAAATCTAAAACCAAAATAAACATTTAAATTAATGCCTAAAACATTTTCGATAAATGTTTCAACCAAACCAGAAATTTGTGAAATAATATTAGATCTAAATGCAATTTTTAACTGCAATACACTCTTATTAGCAGCAGGTATAAGTGTTTCATTAACTACAACATTTTCAAAAGAATAAGTCATATTAGGATTACTAAATCGAATCTTTTCAATATTAGTTATTAAAACATTATAAGAAGATAAATTCGTTACTTCTATATTACACACCATGCTTGTTACAACAGAATTTAATCTAAGGCCACCATTAATTGAATCTTTTGTATATTCTGGATAAAAAATATTACCAGAAGTATCACCTTGAGTACCTGAACCACTTGTTGGTTTAGCACAATTTACATTAGTAATACGCACATCTCCTTCAGCTCTTGCAAAAGCTGAACCATCAAATGCTAAAGAAGATGAATTAGCTGCATAACCAACTGATAATAAAGATATACAAGCAATAGCAAATATACTTGCAAAAATAATAAGTTTATTTTTCTTTACAACATTTAATCTATGTTTCATATCCTTCACCAATTATTTCCTATTATCATAATTATTTTACCATAAAATAATAAAAAATTAAACATAAAAAAATTGAATATTTCATTCAATTATTTTTTATTTTCTAAAACATATCTATACATCATATTATTATCAATAATTGTAAAATAAGATTTAAAACCTTTAACAACCTCATTAAACAATATTGGACTACCCAAATTATCATGTATATCAATTAATTCATCGAAAGATTCCACAAATATAACCTTATCTTTCTCTGTAACAGTATCATTATTAATATTTGCTATTATACTATCATAATCTCTAAGTATCTTCTTTAAAGTCTTATCATATAAACTAAATGAATCTAAATACTTTTTAATACTTTTACTTAATTTAACTATTAAGTATAAATCTAAAGCTGTTAAAATAACAAACATTCCTAAATTATACCAATTTATATTATTTAAACCTATCTTTTCTAGTAATCTGTCTTGATTTGTAACATTATTACTATTAATAGACACATTTATTGTTTGCTCAGTTAGTGGGATTACTACTGTAGCTTGACTATTTAAATTAATATTACCTTTATATTCTGAGTTACCACCACTTGTCTTCGTTACAAGTGCAATTGTAACATCACTAGATTTAGCTAAACCATATTCAGTTTTAAATGCTCTAACTAAATTATTAAAATGCTCATAGTCAACCTTAACACTTTCAGTAAATCCTAAATTTTTTATTTTTTCCTTTGTTATAGTTCTACTTTCAGATAAAATTTCTTTTTTCTCAAAAAGAGTTTTGGATTTGTTTTTATCATCATATACTCTTGTAATTGCTTCAATATAATAAGTTGTATTATAGTCAATTATATCAGTAGCTTCAAAACTATATTTAAAATTAACACTAATGTTATCTACCAAACTAGCAATATAATTCATACCAGATGGTAATGTTTTTACTTCATAATAATCATTATCTTTTAAATTTACTTTATAATCAGGTGTAACCTTTTCATCATATGATAAATGGTCAACTTCATTTATGATGAATAATTTAATGAAAAATACTAGTACAAAACAAGAAACCAATATAATTATTGATCCAGTAAAAATCATATTAAAAGTTGGACTAGAAAAATTTTTCTCTATAAAACTAGATTTTTTCTTACTAGCATCTTTCATTTATTACTCCTCATTTCTATTCAAATATTTCTGCTAACCAAATAGTTGGAAGTCCAATATATTTTACTTTATGATTAGTAGTACCAATTATTTCATGTAATTCAATTAAATAATTATCGGGATCATTATTATTATCACCTTTAGTTTGATAAAATATATATCCACCAGACTCTACTTTATTATAAATTCTATGACAAATAATTCTATCATCTCTATAATAAACTAAAATCTCTCCTATATTTAAATTCTTCTTTTGGTTATCATCAATCTTTTTAACAAGAACAGTATCTCCTCTATAAACATAAGGTTGCATAGATCCTGTCGCAATAACAACCAATTGATATTTAAATAAACCACAAGTAAGACCAACTAAAAAAAACAGAAACACAATAACAATAATATTTATAATTAATGTTATTTTATTTTTCTTATAAGCATTTGCTTTAAGAATAATTCTTTTAAAGATATGTTCATTCTTCTTAAAGAAATTATATTCAATAATTAAAAATATAATTGGAATTGATACATTAAGAACAGACCATATATAATTACCAAAGTCCGGAATAATACTAATTATGTATAAAGGTAAAGTAGTTAATAACCTATATAAAATAGTTGCTTTATAACTAGTTTTAATACATAAATAAGTACATAAAACTCCAACACTAATACTAGGTAATATAAATAGTCCAAAACTCTCTAAAATCGATCCAAAATCCTTATAATTAATTGTTCTAAACGTAAATGTAACATCTACAAGCACAAATGCTATAACAGAAAGAATTAACAAAAATGTATTATCCTTAAACTTAGAAATTAACATATAACGTAAAAATTCAGATAAAGCAATAGTTAGAATAATCGGAGCAATGTTCTTAACTATTCCAACTATGCTTGTATCATATACATTAAAATTAAATCCTGTAAAGAAACCTATCAAATAAATAAGTAAGTAATATAAAACTACATAAATAACTATTGATAGACACACATCTTTATTATATCTACTTTTATCTTTGGACAATCCAAATAAAAGCCATGCAATTCCTACCATAAAGATAAGAAAAGCTACAATACCATAATCAGTAAATATTTTGGTAAAAAAACTGTTTATAAGAAATAATATGATAATAAAAACTATAAATATTAAAGCTTTTATTTCACTTTTCTTCATAAATAAATCTCTCTAACTAAAATATTATTAAGCTTGAGTATAAGTTAATGTAGATTCGCCAACAGTAACAACAGCATCACCTGATAAAGTTACTTGAGAGTCAGCTTTCCAAGAAACAACTAACTTTAAGGCTTTAGTGTTGTTTGATGTATGAGTAATTACATCATTTTGTTTGATTTCAGTGCCATCAGCATAAGTTAATTTAAATGTTAAATCAGCACATAAAGCATTAGCCTCTTCTGAAGTAGCGTTTTTACTACCATTTCCTGGTGCACAGCTTAAAGATCCAAGAGATACAGCTGTTAATTTAGCATCTAACTTACCAGCATTTTCAACATTGAAGTTATATTCAACAGAGTCGCCAGGTGCAAAGAAATTAACATTGAATCCGCTAATTACAGTAGCTGTAGTACTTGGAGCAGTTCCAACAGTAGCAATACCACCTAAAGTAGGTTCAGATGGTGCAGTAAAATGAACATCCCATGATTCAGTTGAACCTTTAGCAGTAACAGTACCAGATACTTTTAATGTTTCAGTATATGATGCATATGCAACTGTTAAACCAACTACTGCAAGTAATAATGCAGCTATTGCAATAACTTTAAAACCTCTATCTTTCATCTTATCTTTTCCTCCTATCTTACAACAAGTATTATAGCATTAAATAATAAAAATAATCAACTACTAAAATTAAAAAAATTATAAAAAAAGACAAAAAGCAATCTTTCTGTCCTAAGCTTGAGTATATATAAAATTCGTAACTCCAATTGTAACTAAAACATCATCTGATAAAGATACTGTCGAATCACTTTTCCATGCTACTGTAACCTTTAAAGTCTTAGTATTATTACCATCTGTATATTTAACTAAATCACCAACTTTAACTTCACTACCATCAGCATAAGTTATAGTATAAGTTAAATCATTACATAAAGCATTAGCTTCATTAGCAGTTGCAGTACTGTTTGTTGAAGGTGCACAACTTAAAGTTCCCATTGTAAAAGTTGTCAGTCTAGCATCCAATAATCCCCTATTAGCTACATCGAAAGTATAACTAACTGAATCACCCGGTGCAAAGAAATTAACTTCAAATTTACTAATAATAGTAGAAGTTAAGTCTGGAGCAACCATTTCATTAGCAATTCCTCCAAGTTCAGCTTCTGATATATTTTCAAATCTAACATTCCATGCATTTGAACTAGCTCTTGCTGTAACAGTACCAGATATTTTTAAGTTTTCTGTATAAGTAGCATAACCAATACTAAGCCCTAACACAGCAATTAATAAAGCTGCTATAGTTACAATTTTAAAACCTCTATCTTTCATCTTATATCTCCTTCCAGAAAAAAGGCATAACGCCTATTATAATTCAACATCAATCTCTGCTGTAAAATTCTTACCTTGATCTTGATTTTGTGGTTTATTAGTACCAGCTAAATTAAATGTAATCTTATATTTTTGACTAACCCTTGCTGGAATGCTTACATTTCTAACAATGTATGCATCTTTTTTAGGAGCTGGTGTATAACCCAAAGTTCCACCACCATTAGTAGCTTCAACCTTATATTGAAAATTATTGGTAACAAAAGTATTTTTTATAACCTTAAATTTCAATGAATAAATAATTGTATTATTAGATAAATTTTCTACAGTAAACGTCTTATAAGGATTTACCTTGGCTACACCAGGTTGATCATCAGGATATAAATTATCAACATTAACTGTAACTCCATCAACAAAATTAAGCATTAAAGTAGTTGAACCAGAATTAGTATTAGGATCACCAGTTTGTGAAGAAGAACCAGTATTTTTTCCATCATCATCTGGTTTAATACATTGATAGTCACACTTATTATCACCATCAGTATCACACATTACATCACATTTACCATCACCATTAATATCTAAATTTAAATCAGGAACGCCATCATTATCAGTATCAATATCAGTATCAGGCTCACCATCACCATCTAAATCTAAATTAATATCAGGCCATCCATCACCATCAGTATCACAATTAATCTTACATTCTCTTTTTTCATCATCACTAGCATCATTAACTAAATTATAATCAGGCTCACCATCACGATCTTTATCAATATTAAAGACAGATCTTCTATTACCTTTATAATCTATGTTAATATTTGGCTTATCATCATTATTAGTATCAATATTAATATCAGCATAATTATCACCATTAATATCAATATTAATATCCGCAATGCCATCACCATCAATATCTTTATTTAAATCAGCTAAGCTAAGATATCTAAACCCCGCATAAGTAGCTGCAACTAAAGCAAAAACAAATAACCATATTCCAAATATAATTAAACCTAAACCAACTGGCTTCTTTTTAACTACTTCAAATCTTAAATATAACTTTTCTTTAGATACCTTTAAATTATAAGGAAGGTATACATAATCATCTTTAGGAACTAAAGTAAGCCCAATAACTTTCATTATATGCTTTCTCGTAACCTTAAGATTATCTTGATAAATATCTTCTAAAGTCTTTTTAATCTCTTCATATTGTTCTTTATCAGATTTAATATTAAATTTAGCTAAATCAATAACCTTACCACCAAATCCTGCTATCGGATTAGTCTTCTTATTTTTATCTTTAGCCATTAATATCCCTCCTATCTAAATAATAATAACGCTTTAGCAATTCTAGCATTATGATTATCTATAAATGCATCATAACACTTCTTAGCTTCATTTTTCTGTAATTGTTTATAATTTTCTGCTTTAGTAAGCTCTTCATTTAATTGTTTACGAAGTTCTTTATCATCAACATCAAATCCCTTCGCATAATCATACAACGCTTCAGAAAAATCAATTTTCTCAGGTGGTACCAAAGTACCATCAGTACTAACAATATCATATAAAACACAATAATTTAAGAAATAAGTCATATTAAAATTCTTACTTAAAGAACTACTAGTTAAATCAACATTCTCTTTTTCTTCTCTTACTGGTTTTTCAACTTGATAACTTTCTAAAAACTCCCATAATTGTAAAGCCTTAATAAAGTTTTGCTCTTTTAAAATAACATTAGTCTTTCTAATTGGACTTCTAACTGGTGTTGCATTAGCCATCATCTTCATAAACTTACTAGCCATAAAGTCCTCTAAAACTTCACAAATATGTTTAATTTTCTCTTTTCTTTCTTCAAGCATCTCTTCAGTTAAGCTTTGTCTATCTCTATCACTACTTACTAAATCAAGCTTAATATTAACAGTTCTATTATCAAAACTAGTATTAGCTTCATAATGAACACTTCTCTCTTCTTTATTAGAAGCACTTTGTTCCTCATAAGTCATTTGTTCCCTAACAAAAGTATAAAGATTTGTAATTAAAGAATAAATAAATCTATTTTCATATAAATCAATAGTTTCTTCTTTAAATACATTAAGTAATTTAATCGGTTTAACCATACCATCTTCATCAACATCTTGAATTAAATTAGTATGTACTGCCAAATGTTTAATAGACTCTTCTGCAACCTTTTTAGTCTTTTCAATTGGAACAATATCTTCTTCAGAAACAATAAAACGTCTTGGATTACGAATGATATTATCCAAATAAGGAATTGATTCATCCAAGACATCAACCCATGAATAATCAATAGTAATCTTATCAACTACCTTTTTAGCATCAATAGTTGCTACAGTATTTTTAGAAAATAATTCAACATCATCTTGAGGAATATCTTTAACAAGTAAACTTAATTCATTATTCATGAGTTACCATCTTTCTTTCTAAATTATATAGTCTTCTTTAATCTTTCTAAGAAGGCCTTACATTCAACCATTACACCCTCACCAAATGTTTGATCTAAGAACTCAACAAATCCATCAATTTCATTACGAATATATGCTAAATTCAACTGATCAAATTTTCTTAAAATCTTATTAGCAATTAAATAATCAACTGCTACAATCTCTTTACCACCACAAGCAACATAAACCGGAACAAAATCCTTTAATTGCTTAACAATACGATTACCAAAAGCAAGTCTAAAATGATTAATAACATAATCATCCATTAAAGCAATCTTATTTAAAGTATCCTCACTAACAGGATGCTCTTTTTGAGCTTTTGCAAATAAAGATGTAAAATAAGTAGCACTAATATCTAAAGGTTCAGTTGCCGGAGCATCAAATTCAACACCCTTAGTATCAATATTAATAGGCATAGCACGGTCATAAACCTTATCAGTAATCATAAATGTAGAGTCATCATTATTAATAGTACCAATATACCACATATTAGTTGGTAACTTAAATCTACCATCTTCAAGTAATTTAGGGTCAGTATCCCAAGAGTTTGGAACCAAATCAATAACCCATTCATCAGTACTAGGTAATTCTAAAATAGATAACATTTCTGCAAAATAATATTCAACACGAGAAATATTCATCTCATCTAATACAGTTACATAAATTTGATTATTATACTTAGCTTCATACATCTTACTTAAAACTTCTGTTTCATTAAAACGTTTAGTAAACTCATTGAAATAGCCAAATATTTCAGTACTATCTCTCCAAGAAGGTTGAACACTAGCAATAGTAGATTCATTCTTAATAAAGTATCCAAATGAATAAGCAAGAGATGTTTTACCTGTACCAGAAATACCTTGTAAAATAATTAATCTATTAGAAGCAAAAGCTGAAATAAACAATCTAATTAAGTCAATAGTATAATAAAGACCCATCTTACTAGCAGAATAATTTCTAAATTGTTCACAAATCTGTTCTAAAGTAATAGTCTCATTTAACTCAGGAGCTACATAATTGGCGTACTTTTCATCAATCTTAGTTAACTTAAAGAATCTACTTTCACCCTCTTTAAGCTTATTAACAATATGACCATTCTCATCATATTCAACTTCACCACTATTAGGATCAGTCATTTCTAAATACTTTTGATTTTCACTCTTTAATTTAACAATATCATTATTAAGATTATCAATTTCATCAACTAAAGCTTCTTGATGAGCTAAACTATGACGATATCTAATAAATCTCTTAACCATTCTATAAATTAAAAATGCAAGTAAACCAAATAATATAATCAAACATAATACGGCAAGAATTACTACAAAAACACTAACACCCCTACCTTCAGAATTATATTTATTAACTATATCAAAATAATTTGCAAGATTAAAAATTCTAACAAGAGCATTTCCTATAGCTTTAATAAAATCCCATACACCACCTAAAAGTGGCTTCATAAATTCTAAGAAAAATTCACTATTTACATTCATCTTTTACTCTCCTAACTTTCTAGAACTAACTTTTTATCAGTAACAATACCATCAAATTTTTCAATAATAACATTTACTCCATCTTCAAGTAAACCATCAACAAATCTCTTATTATTTAAGTAAAAATCATTACTTACTAAATAATCTTTAGTTTTAAATTCATCATCAATTGAATCAAACTTAGTATTTTTACTACAATATATATAATAATCTAAATGGTACTTACCAAATAAATTATTACTCTTCTCACTAAGATCATCAAAATTATATAAAATCTTAATTCTCTTATCTAAATAATCATTCTTTAAAAGATTACTTAAAACTTTTAAATTACTCTCATTAAGAACAAATTCCCTCTTTAACGGCAAGAAAAACATCTTATTAAACTTTCTAACTGAAAATAACTTCATTAAAGTAACAACAATTAAATCAGTACTCATTAAAGCAAATTTATCATCAATATCATCATGATTATAAATATAACTTCCTGCTGCTTTATCTAATTTATTAAGACCAGGAACACTATAATTATAAGAAGTTAAATAATAAATATTTTCTAAAGAAATATCAATATATTTATTAAATGAAACATTACTAGATAAAAGTTCAAATATTCTTCTTTCTTTTCTTACATTAGTTTTAATAAGTTCAAGAAGAACTTTAGTATTCTTTTTACCATCATCAATCAAATGAATATATTCAATCTTATTAAATTTCTCTAAATAACTTAAAACAATCGTTTTATAATTATTCTTATTAACTTTATAAGGACTAGTCGAAATATCAATGTTATTAGCAATATTCAAAATAACAGCTGCTAAAACAATTTCTTTCTCATAAGCAGTAATTTCAAAAGCTCTCTTATTTTCGATAAAATAATTAATTACACTATAAAGTTCTCTGTCTATATTATATTTAAAAATCTCTTTGTCACTAATAAAACATCTAACTAAACTCTTATATTGAACCTTATCATAGTCAGTCATTCTCTTAAAAAAATCATTAACTATATATTCAATAGAATTATCTAAATCTCTTCTACGATGCCATAATTTATTCTTATCTACACCTAAAATCTTAGACAATAAAATAGAGTATTGATATACCGTCTTTAACTTATAAGAATAATATTCATTAAACATATTAGTATTCACTCGACCTACCTCTATTCTCATATTAAATTATATCAAACCCCATTATTTAATGCAATAAAAAAACTAGCTATTCTGATAAAATAACTAGTCCCAGTTTTTAGAACAATCACAAATTATTTTTAAAATCAAAATCCTTTATTCAAAAACCTTAACCTTAAAAATAAACAGAAGCATTATCAGTACTTATCAGGCGATTGCTTATCCTTAGGAGTATCTTTCTCCATAACACGTGTTACATCTAGCGTAGATAAGATTGCATCGGCAACTTCTTTACTACCAAAACACACCTGAAATTAATCATCACCATTTTATTAATAAGAATATAACTAAATCATCATACCTTAAAATAAAATAATAATATAATTATGCATACCCTAAACTTTAATTAGAATATGCAAGTCATTAATCCAAACAATGTGTTTCCTATTCTAGACAATATTATTATATGAAATAATTCAAAAAAAATCAACCCAAAAATAAAACATCCATAAAGAATGTTTTATCTAACAACAAATGGATCAGAAGCACTACCACTTCCACTAACAATAACGTTACCCTTTAAGGCAATTGATGGTCGAAGATAATTTTTAACTCCAGCATACGTTAGTATAACTCCAGATGACTTATACGCAATATGACCACATCCATCATTTTTGTAACACCCTATAGGTGTAAGTGTCCAAGACATGTCATTACTATGCATATTCATTTTTAAATACGTACCACTAATATCACCATTTAATGATACACCAGCATAAACAAGCTCATCAGCGGTAAGCAGTCCGATTGAATACGCTAAATCCCCATTGCCATTTATTGTGTCATTTACGGTATATTTACTTAAATTTCCTCCAAGATTGTCATCATTACATACCATGGAAGGACCTTTTTTCACCCTTTCATTTATTGCAAATAATATACTATCAGAATCCATATTAATTACTTTTTTATCATTACACCATATTACATCTGCTAACTTATCAGCGTAATTTGTTAATTTTGCTTTATACCACGTTTCTAAATTTTGAAGTGCTTTACTTTTTTTTACATTCGCAAAAGTAGAATCATACATTGATGTAGCCCATTTGCCACCAGCATTCACGCAGGCAGTTTTATTATTATAAGAATTAACTTTATCTACAACATTATCATTTTCTAACACTAAACATCTATTAGCATCTGTTGTATTATATTGTCCATGCATAAAAGCAGAATCAAGAACGGTACTTAAATCTGATTTATTATAATTATTAAACGTTACCTTAAATTTTTCTGAAAAATTTGCATAAGCCAAGCCTTCACCTGTTAAAGTACAATCTGATGAATCATTATTATATAAAACTAACTTAACATTATTGTTACCAGTTGTTCTAACAATTCTCCAGCACATTCCTGCAAATCTAACATAATTATTTTCAGCAGCACCTCTATAATAATAAGCAGTTCCATAATCATCAGTTGTTTTAATTAAACCTTCGTTAGTTGTTGCTGCAGTTCCTATAGTAGTTGTAGGATTATCTTTTGTTCCCTGCTTAATAACAGCCGAATATAATGTTTTATTACCAGAGGTAATTTCTAAACGACCAAAAAAATTTCTAGGATGGTGTAATAGCATAACGTCATACTTTTCACTTATTGTGTTACTTAGCAAACTAATTTCATCATTATTATCATTAATAGTAATTTTATAATTATGTTTTGTACTACCTGAACCAGATAATACACCTGTACCTAATGTAATCACTTGATTATCACCATTAGGAATTGAAACGTTTGTCGCATTTGCAATCATAGTACCATTATTTGATGAATTAGTTCCAGTTAATGTATATTTAAGTTCTCCATCACTATATGTATTTTCTTCCACAATTAAAGATACAACATATTTTTCTTCTTTTATTTCATTACTTAAAACACTAAATTTCCTATCTACTATAGTAGAATTTTCAGTAATGAAATTTCTCCCCTGTCCAACATAAGCAACTGCCCCATCAGGATTTATAGAATTAATAACAAGATGAGAAGCAAAATTTGCTTCTTGAGCATAATTTTGTTCTTCTCCAGTATCTAAAAAGAAAATTTTAAAACTATAAGTATGTACTGCATTTGTTGCTTTATTAAAGCTTCCAACTCCTAAATCATAAGTTTCAACTCCATCGAAAATCGTCTGATTTTCAGTTGTATTTGGAATTAAATTTCCATTATTTGAAGTATTTATTCCAGATAAAGTATAACTTAAATAGCTTCCAAAATCATTATTATCCACCACTAAACTTATTCCATAATACATATTTAAATCAGTAGTATTATTTCCAGTTACAGTAAAAGTTTTATTAACCCATGCTGATGATCTAGGATAAATATTAGATAATGTTATATTACCAGATCCATTATCATATTTAATATTCATTGTACCACCTTTAGTAGCAATAGTTGACCCACTTTCACTTGATGTAAAAGATGTAAAGTATGCGAATGTTAAACCACCACATAAAAGTACTAAAGCAAATATTGTAACTACAACAATTATTTTTTGTTTCTTATTCATTATTCATACCACCTATTCTTAATATCGACACTAGTAGATTGAGGCATTGGATCTGGAAGCTCAAGTTTAGCAATTAATGGAAGTTTAAATGATACCCCAAATATCATTGCTGTTCCTGGTGTTAAATTCTTAAGTTTATTTATTGTCTCCATGCTAACATTACTAGATATATTACTTATAATATTTAAATCATTTGGATGAAACATTCTAAATGCAATAAAATTAGAACACTGAGATAAAGCAGTTGTTGATAACTCACTAGGTCTTTGCGTAATTAAGCCTAATATAACTCCATACTTTCTTCCCTCTTTAGTAATACGATCAAAAATATTATAACCAATAACATTAATATCATTATCATTTTGAACGTATCTATGTGCTTCTTCTAAAATAACATGAATTGGATAACTTCCTCTTTCTTTTAAACTAGTTGAGAAGTTAAAGAATATCTTTGTAAAAATCTTAGTTAAGGTTTTCGCAAATCTTTCATCAATATAATTTAAATTCATATTAATAATTTGATAACCATCAAATAAATTCTTAACAAAAGTATCTTTACTTATCTTATGGGTACCAGGATCAAAAAATTTCTTATTATCACTATTTATAATTTGTAATAATCTCGTTAATAATTGATTATATTCATCATAAACTTTTTCACTCTTAAGCATACCTTCACTTATTAAAGCAAAGTCTAAAGCATAATATAAATCATCTAAATCATAAATAACACTTCTATCTATAACCACACTACTTATATCAAACTTTTGAATCTTTTCTAAATAATCAACTACTAACTGAACATTATTCATCTTACCTTGATTATCTATATTTAAACATTGAGTTAAAGTTCTCGTATAACCAGGTTGAACAATTTGTGAATTTAAATTAATTCTAGGTGTATTATATCTAGATAATACCGCTACAATTTGATCTCTTATTTGCGTTGAACTTCTACCACTAGATAAAACATCTAATAAAGCTTTAGCAATAATATTATCTTTATATAATTGCATAGATTGATCTTCGCTTTTAAATATATAAACCAATTGTAAGGCTTTTTCTAATATCGGTAATTGAGTTGGTGATGTCGCATTAAGTAAAAGAGCTAAATCATCTACTTCTAAAAAATAAGCCGGAATATTAATTACATCTCCATCTCCAAATTTTAAGTCAGAAGTAAAATATTTATATCCCATTCCTGGTAATTCATTTATTTTAGATAAAGCACTATTATATTCACCATAAACATCAAATAAAACTAAGTGAGCATTAACTGGCATCTTATCATCATTATGATAAAATAAATTTTGTAAAATTCTTGATACACCACAACTTTTACCAGAACCAGTATTACCTAATATAGCAAAATGATTAGAAAAGAAATCATTTAAATTAGCACATACATTAAATCCATCATAAGTTAAAGATTTACCAACATACAAAGTATCAGAAGAACCAATATCTTGACTACCTAAAAACTTTTCTACTTCACTTTTATAAACTATTCTTGGTTTTGAATTAAAGTTAGGTTTTCTTAAAACTCCTGAAGAGAATCGATCATTTTTAATCTCTCCTACTAAAAATACTTTAATTTCATTTTCATTCATTCCTACTATTTCTCCGACTACAGATCGGTCATTTTCTGGAAATACTACATGAAAATTAACATAATTAACTTCTAATTTATGAGTGGCATTTTCTATAATTACATAATTATCATAAATATCTATTATCTTACCAAACATTATTATCACCTATTCTATATAAAAGTTTAACATAAAAAAACAAATAAAAAAAGAGGAAAAAACCTCTTAATATCTAAACTAAAACAGCACCAAGAATAATTGCCAGTAATATAAATAAAACTAGAACAATAAAAGCATCATTTATATTATTTCTTTGGCACGGTTTCTTCTTCTCATTACACATAATCTAACCTCCTTTATTAAATAACAGCAGCTCCAACTATGATTACTAAAAGAATAAATAATACAAGTATAAATGCAGCACCACTTATACCATTATTATTACAACAAGCGTTCATAATCTCCCTCCTTTTCATATCTCACTTTATTGTACGCAAAAATAGCCAATTGTGTTCTTGTATTTTATAATAATCATTGTTATAATAATGCCTATGGAGGGTAAAATGAAAAAGAAAATTTTAATTGCTTTATTAATTCTTGGCTGTACAGCTGGATGCGGAAAGGTTCCTAAACTATCAAATGGTAAAGAAGCAGTAGTTTCATTTGAAGATACAAAAATTAGCATTAGTGCTGATGATCTATATAATGAAATTAAAGAAAAATATGCTTTAAGTTCTTTAATTGATATGATTGATAATTCAATTTTATTAAAAGAATATCCAAAAAGTGATAGTGATGCTAAAAAATATGCTGATGAACAATTAGAAAGTATCAAAAAATACTATGTTGATGATGATGGTAAATATGATGAAAAATCACTTTTATCTGCTTTAAATCAATATTATGGAATTAGTTCATTAGATGGCTTTAAAGAAATGTTAAAATTAACTTATTATCGTAATAAAGCTGTTGATGATTATGCTAAAAATAGTATAACTGATAAACAAGTTCAAAAATATTATGATGAAGAATATGTTGGTGATATTTCTTGTAAACATATTTTAATTGCTCCTAAAACAACTGATTCAATGTCAGATGCTGAAAAGAAAAAAGCTGAAGAAGCTGCTTTAAAAACTGCTAAAGAAGTAATTAAGAAATTAAATGATGGTGCTAAATTCGATGACTTAGCTAAAGAATATTCTGATGATGATTCAAACAAAGACAAAGGTGGAGATTTAGGATACTTTAATAAAGGAGATATGGTTACTGAATTTGAAACAGCTGCTTATGCTCTTAAATTAAACAAATATACTACTACACCAGTTAAAACTAAATTTGGTTATCATATCATCTTAAAAACAGGTGCAAAAGAAAAAGAAGCTTTAGATAAAGTTAAAGACACTATTATTACTACTCTAGCTGATAAAGCTAAAGAAGACGATAATACAATGCAAATTAATGCTTTAGTTGAATTAAGAAAAAAATATGGTATGAAAATTGAAGATAGTTCATTATCTAAACAATATTCTAATTATATTAGTAATCAAATCTTACAAGCACAATCAAATAAAACATCAAAATAAAAAATCAGCTTACTTAGCTGATTTTTTTGTTGTCTTTTTTTCAGTATTAGTTTTCTTTTTAGGATTACTCTTTTTCTTAGGAGCAGCTTTTTTAGCAGCTTTCTTTCTAGTTTCTTCTTCTATTCTTTTAGATTCTAAAACATTCGCATAATTTTCAAGTAATAATCTCTTAGCATTAGTCATCTTAATTAAGAAAACTATTGAAAATACTAATAATAAACCATCTAAAATACCACTTACAATAGGTTGATGATATATAATATCAAAAACTAATGCTCCAAGACCAAAGATAATACCAAATACACAAATACCAAATATTCTATTAGCTTTAATATAAATTAAATAATTATCTTCATTCTTAAAATTTTCTTTTAATTGTTTCTTGTCTTCTTTAGACATATTCTTATAATAATTCATTTAACACCTCATCAATTTCATTACTATTATACCCTTTTTTATATAATTTGTCTTTAACAAAATATAAAAGTTCCTTATTTTCATACTTTTTAGAATACTTTTTAATATAATTACTTGCTTCTTTAACTAAAATATCTTTATTATTTATCTTAATATTATCTAAATAATCATAAAATATATCTTTAGGATAACCTAAATTAATTAAATAATTAGATATATTTTGTTTTAACATATAATTAGATAACTTATGATTAGCTTTAACTTTCTTATCAATTATCTTAATTGCTTTACTTCTAAAATCTTTATCTTCTAAATAAGGTTCAATCTCATTTAAATTAAAACCTAATTCTCTTAAATTAAATTTAATCTTATCAGGTCCATAATTATTAAAATTATAAATATCATTTATATAACTTTTAATATAAATATCATGTTTTAAATATCCATCTTTATTTAATTTACTTATTGTTTTATCTATAACATCTTTATTAAAATCTAACTTAGTTAAATACTTTTCAATTTCTTTTTCACATCTAAGTTTCTTAGATATATACTTTAAACTTAAATAATAAGCATCTAAAGAAGTATTATACTTAGTTATTTCATCTAATAATTTATTATCAATTTTTTTATTAATTAATAAACTATATTTAACAATAACATCATCATATAACTTAACTAAAGAACCATTATCTAGTTCTAGTTCATAAATATTATTTTTTAATTTTTTAAACTTTTTTATTTCCATAAACTAATTATATAAACCTCACAGAAAAAAAGCAATGAATTATTCATCACTCTTTTCAATTACTTCTTCTTTCTCTTCTTTAGGTTGTTCTTTTTTCTTTTTATTATTTTTAACTTCTTTACTTATTTCTAAATTACGATTTTCTTCTTGTAATTTAACAATCATCGCATTTAATTTCTTCTTATTATTTGCTGAAATAATAACAATTAAAAGTAGTACTAATAATAAAGCTCCAAGACCAACTAAAAGCATCTTATAAAGATTTGAATTATCTAATAAATAATTAATATCTTCTTGATTAAATAAACTTATTGTCTTATTGTCTTGATCATAAACATATAAATTTTCTTTACCTGTAGATATATTTCTAGCCTTAATAACATAATCTTTACTTCCTGATTTAATTTGATATGCAACTACCTCTTGACCATTAATTTTTAAAGTAGTCTTATGTAATCCTTTAATACTATCAATATCATTTAAAATATAAACACTAAGTTCATTATTATCTATTTGATTATATAAAGTAACTTTATCATTCTTCTCATCATAAATATAAAAGCTTTCTTCATTCTTAGAATTTCTTAAATAAATTAAAGTTAAATTTAAAGTTTGATTTTGTAAACAAGGAACTTCTTCATTATCAAATTTTAAAGTTGCATTATTAAAATTAACTGGAATAGTCTCTGGTAACTTTCTTAATATGTTATAAGTTTCTTCTCCAAATTTATGTTCAATTGGATCTTTTTCTGGAACAACCGCATTAATAACATATGTCTTAGAAGTACCATTTTCTGCTGTTACAACAACATTTATTTGATTAGTACCCTCTTTTACCTCAACATCACCAACACCACTTAATTTAGCCTTAGAATCACTTAAAGTAGCATTAACCTTAATAGAAGTAGTAGTAGGTTTTAAAGTAACACTATATTCTAAAGTATTTTTATTAAATACTGGTGTAATATCAAAACCCTCAATACTTAAACTCTTTAAATTATTATCACTACTATAATTAACAATAACAACCTCTTTAACCGTTAAAGTTAAATTACCAGCGCTAGTTTGAATATAAGCTTCAGAATTCCAATCAGCAATCTTTGGATTATCAATTGTAATCTTAGCACTACCTGTAGCAATAGCTTTAAACTTATAAGAATAAGTCTTACTCTTATAAGTTCCATCACCATACCCTACAATTGAAGTATCACCACTAATTAAAGATAATTTAGATTTATCATAAGATAAACCATATCGCCACGAACCTAACGTATCAGTACTACTAACAGTTACCTTAACTGTAATCGTATTACCAATCGTCACCTTACTAGAACTTGCACTAGCCTTAATACTACCAGAAGCTGCAAATACATTAAGTGGAAGTAAAAATAAACCTAATAACAACAATATTTTATTTCTCATATATCCTCCTATTGTTCTATCTTACTAACATTTAAAATATGTTTTTGAATTTTTAACAAATCTATAATATCAACATTTCCATCTTTATTAATATCACTTGCATATAAATAAGCATTCTTTAATTTATTAACCCCAAGTAAATGTTTCTGAATCTTTAATAAATCCAAAATATCAATTACCCCATCACCATTATTATCACCATAAATAACAACTGTATAGTTACTAGTAATACCACTAGTTATCTTAATATTCATTCCTGTATATAAAACTTTATTTTCAGATATTTGTGATACTGCTTTAGGATAAACACTATTTAGTAATTTATTAAATGAATTAGCATCACTACCTAAATCAAAACCACTAATATAACCACCCTTGTTACTTATTTGCATCTTTGCAAGTATTTCATCCGGAGTAAGTACAACTTCATCTACTTTATTTACCGTTATCTTGTAAGTACTAGTAGTACCAGCAGCTGATGTAACAATAATTTCAAGAACAGTTACATCTTTATTTAAATCAAATTTACCAGTACCTTTAACAATACTAGTACTAGCTGTTGGACTAGCATTAACCGTTATATTATCAATCTTTTTATCTACATAACAAGTATAATTATAAGCACTAGATGTAAATGATGGATTTAAATTACAACTAGTTACACTAAGTTTACTTAAAGATGAATCTTCATTATATTTAATATCTAAAGAAGTTTTATCAGGCATCGTTCCTTTAAACACTGGAACACTAAATGTAAACTTAATATCTAAAGAATTATTCTTAACATAAGCTGAATAAGCAGTATAACTTTCTGAATAAGGAGCTCTTACATTCTGCATATATTGAGTACTATAATAAGTATCACCTGCAAAATCAAACTTTTGTAAATATAAAGTATTTTGTCCATATTTAATATAATCATTAAGTAAACTAGCTCCACCTATAATAGCTTTGTAAGGACTATTCCATCCTTTTTTCTTAGCATAAGCTAAACCACTATGAATAACTTCACTGGTAGTTTTACCATTCGCATTTATATTAAAGAAATTATAATAACCAGGATATTCACTATTATCACCACTAGATAATGATGAACCATTTGAACCTTGTTCTTGAATAACTCTACTAATCAAATGAACAGAACTAATTTGATTTTTCTCACCAGCATCTCTAAAAGTTTGGGCATAACTAATATTCACTTTTTCGTTCTTATCATTATAATAAAAAGCATTACCACTCATAAAGGTTCCATTTAATAAAGATTGTAATAACTCCGTAGTTTGAACACTACTATCAAAGTTTAATACTTCAAACATAAAAACATGACCATCATTTAAAAAGTTTCTTGGATCAACAAAATACTTAACAGTTTGCTTACTAGCAGAATACCATCCACCACCTGCAAACTCAGTCCATTTTCCATTAACATAAGCACCATCTTCAGTATTTCTTAAAGAAGTATTACTACCATTAATTAAATTAGTACTTATATACTTAGTTTCACCAGCAATAACCTCATCCCATGTTGCATTAACTTTATAAGGAACAAATTGCCAATTAGGATGAGATACTTTTAATTTAGCTAACTTTTCAGCATAACTTTTAGGAAACCCTAAATTTAACATCTGATTAATATCTCCATCTGTAACTTTAAAAGTTTTAGTCTCAACATAAGCCTTACTACTAGTACCCTTAGAAATATAACCAGTATAATAATAACTATTAAATTGTAAACTTATTTTATAAAAACCATTTTCTTCTCCTAAAACTTCAAACATCTCTGGATAAGAAATAGCTATATTACTATTAGTATCACTTTTAACTGCTCCACAAGAACTACTTGCACAAGTCCTAACTGTAACTTTAGAAGTTCCCTTAGTTATTTGACCTCTTATATAAGTAGTATCAGCAAAAACATTAGTACCTAAACATATAGCTAAAACAATTATAAACTTTAAATAATGTTTCATCTAAACCACCTACTTTATGTTTATAACACAATTATATCAAAAAAAGATGCTAAATACTTAAGCACCTTTCATTTTTATACATTTTATATACAATTATAGTTTTTCTATAACTGCTCCATTCTTTTCTAAACACCTAACCAAATCACTATGATCATATTTATCAAAAATAGCTTTAAATTTATCAGGATTCATTGTAAACATATGAGCATGACCCATAAATATTTCTTTATAATTTTTAATTCCTACACTCTTTAATAATTGATAATCTACTCTAACAATATCCGGAAACATTGTTAATTTCTCAATTACACTCTTAGGTAAAGTGGTACTTAAAGTATTAATATCTTCTTTAGTAAATTCTAAATCTAATAAGTAATCCATTATTTATCACCTCTACCAATATCATTTAAATGTTTAGCTTTAATAATAATATCTGCAATATCCGCTCCTTTAGCATTAGGTCCATAACTATTAATTACTTCCCCTAAATCAATACTATTAATTAAAGGTAAAGTACTAAGAACATAACTAATATTTTGAGTAGTTTGTCCTGCTAATAATAATTTATTAATAATAGTTTCTAATTCATTAGAAGACATTTCAAATATTTTACTAGCTCCATAAATGAAATTTAAACTAATATTATTTCTCTTTAATACATCTAAAACCTTACTAAAACCAATTGGATTAAATATTTGTTTTAAATAATTTTGATCTTCAGCACTAAACTTATCATATTCTATTTTATTAGTAGTAAAGAAATTTCTTACAAAATCATCATTTTCACTACCCTTATCATAAGAATATTTCTTAGTATCATTATTACCAAATACATTAATCGCAGTATCATCTTTAATAGGAGCATTTAATACATCTTCATTTAAAGATGACATTAAATCATCAAAATTACTAGGAACATTAGTAGTAATAGTATTTTCCACTGTACTTTCATTTAATGGTTCTTCAAAAGATGGATTATCAAATACATTATCCTCACTCTTTATTGAAAATAATGCTGTATCATCAGGAATACTTATTTCTTCACTATTACCAAAAATATTTTCATATTCTTTATTTATACTATCATTTAAAGTTTTAAAATCAATCTTTTGGGTCTTATCATGTTCAAATAAAACTGGTTCTGGCTCTTCTTTAACTTCAGTAGGAGTATCTAATACTTCTTCTTTAGGCTCTTCTACTTCTTTATTAAATAAAACATCATCTACAATATCATTTTGAACATTCTTAGTTTCTCCATCACTCTTTAAAACTAAAGATTCACCATTATCTTCTGATTCCTCTTCTTCACTCTTGTCAATATTTTCAATTTCATCAAAAACTGGGCTATCTAAATTACTTTCATCAGCAGATTTATAAGGTTTAAAAGAAATAGGTTCTTCCGGAACATAAACTAAAGAATCAGGATTAGCTTCACTATAATCAATAATCTTATTTAATTCTTGTTCATAATAATAAATAACATCATTTAAATTATCTAATCTAGATTTCTTACTTTCTTTATCTTTCTTTAAATTAATAAGTAAATCTTTAATAGTTCTAGCTCTTTCAGTTAATTCAGAAATCTTTTCTCTTTGCTTATCAATCTCTTTTTCTCTAACTGCAATTTTACCATTAATTTCTCTATTACCAGCATCAATAATTGCATTTAAATCTTTATTACTAAATCTCGCATTTAGTTCTTTTAAATCACTCTTTAAAGATTCAATTTCTGATTCAAATAATCTAATACTATCTTTAGCAGCATCTACATTATTTTTATATCCTTTAGCTTCTTCAATCTTATCATCAATCTTTTCTTGAACAACATTTAAAGATTCAGAAACCTCAATTCTTTTTTTAATAAGATCATTAATTATATCTTTTAATTTAGCATTTATCTCTTCAATTAACTCTCTCATGATACTAGCCCACTTTCTATTCTAAAGAGATTATAACAAAAAAAAGAATATTGAGCAACATTAATTATTTAAAATTACACTTTTTATGTTATCATTCTGTATAGGTGATAACATGAAAAAATATAAAAATTACTTAATCGTATTTTTCTTACCAATAATAATATTTTTAATTGGACTTTTATTAAACCAAATCTACCCATTTGGTTCTAAAATCCTATTATCCTTAGATGGATATAATCAATATCCTGGATTTTTAAATAACTTTATTAAATCATTAACAACCTCAAAATCATTATTTTATTCATTTAATGGTCTACTAGGGTTTAATAGTTATGCTAGTTATGTTTATTATACATTCAATATAACTAATCTAATATATTTATTATTTAAAGGACATGTCATTGAATTCTATACATTTATTATCATTATAAAAACCGGATTAGCATCCCTTTCAATGTATACCCTATTAAATTATTTAAAAAAAGATAAAAATAATATCTTATTTAGTATAACCTATGGACTAACAACCTACTATTTACTTTATTACTTAAATTATATGTGGTTTGATAGTATCATCTTATTACCAATAGTTACTCTAGGTATTGAAAAACTATTTAAAGAAAATAAATATTTAACTTATTTAATATCTTTATCAATCGCCATCATATCTAACTTTTATATTGGTTACATGATTTGTATCTTTTCAGTAATATATTTTATTTATAAACTAATAAATGATAAATGTAATAAAAAAATCATAATAACTTATATCTTATCATCATTAGCAGCTGGACTTATCTCATCATTTGTTCTAATTCCTGCCATTTTAGAACTTCTAAACGGTAAAAGTACCCTCTTCACCAATTATATCGATGATTACTTTAAATTCGATCTAGATGCCTTAAATGTCTTTTATAAGCTAACCATTGGATCATTTTTAAATGGAGATTTAGAATATGGTACTCCAAACATCTATGTAACCATATTTATCTACCTAAATGCCTTTCTATATTTTTTTAACAATAAAATAAAACTAAAAGAAAAAATAACTAATTTAATAATCCTATTATTCTTTCTTTTATCAATGTCATTTAACTTACTAGATTACTTCTGGCAAATGATGCAAATGCCAATCTGGTATCCTGTAAGATATGCTTTCATCTTTGATTTCTTCCTAATCTTACTAGCATTCAAAAACTATCAAAACTATGAAAAATTATCTCTAAAGAAAATAATCATAGTCCTATTAACCATCATAACTTTAATAGTTATTGGCTTCTTTACCTCAGGTAATTTAAATGATCCAATCAATATAACCCCTAAAATAATCTATTTAGTAATAAGTATCATGTTCTTATTATATTATATATTTATGCAAAACAGTGATTACTTCAAAAAATATTTAATTATCGTATTAATAGTTGAACTAATCGCCAACACCTTTGTAACAATCAGAAATGCTGGTAATACTAACATCAAAGAAGACTTTAAAATAAACTATCAAAACAACACTGAAATATTAAATAAAATAAATGATCAAGATAACTTCTATAAAATAACTTTTGATGATAAAACCATCAAAAATAATGGCCTATTAATAGATTATAACGATATAAATTTATTTAGTTCCCTAAGAAATCAAAAAGTATACACCATGATAAATAAAGTATTTGGTATGTTAACAATCGATGACTGTAATACTAATTACTATTATAATAATCCCCTAGTTAACTCCCTATTTAATATAAAATATTATATAACAAAAGATAATATAGACTACTATAAATTAATAGATAACTCTAATGGTTATAACATCTATCAAAATAATGATGTCACATCAATCGGATTCACTACCACCAAAGATATCTTAAATTTAAAAATAACAGATAATTACATAACTAACATAAACAACCTAGTTAAAACTATAAATCAAGATGATAAAGACATCATCAAAGAATACTTTCCATATGACAAAAATACATCATGTACCAAAGATGTATGTTTAACCAATAATCCCCCAGCTTTAATCAAATTTAAATTTAAAGCAACATCAAAATCATTTGTCTATATTCAAAATAATTACCCAACCGGAAAAGATAAAACCAACTACACCATCAAAGTAAATGATAAAGAAATTGGATCATCAAATAAACATCCATATCTAATAAATAAAAATGATACCGTTGAAATAATTGCAAACCCAATCAACAACGACTTTAAAGATTATGACTATCATATCTATGAAGTAAATTATGACACATATCAAACATTCATAAAAAATATTAATAAAAATAAACTAGAAATAACCAATTATAAAAACGATTCATATTTTGAAACAACAATAGATGTTAAAGAAGATACCATATTATTTACCACTATCGCTAGTGATAAAGGATGGAAAGTCTACGTAGATAATAAAGAAACCAAAATAGACCAAATATACGACGGATTAATTGGATTAAACCTAACCCAAGGAAAACATCAAATAACCTTCAAATACACCGTACCAGGCTTAAAAATAGGTTCAATCATAACATTAACAACAATCCTAACAGTAACCTTAATAACATATAAAAAGAAATCTAAAAAATAGATTTCTTTTACTTTTCTTTAATCTAATTTATTACAAATGGACT
>JALFTB010000029.1:0-26544 GCA_022779465.1 bacterium
TCATTATAGTAACTAATAATATAATTTTTAGCCACTTCAGGTAAATAAACATAACTTTCTTTAGTTAATACTTTTTCAATATCTTCTTCTTTATTTAAAACAATAAATCCCACAATAAAAACAAAGAATATAATAAAACTAAATAACCAATACTTCTTTTTCATATATCCACTACTCTATTCTCTATTTAGTATAACATATCACACTATATTATTTGAAGAATAAACTATCTTAGAGGAGGGATTTTTTGAAAAAAAATATCATAATAATCATATGTGGATTATTAATAACAATTTTAATGTTTATCCTAGGAGGATTCTTTAAAAATAATAATGATAAAAACACTATAAAAGTTGCTGAAGTAACTCATAGTGCTTTCTATACTCCATTTTATGTTGCCATTGAAAAAGGATTCTTTGAAGAAAATAATATAGATATTGATCTTATCTTAACAAGTGGCGCTAATAATGTTGTTGCTGCTGTTTTATCAGGAGATGTTCAAATTGGTTTATGTGGACCAGAAGCAACTATTTATGTTTATAATGAAAATCAAAAAGATTATGTTCAAACCTTTGCTGGTTTAACCAAAAGAGATGGACAATTTATCGTATCACGTACCCCTATAGAAAACTTTAAATTAAGCGATTTAGAAAACAAAGAAGTCTTAGGTGGTAGAATTGGTGGTATGCCAATAGTTAACTTCTATACAGCCTTAAAAAACCAAAATATTACCAAAGTTAACGTAAACGATAATATTGACTTTGCTAACCTAACAAGTGCATTTATATCTGGCACAGGTGATTTTGTTAATCTATTCGAACTTAATGTAACAAAAAAAAGACCATAAAGGCCTATTTAATAATTCTAGTTATATTTTTATTTTCTAAAATACCCTCAATATTAGCTAAACTAGTAATAATAGTTTCATTACCAGTAGATTTAGTAAAAGCTAAAGCAGCTTCAACCTTAGGAAGCATACTTCCACTTTTAAATTCATTATTTCTAATATATTTATTAGCTTCTTCTACATTCATCACATCAATAGCTTTTTCATTATCAGTTCCAAAATTAATTTTAGCTTGATCAACTGCTGTTAAAATAATAAACTTATCAGCATTAACTTTTTGAGCTAATAAAGAAGATGCTAAATCTTTATCAATAACTGCTTCAACTTTAGTATTATCATACTCATCATATACTGGAATACCTCCACCACCACAAGCAATAACAACACTACCTTTACTAGTTAAATTATTAATAGATTTTAAATTACCAATATTTATAGGTTTAGGAGAAGCTACAACCTTACGATATCCTCTTCCAGAATCTTCAACATACTTATCCCCAGTACTTTTTTCTAATTCTAAGGCTTCTTCTTTAGTATAAAACTTACCAATTGGTTTAGTAGGATTCATAAATGAAGGATCATCTTTATCAACAGTTACTTCAGTAACAACAGTCACAACATCTCGATTTATCTTCTCTTTTATTAAAGCTTCTTTAATATATCTTTGAATATGAAACCCAATATAACCTTCACTCATTGCTGTACAACAATCTAAAGGCATTTCTACATTATTATTAGCAAACGCTTTAGTAATCATACCTACTTGAGGTCCATTTCCATGAGTAATAATAACTTCATTTCCATCAAATAATTTAATTAATCTAGAAGCAGCATCTCTAACTAATTTTTGTTGTTCTAAATAATTATTACCTAAGGCATTACCACCTAATGCAATCACAATCTTACCCATCTTTTCACCCTTTACTATATAAATATAATAACACAAAAAAACTATTTAATAAATAAATAGTTTTTTATAATTAATCTATACAACTAAAGTAAATAACCCTAAAATTAATAGATTAGCTAAAGCAATTGTTAATACTACTTTAAATGCCCATTTAAACCAAGTTGAATATTCAATCTTAGCAAGAGCAAGACCACCCATAATTGCTCCACAAGTTGGAGTAATTAAATTTACTAAACCATTAGCTGAAACTAAAGTCATTACAGTAACTTCAGTACTATAATGTAATTGTGAAGCTAAAGGTACAATAATAGGTGTTGATAATGTTGCTAAACCAGATGATGAAGGCACTAATACTGATAATACAATATGTAATAAGTAATTTAATGGAACAAATAATAATTCTGGTACTTTAGAAAGTACATCAGCAGCATTATAAATAATATAATTATCTAAATATGTTGTTTTCATTAAAACACTAGCACCTCTAGCAACTGCAATTACTAGAATTACACCAATCATATCATCAGCACCATCAACAAAAGTATCTACAAAACCTTTTTCTCCCATTTTATTAACTATACCTATAATAATAGACATAATTAAGAACCATAAAGCAGCTTCATAGAACCACCAATTTCCAAGAGTTGAACCAGTAAGCCAACCAGTAAAACTATCAAAGAAAGTAATATTAAATTCACCCCAAGGAATAAATCCTACTATCATTACTAAGAATGTAATAGCAAATAATATTAAAGTAACTTTTTGTTTTCCAGATAAAGTAGCTTCTTCTCCAGATTTTTTAACATATGAACCAAATTTCTTTTCAGCAGCAGATTGTTCTCTTAAAGATAAGAATGTTGAACCTTTATCATCTTTAACCTTCTTAGCATAAAGAGTAACAAATATAGCTGAAATAACATATGTTGTTAACCATAATACAATAGCAAGTATCATAACAATACCTCTATTAGTAGCAATTCCTTCTGGAATAGCACTAAGTGCAACTCCAGTTGCAAATGGGTTAATAGTTGAACCTAAAACACCAGATCCTGCTCCTAATAGAATAACAGCAGCACCTACTAAAGGATCCATACCAGCTGCAAACATTGTTGCTGCAAGTAACACATAGAAACCTACAGTTTCTTCAAGCATACCATAAGTGGTACCACATATTGAGAAGACAAACATTAATATTGGAATTAATAATAATTCTCTTCCCTTAAGTTTTTGAACTAAAACTCTTATCCCAGTTTCCAATGCTCCAGTTTTATTGATTACTCCAAGTAATCCACCTAAAACCATAATGAAGATACCAACATCAATAGCATCTTCAAAACCTAAGATTGGAGCCATTAAAGTTTCTGATAATTTAGCACCAACAGTACCACTACCATTAACTATAACCCCATCTACAAACTCAGCATTTGGAAGAACATGTGATAAAATAGCTAGTCCAAAGATTAGGATTAATATTATCGAATAAGAAGATAACATCTTTCCTGACTTCTTTTTAGCCAATTTCTCCACCTCCAAATTTGTACTAAAAATGACATCATTAAGGTTTTAATGGCTTACCTAAAACCTTAACAATAATCAATGTTAAAGTCATTATGACTTATAACCAAAATAATTTATTTACGCATAGTTGCTAAAATAACAGCTTTAATTGTATGAAGTCTATTCTCAGCTTCATCAAATACTTTAGAAGCATTACTACTAAACACTTCATCAGTAACTTCCATTTCTTTTAAACCATATTTTTCATATACAGATTTACCAATAGTAGTATTTAAATCATGGAAAGAAGGTAAACAATGTAAGAATATTGCATCTTTATCTGCATTATTCATAACCTCACTATTAACTTGATATGGAGTTAATAATTTAATTCTTTCACCCCATAATTCTTCAGGTTCACCCATAGAAACCCAAACATCAGTATAAATAGCATTAGCACCTTTTGTACCTTCCATAACATCTTCAGTCATTTCAATAGTAGCACCAGTACTAGCAGCTATTTTCCTACATTTATTAACTAATTCTTCATTAGGCCATAAATCTTTAGGAGCACATGCTACAAAATGCATTCCTAATTTAGCAGATACAATCATTAATGAATTAGCTACATTATTTCTAGCATCACCCATAAATACTAACTTAATACCTTTAACATAACCATAATTTTCTCTTATAGTTAAAACATCGGCAAGCATTTGTGTTGGATGATATTCAGTAGTTAAACCATTCCAAACTGGTACTCCAGCATTAGCAGCTAATTCTTCAACAAATTTTTGATCAAAACCACGATATTCAATGCCATCATACATTCTACCTAATACCTTAGCAGTATCGGCAATACTTTCTTTTTTACCCATTTGAGAACTTCCTGGATCTAAATAAGTAACACCCATTCCTAAATCCATTCCTGCAACTTCAAAAGCACATCTAGTTCTTGTTGAAGTTTTCTCAAATAATAAAACAATATTCTTTCCTTCTAAATATTTATGAGGAATACCCTTCTTCTTTTTATCTTTTAACTCACTAGATAAATCTAAAAGATAAGTTATTTCTTCAGGAGTATAATCTAATAAAGTTAAAAAATTTCTTCCGTATAAATCCATCCTTCAAATATCCTCTCTTTCTAATGGCATACTCATACATCTAGGACCACCTCTACCACGAGATAATTCCGCACTACTCATCTCAAGAACAGTAAGACCATTTTCTCTTAAAATATTATTTGTAATATTATTACGATCATAAACAACTACAACACCGGGAGCAATACATAAAGTATTAGTTCCATCATTCCATTGTTCTCTTTCAGAAGCAACTCTTTCACCACCTGCACAAGGTATTAAAGTAACTTCTCTTCCTAAATAATGTTCTAAAATTTCTTCTAAAGAACCTGAAACCTCTTTAACATTTAAGTCCTCATCACTATCCGGATTATCACCTTCAGTAATTTCATATACTTGTAAAGTATCCATAATACCAGGATGATAGGTAAATTTATCATAATCAATTTGTGTAAATACTGTATCTAAATGCATAAATGCTCTAGATTCAGGAATATTAAATGCTAAAATAGTATCAATCTCACAATTAGGATTCTTAAACATATTTTTAGCAAGTTCATCAATAGCGCCTGCTTCAGTACGTTGAGAAATACCAACTGCAAGTACATGATTACTTAAATTTAAAACATCTCCACCCTCAATATGATAAGGTAAATATCTATCATAATATTTTTCAGCCTTATTTTTATAATCAGGATGATAATTAAAGATATATTCTGCATAAATAGTTTCTCTTGATCTAGTAACAGAATACATTTTATTTAAAATAATACCATTACCAGCACTAGCAAAAGGATCTCTTGTAAAATATAAATTTGGCATTGGTTCTGCTAAGAAGTTAGATTCTTCAGTAACTAAATCTACTAAAGATTGTTCTACTTCTCTTTTAGCTCTTGGAATCTCTTCAACTTTAATTCCTTCCATAGTTTTTAAAACTAATTCTTTCTTATCTTTGAAACTCTTTAAATATTCATAAACCAAGTTTTTATATTTTGGAGTTTTAATACCAGCCTCAAGAACAAATTGTCTAATAAATTTATCTTCAATATTACCATTAATTCTTAAAACATCGGCCATTAAATCTTCTACATAAACAACTTCAACTCCATTGTTTCGCAAAATACTAACAAACTCATCATGTTCTTTTTGAGCTTCTGGTAAAAATGGAATATCATCAAATAACAATCTACTTAATGTATCTGGAGTTAAATTTAATAATTCAGCTCCCGGTCTATGAAGTAAGACTTTCTTTAATTTTCCAATTTCACTTTTAACATTAATAGCACCCATTTTATTCCTCCTAGTCTATTATCATAATTAAATTATAGCAAATAAATGATTTAAATACAATTAACTTTTATGTTAATTAATAAAATCTTTTAATCTTTGATTTTCACTGTTTTTAAGTTCCTTTAAAGTTCCATAAAATGCAACTTTTCCATGTTCTAAAAATAAAAATTTATTAGCACATTTCTTTACAAAATCAAGTTCATGAGAAACAATAAGCATTGTCATTCCATCATCAGCAATCATCTTAATTAAATTAAGAACTTCATCAACCATTTCTGGATCTAATGCACTTGTTGGTTCATCAAATAAAATAATATCAGGATCCATTATTAGTGATCTAATAATTGCCACTCTCTGCATTTGTCCTCCAGATAATTCAGAAGGATAACTATCTTTTTTATTACTTAAATTTATCATTTTAAGTAAACTCATCATTTTTTTATTAGCTGCCGATACACTTAACTTTTTTAACTTAATTGGAGCTAAGGTAATATTTTCTCCTACTGTTAAATGAGGAAATAAATTAAACTGTTGAAAAACCATTCCCATTTTTTGTCTTACTTTAGATAAATCAGTGTGATTTTCATTAAGATTAACACCTTCAAAATAAATATCTCCACTAGTTGGTTTTTCAATCATATTAAGGCATCTTAAAAGCGTTGTTTTACCACATCCAGAAGGACCAATAATCGCTACAACATCACCTTTTTCAACTTTAAAAGAAACTTTATTTAAAACTAAATTTTTATCAAACTTTTTAACTAAATTCTTAACTTCTAACATTATTTAACTTCCTTTCTAATCTACTCATCAACTTAGAAAGTCCAACTGTTAAAATTAAATAAATAACAGCTATTATTATTAATGGAAAGAAATAATCATAAGTTCTAGACGCAATAATATCAGAAGCCTTAGTAAGTTCTACAACACCAATATAAGCTCCTACAGAAGTTTCTTTTATAAGCGTAACAAATTCATTTCCTAAAGCTGGTAAAATATTTTTTATAGCTTGAGGAAGTACAATAAGTCTCATAACTTCACCATACTTAAAACCCAAAGCATATCCTGCTTCAGTTTGACCAACCGAAATAGAATTAATTCCAGCTCTAATTATTTCTGATACATAAGCTCCTGAATTAATTCCAAAAGCTAATATACTTACAATAACAATATTAATATTAACACTCTTAAAAATAACATAATAAATAATCATTAATTGTAAAATTACAGGAGTACCTCTAATAATATTTACATAAGCTTTAGCTAGACTATTTAAAACAACTAACTTCCCATTCTTATCATGATTATCTCTAATTAAAGCTACAATAGTTCCAATAATAATCCCAATTACAACCGCAAATAAAGCAATAATAATCGTATTAAATAAACCTTCTAAAATATATTTATATCTATTATCATATATCAAAGTATTATAAAAAGAATCTATAATACCTAAAAAGAACTTACCTACTTTTTCCATTAAACTAATTAGTATGCTTTATGATAAAACTATCAATTTTACCATCCTTTACTAGCCTTTCTAAAACCCCATTAATTACATCTAATAATTCTTTATTACCTTTCTTAACAACCATACCATAACTATCTTCTGCTAAAGATCCATCTAAAATATTTAAAGTATTATTATTCTTAATCATTTCTTTAGCTGGTAATTCATCCATAACCACTGCATCAACTTTACTATCTTTTAAATCCTGAATAGCCGCTAAATATTTCTTTTCTCTAACTAAAGTAACTTTAGGATAATCTTTAGTTAATAAAGTATCAGCTACACTTCCTAGTTGTACCGCAATTTTTTGATTACTAACATCTTTAACACTTTTAATAGAACTATCTTTTCTAACAATAACAACCTGTTTAGAAACTGTATAATTAATCGAAAAATCAACTTGTTTAGCACGTTCTTCATTATAGCTAATACCAGCAGCCCCAAAATCAGCTTTACCAGATTTAACCTCATTAATAATTGAATCAAAAGCCACATCTTTAACAACTAAATTCTTATTAAGCTCTTTAGCTATCTCTTTAGCAATATCAATATCAACCCCAACTATTTCACTATTATCGTAATATTCATAAGGAGCAAACCCAGCTTCAGTAACCATAATAAGCTCATTTTCATCCTTAGAACATCCACATAAAATAGTCATAATAAAAAGTAAAATAAATAATTTAAATACTCTTTTCATAATGTAACTCCTACTCTAAAAAAAGTATATCATTAATTAAAAAAAGATACAAACAAAAAAGCATATTATTTAGCATCAATTTTATAACATACCCTATACTTTTTACTATATTTAGAACCCCTATCAAAACAAATATTATCTTGATAACAAATACTATCTTTTAAATAAATACCTAATTCATAATCATTAGAAACAATAATTTTATCTAAATAAATATTAATAAAATAAGAAATAAAATCATCATCAAAAAGCCCTTTAAAATCATCATAATTATCATATAATTTAGCAATTTCATTCATTAAAGAATCCCTATAATTTAAATTAAAAATCTTTTTAAAAATAAGAAATAATTCATCTTGATAAATAATCGAACTCTTACAAACAATCTTGCCATTTTTTAAATAATTATTACACATATAAGTTACACGTTTTTTTTGTATTCTTCCATAATAAAGAAATCCACAATTTTTACAATAGATTTTTTTATTAAATAAGAATTTATTTTTCTGACATTTATTTCTTCTATTAATTTTATTATTTGCTTTATCCCATAACTCTTCAGATATAATAACTGGTATTTTAAAATCTTTATAAATAATCCAATCTTTATAATCATGATAAAAAATCTTTTTAGACATATAATCTACAACTTCACTTTTATTACCACAATAATACCCTTTATATTTAGGATTTCTTATTATTCTAGATACACTTGTAGCTGACCATTTTCCACCTAATTTAGTTTTAACATTTAGTTTATTTAAACTATTTGCTATCCTAACTACACTCGAATCTTTAACATAATCATTAAATATTCTATTAACTATTAAAGCTTCTTGTTGATTTATTATTAATTTATTTTGACATTTATCGTATCCATAAATTAAATTATTACCTAAAATAATCCCTTTCTCAATTGATCTTTTCATTCCAAATTTAACTCTTTCAGAAAGTCTTCTAATCTCATCTTGAGCCATTGATGCCATAATAGTTAATCTTAATTCACTATCACTTAAAGCTGTATTAATATTATCATTTAAAAATAAAACAATAACTCCATAATTAAGTAACTCTCTTGTATATTTAATACTATCTAAAGTATTTCTTGAAAACCTTGATATTTCCTTAGTAACAATTAAATCAAACTTATTATCTTTTGCATCATCTATCATTCTCATAAATTCTTCACGATGTTTAACACTAGTTCCACTTATTCCCTCATCAATATAACCATCTACATAAATCCAATTACTATTATTAATAATCATATCTTTAAAATAACAAGCCTGATTATTTAAAGAATTTATTTGTTTCAAATCTTCAGTTGATACCCTCGCATAAAAAGTTACTCTTAAATTTAAATCATATAAAGAATAACCATTATTAATTTTATTTCTAATCTCTATTAAATTCATTTTGACCTAATTTATTTTGTATACTAAATTTCTCTTTAAAACTAATTATTTTATTTTTATAAGCTTTTTCATTTAAATATAAAATTAATTTAATTAAATTCTTATCCATAAATCACCATATTAATATTTATGAATAAATAAAAAAAATATCTAATTAAAGATATTTTTAACGTGAAAGATATTTAAAAGCTTTTAAGCCTTCATCTTGATTAAATAATAATCTTAAATAAACTTTACCATTATCATAAATAAAAGCTTCTTCTTTATCATTAATTTTTTCAATAGTTGTAGGTGCTCCATAAAGTTCCATTACTTGACTCTTAGATGATTCACTTTCTATATTTCCCGGTATAGCAAATCCCATTCGATATGGATCATTATCATTTTTAATTTCAATTCCATAAACATCAGCTTCACTAGCTTTAATACTTTTTTTAGTCTTATTAATTAAACTTACATATCCACTAGAATTAGTAAATATTTCATGAGTTAATTTAAGATCATTTAAAGTTTCTCCTGGTTTAAGAGTAGGTTCCTCACTGTAGCCTAAATCTTTCCATTGAATTAACCAGTTATTAGCTTTAAATGTTGCATAAGGCTCACCTAAATTTAAATAAAGACCATTAAACTGATATTCGCCACTAGTCCAATCATTGCTTTCAACTCTGTCTTTAACTGGTTGTTCAAACGTATCTTCATAAGGTTTAGCTTTTTTATTAGATTTAGAACCAATTAAAAAAGCTACTCCAATAATTAAAATAATTATTAGACCAATAATACTTATCGTAATAATTTTTTTACTCTTAGAATCAGTAATATTCTTCATCTATTTACACCCATTTTCTACAATAAAAATATATCATTTTTTTATAAACTAGTCAATCAAAGAAATAAGAAGAACACCTATTAAAACACCTATTAAAATAATAATTATTAAATACCACCATTTAAAATGTTTATCATCTTTTTTTACAGGTATATCTTTCTTAAATTTTTCTAATAATTCTTCATTACTCATATATCATCTTAACAATCATAACATATTAAATAATTAATATAAATAGTAATTTTTAGTTACATTAAGAGAACCAAACGCAACAAAATTAGAACAATTAGGCTATGGTTATATTGTTGATAGTGTTGGTAAATACTCAAGTGAAGTACCATACACAGCCTTTAATGCTAAAAAAAGTTATATTGAAAATAATCAAGAAACAATAAATAACTTTAGAAAATCTATTAATAAAGGATTAGAATATACCCTTAATAATGATGCTAAAACTTTAGCTAATGACATTATTAATCTATTCCCGGATACATCTTTAAACGATCTTGAAATAATAATTAATAGATATAAAGAAAATGACTCTTGGCTTGATAGTACATTTATAACCGAAAAATCATTTACTAATTTAGAAGATATGTTAATAACACATTCTTTAATTAAAGATTATGTTTCATATCAAAATCTAATTATAAATGAATGACCTTATTAAAATACAAAATCTATCTAAAAATTATCATACACCAAGTGGTGAAATTAATGCCTTAGATAATATAAATTTAAGTATTAAAAAAGGTGAAATAATTGGTATAGTTGGTCCATCAGGTTGTGGTAAAAGCACACTTCTAAATATCTTAAGTGAATTAGAAAAACCAACTAAAGGAACAATTATAAAAGATACAACTAATATTGCATACATGCTTCAATCAGATGCCCTACTACCCTGGTTAAATGTTCTAGATAATTCTCTTCTAGGATTAAAAATTACTAAAAAATTAAATCACGAAAATACTGAATATGTAAAAAAATTAATTACTAAATTTGATTTAGATAAATTCATAAATAAATATCCTAATAACTTATCGGGAGGAATGAAACAAAGAGTTGCTTTAATTAGAACTCTTGCCTTAAAGCCAGATATAATTTTATTAGATGAACCATTATCAGCTTTAGATTATGTTACTAGATTACAAATAACTGATGAAATATATAAAGTTGTTAAAGAACTAAACATAACTACAATTCTTATAAGTCATGATATATCTGAATGTGTTTCATTTTGTGATAAAGTAGTCGTCTTATCAAAAAGACCTGGAACTATAAAAAATATCTATAATATTGAATTATCAAATCCATCAATCCCATCAAATAATCGTAAAGATGAAAAATTCAACTATAACTACGATTTAATATGGAGTGATTTAGATAAATGAGTAATGAACAAAAAACCTATTTAAAAAAAATTAAAAAAAACAAAATCATAATTCTCATAACTCAAATATTAACAACTTTACTATTTATTCTATCATGGGAATTACTAAGTAAATTTAATATCATAAATAGTTTTATTTTTTCAAGTCCTTCTAAAATAATAAGATGTATTTATAATCTAGCCTTAAATAATAATCTATTTAATCATATTTATATAACTAGCAAAGAAATAATAATATCATTTATTTTAGGATCATTAATTGGTTTTTTAGTTGCAATAATATTTTACTTTATTCCGGTATTAAAAAAATTTTTCGACCCTTTTTTAACATTATTTAATAGCCTGCCAAAAGTATCATTAGGTCCCCTACTAATAATATGGTTAGGAGCCAATACAAAATCAATTATCGTTATGAGTCTTCTAATAAATTCAATAATTACAATAATAACTATATATAATGGTTTTATAAATACTGATCAATATAAAATAAAATTATTTAAATCTCTTAAAGCAACTAAATTTCAAACATTAATTTATTTAGTAATCCCTCATAACAAAGAAAATATTATTTCTAGTTTAAAACTAAATATTTCTATGAGCTTAATTGGAGTCATAATGGGAGAATTTTTAGTTAGTAAAGCTGGAATCGGTTATTTAATTCTTTATGGAACTCAAGTATTTAACTTAAACCTGGTAATGAGTGGCATTATATTAATTATCATAATATCATTTTTAATATATGAAATTATTTCATTAATCGAATATTTTACCAAATAATTATTTATTAAAAATATAAAAGAAGAAATATAAACTTTCTTCTTTTATTTCTTTTTCCATTTCGCATATAAAGTAATATTTTGAGAATCTAATTTATCACCATTACTTACTAAATCATTATTAACTGTATACCATCCTTTAAAAACAAAATTTTCTTTTACCGGAACTGGTAAATTTTTTAATTCTTCATTATAAGTAGCTCTAATTGATTCAACTTTATTTCCTCCATTACTATCAAATGCAATAGTAAAATATTTAGGAACCCATTTAGCATACAAATTAATATTGCCGTATCCTACTAAACAATTATGACTATTTAATATTTTAAATAACTCTAAATCACTTATTTTATTTGACTTAACTTTATTAGTAAGTTTTCGATCATAATACCACCCTTCAAAAGCATATTCTTTACTAGTAGCGACACTATATCTTCTTTCTGCAACCGGTAACTCTCCTGCTAAAGAATTCTCACAACCAACACATACAGATATATCATCAATCTTAACCCCACCATTAGTGTCAAATACAATACTAAATTCACCACCTGCAATATCTTTACATTTGTATTCATCTTTAGTATTTAAATATAGATAAAAAACTCCACCACCTACTAATAATACAATAACAATTAAAATTACAAAGTATTTTTTCATGACATCACCATACCACAATTATACTAAATTTTTTAAACATAAACTAGTTTTTTAAACTTTAAAATATCAATATCAAATGATATAATTTATAAAGAGGTAAAAGTATGGAAAAAAAGAAAAAACAAATAAAGAAAAAGAAAACAAACACTACTAAGAAAAAAACAACTACTCAAAAAAAGAAAACTACTTCTACTAATAAAAATATTCCTAAAAAAGAAGTAAAAAAAATTAATAAGGAAGCTCCTAAAGTTGTTAAAACAGAAATTAAAGAAATACCAAAAGTAATAATACCTGAAGTTAAAGAAAATAAATTAGATAAATATAATAAAATTATCATATCTTTAATAAATATTTTATATTTAGAACTTATTTATCATTTATTTGTATTTAAGACTTTTGAACTTAAAAGCATATTATTTATTACATTATTTTCATTATTAACCAGTTTATTTATCGACTTAATTACTTCATTCTTTAATAAGAAACTTAATAAGTGGTTATTTATTGGTATTAATGCTTTCATATATGTATTATTTTTAGCGCAATATATTAACTTTAAATTTTATGGAAACATCATAAGTGTTTATTCAGTATTTCATGGAGGTCAAGTATTTGGTTTCTTTGGTGCAATATGGGCAGTCATAAAAGAAAATATTTTTAGATGCTTATTATTATTTATTCCAGTATCTTTATTATTTATTTTCCATAAAAAAATTAAATCAGAAAGTTTTAATCCTAAAATATTGTGGAAAAAAGCTTTGGTTTTGTTAATAACTTTTATAATTACAGTCTTATCATTAAATTTAGATACTAAAAAATCTATCTATACAGCTAAAAATCTATATTATAATCAACACTATCCAAATCAAATGGCTCAAACATTTGGAATTCTAACAACAATGAGATTAGATTTAGAAAGAACAATATCTGGATTTGAAGAAAAAACTATTGAAGTAGCTGAAACTCCTGACAAGGAAGTAAATAAAAACCCTAAAATAGAATACAATGTAGCTGACATTGATTATGATTCATTAATAAAAAATGAAACTAATGAAGAAATTAAAAATATTCATAATTATGTTAAATCAAGTACCCCATCTGAAAAAAATATTTATACCGGTATGTTTAAAGGAAAAAATCTTATCGCAATTGTTGCTGAAGCATTTAGTCCCATTGCTGTCAATAAAGATTTAACACCTACTTTATATAAATTAGTTAATTCTGGCTTCGTCTTTAATAACTTTTATACCCCAGTATATTATGTTAGTACATCTGATGGAGAATACGTTACTTTAAATAGTTTACTTCCTAAAGAAAGTGTCTGGAGTTTCTCTAAATCAAGTAAAAATTATTTACCTTATGCTTATGGAAACCTATTTAAAGAAATGGGATATACAACCTATGCTTTCCATGATGGAACCTATAAATATTATAATAGACATCTATCACATCCAAACATGGGATACACTTATAAAGCTTGTGGTAACGGATTAGAAAAAAGCATGAAATGTAAAATCTGGCCTCAAAGTGATTTAGAAATGATTAATGCTACATATGACTATTACAAAGATAGTGAACATTTTATGACTTACTATATGACTATAAGTGGACATTTACAGTACAATTTCTATGGTAATAATATGTCGTATCGTAATAGAGAATTAGTTAAAGACTTAGATAAATCAACCGCTATTAAAGCTTATATTGCTGCTCAAAAAGAATTAGATAAAGCCCTAGAAGAATTATTAAATAAATTAGAAGCCGATGGTAAATTAGATGATACAGTTATCGTTTTATCTGCTGATCACTACCCTTATGGTTTAACTACTGATCAAATATCTGAAGTAATGAATATTGAAGATTCTAAATTTGATGTTCATAAAAATAATTTAGTTATTTGGTCATCAACTATGAAAGAACCAATTGAAATAAATAAATATGGTGAAAGTTTAGATATCCTACCAACTGTCTTAAATTTATTTGGTATCGACTTTGATTCAAGATTACTTATGGGACGTGACCTCCTTTCAAATTCCGATGGATTAGTAATATTTAATGATCGTTCATGGATAACAGATAAAGGAAAATATAACGCATCTACTAAAGTATTTACTCCATTTAACAACGAACAAGTTGATGAAGATTATATTGAAAGTATTAACACTAAAGTATATAACAAATTTGTTATATCTAAAAATATCTTAGAAACAAATTATTATAAATATGTTTTTAATAAATAAGGAGGTACCATGAATACAGTAAAAGAAAATATGCTTAAATATGAAAAACTATATAATAAATATGCAACACTAGATAAAGATGCCATTAGATTAGAACCATATGAAGAAGATATAAGACCAAATTATTATCGTGATATCGATCGTATAATCCATTCATCAAGTTATACTAGATATATGGATAAAACTCAAGTATTCTCTCTTAATGATAATGACAATATCTCTAAAAGAATGGTTCATGTTCAATTAGTATCTAAAATAGCTCGTACTATTGGAAGAGCCTTATCTTTAAATGAAGATCTTATTGAAGCAATTGCTCTAGGCCATGATTTAGGTCACACTCCATTTGGACATGTTGGTGAAAAAATTTTAAATGAAATAAGTCTTAAACATAATGAAGGATACTTTAATCACAATGTTCAAAGTGTCCGAGAATTAATGGTCCTTGAAGATAATGGTTTAGGTAAAAATATTTGTGTTCAAGTATTAGATGGAATTTTATGTCATAATGGTGAACTAGAACTTCAAGAATATAAACCTAAAAAGAAAACTGTTGAAGATTTTCTTAATGATTACAACAGTTGTTATACTGAAAAAAATTATGTAACTACGTTAGTTCCCATGACATTAGAAGGTTGTGTTGTCAGAATATCTGATATTATTGGTTATCTAGGTAGAGATATTGAAGATGCTGAAAAAATAGGAATGATAAAAAAAGAAGATATTCCTGAAAACATTACAAAAGTATTAGGTAACACTAATAAAGATATCGTAAATACCATCATTTTAGACCTTATAAGCAATAGTTTAGGTAAATCATATATAAAAGTTAGTGATAAAGTATTTAATGCTATAAAAGAGCTTAAAACATTTAATTATATTAATATCTATAATAAATGTCATACTAAAGAAGAATTAGATAACTTTGAATTAATGTTTAATACCCTATATGAAAAACTATTAGATATATTATATAAAGAAGATAAAAATCATAATATTTATACAAATTATTTAAACAATATGTCAGAAAAATATCTAAAAAATACTACTAAAGAAAGAATAGTAATAGATTATATAGCTGGTATGACTGATGACTATTTTATTAGAGAATATAAAAACTATCAAGATTAACTTGATAGTTTTATTTTGCCTCTTCAGAAGCTCTAGTTTCTCTAATAACAGTAATTTTAATTGTACCTGGATATTGCATCTCAGCTTCAATTTTCTCTTTCATTTCACGAGCTATTTTAAATGATGTTAAATCATCAACTTCATCTGGTTTAACAATAACTCTAACTTCTCTACCAGCTTGCATTGCATAAGTTTTATCAACACCATCAAAACTATTACCAATGTTTTCAAGTTCTTCTAAACGTTTAATATAGTTTTCCATAGTGTCATTTCTTGCACCTGGTCTAGCAGCAGATAAAGTATCAGCAATAGAAACTAATACAGCAATAACACTTTTAGCTTCTTTATCGCCATGATGAGATTCAATTGAATTTAAAACAATTTCATTTTCACCATATTTTTTGGCAAGATCTGCACCTATTTCAACATGAGAACCTTCCATTTCAAAATCAATTGATTTACCAATATCATGAAGTAATCCCGCTCTCTTAGCTAAATTAACATTTTCCCCTAATTCACTAGCCATTATTCCACATAAATAAGCTACCTCTTTAGAATGTTGTAAAGCATTTTGACCATAACTTGTTCTAAAATTTAATCTACCTACTAAATTAACTAATTCAGGATCCATTTTTGTAATACCAAGTTCATAAATTGCTTCATTACCAATTTCTGTAACTCTAGTATTCATATCCCTACAAGTCTTATCGTAAATTTCTTCAATTCTAGTTGGATGAATTCTACCATCTTTAACTAAAGTTTCAATAGTTTGCTTAGCTATTTCCCTTCTAAATGGATCAAAAGATGAAATAACAATAGCTTCAGGTGTATCATCAATAATTAAATCAACACCAGTAACAGCTTCAATAGTTCTGATATTTCTACCTTCTCTACCAATTAATCTACCCTTCATTTCATCATTAGGTAATGAAATAGTACTAACAGTTTGAATAGTAGTTACATCATTAGCATATTTTTCCATTGAATTAACCAATAAATTTTTAGCCTTTTTATCAACCTCTAATTTAGCCTCAGCTTCCTTATCTTTGATATATTCAGCAATTTCTTTACTCATACTTGATTCAACTCTCTCCATAATCAAATCATGAGCTTTTTCCTTAGAGAATTTGGCAATAGTCTCTAATCTTTCCATTTCTTCCTTAAGAAGATCATCCATTTTTAATTCTTTTTCTTGTATTGTTTTTTGTAAAGCATTTAAATTCTTATCTTTTTGTTCTAAAAGATTATCTCTATTTTGAAGCATTTCTTCACGTTTATCTAAAGACTTCTCCCTTTGTAAAAGTCTCTCTTCACTACCTTGAATTTCAGACTTCTTCTCTTTAATTTCACGATCAACTTCTTGTTTTAATTTATAAGATTCCTCTTTTAATTCTATAATGCTATCTCTTTTAGCTTTTTCAGCTTCTTTTTTAGCATCATTTATAATTTTTTCTGCCTTTTTTCCAGCACCAGCACCAGTTAATATGATTATTGCATATATAGTAGTGCCGCCTAATATTAATCCAATAAAAAGAGTTAAAATGGAAGTACCATTAAAATCCATAATGTTCCTCCATATTCTATATAGTAAATTATAAATAATTTCTATAATTTAATTATAAAGTTTATTAAGAAAATAATCAAGTAAATTAACTTAAACAAAAAGCAATATAAAAATATATTGCTCTTATTTTAAGTATTAATAATTTAAATTAATCTTCTTTTTTCTTTTTATTTTTAGGTACAATACCATAAACTTCTCTAACTTTAGTATCAATTTCTTCTAATAAAGCTGGATTATCTTTTAAGTATTGTTTAACATTTTCTCTACCTTGACCAATTTTCTCATTATTATAACTAAACCAAGCTCCTGATTTATTAATAATATTATTTTCTACTGCTAAATCTACTAATTCACCAGTTCTACTTACACCTTCACCATACATAATATCAACTGTTGCAGTTTTAAAAGGAGGAGCTACTTTATTTTTAACAACTTTAATATTAGTTTTATTACCAATTACACTATCTCCACTCTTAATTTGTTCACCACGTCTAATATCTAATCTAATTGTAGAATAGAATTTTAAAGCTCTTCCACCCGGTGTAGTTTCTGGATTTCCAAATAATACACCAACTTTTTCTCTTAATTGATTAATAAATATTGCAGTTGTTTTTGTTTTAGAAATTGTACCAGATAATTTTCTTAATGCTTGAGACATTAATCTTGCTTGTAATCCAACATGTGAATCACCCATTTCACCCTCAATTTCAGCTTGTGGAACTAATGCTGCTACTGAATCTATAACAACAATATTAACTGCTTCACTTCTAACTAAAGCTTCACATATTTCTAAAGCTTGTTCACCAGTATCTGGTTGACTTAATAATAATTCATTAATATTTACTCCTAATTTTTTTGCATAAACAGGATCTAAGGCATGTTCAGCATCTATAAAGGCTGCTCTTCCACCTTCTTTTTGTACTTCAGCAATAGCTTGTAAAGCAATCGTAGTTTTACCAGAAGATTCTGGCCCATAAATTTCAATAATTCTTCCCTTTGGAAAACCACCAACACCAAGTGCTACATCTAAACTTAATGAACCAGTAGAAGTAACATCAATTTCCATATGTTCACTACTACCAAGTTTCATAATAGCACCTTTACCAAATTGTTTTTCTATATCGGCTAAAACCTGTTCTAATGCTTTATCCTTATCTTTTGTTTCACTTATTTTCAAGTTGTTTCACCTATTCTTTCTCTTACAATATTAATTTTAATATATATAAATTTAAAAGTCAATACTTTTTTCGAACAATTATTCGTCTAATTTTTAAAATCTGCAAAAATAAAAAATGTAGATTATTTCTACATTTTTGTAAACATAAAATCTTTATTAGCTATAAAATATTGAATACCTGAATAAATAGATAAAACACATGCAGCTAATATTAAATAATAACCTAAACTTACTCCAATTAATTCAAATGGTAAATCTCCAATCATAACTAAAGAAATACCAGTCATCATAAATACAGTCTTTATTTTACCCCAAATACTAGCAGCTACAACTTTACCCTTAGAACCAGCCATCATCTTAATACAATCAACAATAGTATCTCTTGTAATAATAATAACAGGAACAACTACAGGTAAAACTCCATCACAAGCCAAAATAATTAAAATACCATTAACTAAAATTTTATCAGCAATAGCATCCATAACTTTTCCTAAATCAGTAACAATATTTCTTTTTCTTGCAATATTACCATCTAAAAAATCAGTAAAAGATGCAATCATAAATAAAATACCACATATAATATATTTTAAATTAACTGTAACTCTACCAGCAACTAAATATGTAGGAAAATCATAACCTACATCATGAAAAGGGAACATCATAATTATTAAAATAATAATTGATAAAATAATTCTTCCTAAAGTAATTTTATTTGGTAAATTCATAACTAATCTCTCCTAAAAATAAATTGTATAATTATCTTTGTAATTGATTTATACTCCATATTATAACTAATATAACCATAATAACTATCGCTATAATACTAAATATAAATTGTTTATTACTATTAATTGGTGCAGCTTTTGTATAAGGAGAAGCAATTCTATCATCATTAGCTTCTTCTTCAATAGTATTTTTAACTGCTTGTTCTATTCTTTCCATTGGTATTTTTGAAGTCTTTTCAAACATATATTCATTAAATTCATCGATAACTTCTTCACTATTTAAGCCTAAGTATTTAGCATAATCTGAAATATACTTCTTAAGTTCAAAAATATCTTTAAAAGCACCTATATTTCCTTCTTCTAACTGAGTTAATACAAGTACTGGAATCTCAAGATCTTTACTTACCTCTTCCAAAGATACCCCTGACATTTCTCTTGTACTCTTAAGCACTTCGCTAATCTCGCTTATAAATGTCACTCCTTTTTTTTAATAAAAAAATAATATCTAATAAGCCATGTTCTGTCCCTATAAATAGGTGGCAAACATTTATCTACCTTACAGTCCTTTCTTAATTTCATTTCATCTCGAAAGGTTCCCCTACCAAATTTGGGTTTCTCACTCACGGGGTTTACCACGTTCCACTTTATTCGTTTCCAAATAAACTCGTCTCTTTGGCACTTTATGTCTAATATAACCATTTGACAGGCTACCTCGACGCCGTTAGTAAAAACTACCTAAGGTTATTTATTCCCTTAGCGTGAACACTAAAATCATCGCAGATTTTGTGAGCATGGACTTTCCTCTACATTAAATGCAGCGTTTGCCTAAGATATTACTCTCTACCATAAACTATTTTTTCTAAATTAGATAATCTTCTAAGTAAATCAGAATTATTCATTTGACCATTTCCAGAATTACCATCAGAAGAAGCTTCAATACTAGCTTTTAACTTACGATACTCAGCTTGTAATTTCTTATTATCTTCAATCAAATCTAAATTATCTTTTTCTAGTTTTTTAATTGTACGTAAGAATTCTGTATAATCTCTTATTACCATGTCAAGAAATTTATCAACTTCTTGCATACGATAACCTCTAGCATCAATTTTAAACTCATGATCTAATATTTCTTCAGGAGTTAAATATAATTTATCTTCCATCATACAGCCACCTTCTTACAAATATAATTTTATTATTATTAATGTTTTTTGTCAAGAGAAGCTTTGATACTTAAATAGTTCTCAAAAAAAGAAATTTTATCAACTTTTTTAATTAATTTATTATAAATATTATTCATTCTTATCACCTAAAAAAGCATATCATAATTAAGTTCTTAATTATTATGTTCGACAAAAAATTACAAAAAAAAAGACCATAAGGTCTTAAATTTGTTTAAATAAATTTTTCTTGCTAGTTACTACTGCAATAGCCCCTAGTCCTAATAATATGCCAGCTAAAGGTAAGATAATATCTTCTACCCCTGTTTTAGGACTATCTGGTTTTTGAGGTTCTGGTACATTTGGAGTTTTTGAATTATTACATAAAATCCATTTCTTATCAATTGTAATAACTGGTCTAATTGCATATTTACTACCACCAGCAGCTTCTGTAAATGCTGTAATATCTTCAGCTTCAATAGTAGCCCAAACATCATTATCACCATTACCAGTACGACCTTGTTTATATTTAGCTACATAAACAGCATCTTCACCTTCAGTAATTTGTGTCCAATAATTATACATAAATGGTTGTTCAGCAGCTGAATAAATTGGAGCAGCAAATGAATTCTTTCCTAAGATTTCATATACTCCTTTATCATTTTTAGTAATGCCTAAATTAGTTAAATCAGTAGTACTAAGTAATCTACGACTTTCAGCAATATCTACCCAACCTTTTTCTTGAGCATATTTTGTTAATACAGTTTTAATATAAGCTTTTTCAAAAACATTTGTTAAAGTGTGTCCATCTTGTTCTTCAGAATCAAAGATATCTTGACCAATAACCATATCTAATAAAATAGTTACTGTAGTATCTCCAGCTTTACTTTCCGCAATAACATGACCACCAATACCTTTTAAATCAGTAGTATCCTCTTTACCATAAAGATTAATAGATACATCATCTCTTAAATTAAAAGTTTCAGAAACAGCCATAGCATCTACACCAAAAGGTACCAACATTAAGCCCAATAATAATAAAATAACTTTTTTCATACTTATCTCCTCTTTTTATTTTACCTATTCTTAAAATAAATATAACACATAATATTTATTTTAACAATATTTAATCTTTAATTTTACATAACTTTATGGTATATTAAATTAAGAATAAAGGGTGTTGCAATGAAAACAAAATTTAATTTTTACTCAATTATTTTATATATGCTTTTAATAATATCTTGCTTATTTAATGGAATAACTATTAAAATTGGCCAAAATTTAAATATCAACATAGGATTAATCGTATATTCATTTACTTTCTTATTTACAGCATTATTATTTGAAAAACATAAAATGAAAGAATCAAAAAAATCAATTCTAACCGCAACAATATTAACATTCATATTTTATGTAATATGTTCACTAATATGTTCTTTACCAATGATTGATAATGAAAAAATAGAAAGTTTAAAAAATATCATATCACCTAATGCCGTTAAAATAGCTTCATTTAAACTATATTATCCAAATTTAAATCTAATTTCATTATTAATAATATTCTTATTAACTCATTATATTTTCTTAATTATATATGATTTAATTAAAGATAATTCAAACTATCTAATAGGATTTATTCTAGCAATTATAATATCATTTATATTAGATCAAACTTTCTATACATCAATATCAAATATATATAATGTAGTTGTAAATGACTTAAACACAATTGAAATAATTAAACAATTAACAGCTAATTACTTTGTAGTTATATGCTCATCAGTAATTTGTTTATTTATCTATCCAATCCTTAAAAGAAAATATTAACATTTAAAAAGAGCGATTATTCTTCGCTCTTTTCTTTTTTACTTCTTTTTTTAGGTTTAGTTTCTTCTTTTTCTTCAGAATTTTCATTATTATTTAAAGCTGCTTTTCTAGATAAATTTAATCTTCCACGATTATCATATCCTAAAGACTTAACAACAATTTCATCTCCAACTTTAACTAAATCACTTGGTTTATTAACTCTTTCATTAGCAAGTTGAGATACATGAACCATACCTTCACATCCAGGCCATAATTCAACAAAGCATCCAAAATCTTCTACTTTAACTACTTTTCCAGTATAAACTTTTCCTTCTTCAACTTCCCTAACTATAGATTCAATTCTTTCCATAGTTCTTCTTATAACTTCTGCATCAGTGTGGTAAACAATTACTCTACCATCATCTTCTAAATCAACTTTAACAGCATCTTTATCACTAACAGTAGTAACACCTTCTGGAGAACATTCTAAAATAATCTTAGTAATCATTTCTCCACCACGACCAATTACATCTTTTATCTTTTCAGGATTAATATGCATCATTTCAATCTTAGGTGCATATTTAGATAATTCTTTTCTTGGTTCAGGAATAACTGTAGCCATTAAATCTAAAATTTGCATGCGGGCTTTTTTTGCTTGAGCTAATGCTTCTTTTAATATAGCTTTTGTTACACCCTTAATCTTAATATCCATTTGTAAAGCAGTAATACCCTTTCTAGTACCAGCTACTTTAAAGTCCATATCTCCCATATGATCTTCAATTCCTTGAATATCAGTTAAGATAGTATATTTCTTACCACTAGTTATTAAACCCATTGCAATACCAGCAACTGGAGCTTTAATTGGAACACCAGCAGCCATTAATGATAAACATCCTGCACAAATACTAGCTTGTGAAGATGAACCATTACTTTCTAATATTTCTGAAACAACTCTAATAGTATAAGGAAATTCTTCTTCTGAAGGAATAACTTGTAATAAAGCTCTTTCTCCTAAAGCACCATGACCAATTTCTCTTCTACCTGGAGCGCCATATCTACCAGTTTCACCAACACTAAAGTTAGGGAAATTATAATGAAGCATAAATCTCTTAGTATCCTCAAGTCCTAAACCATCTAAAATTTGATGTTCTCCAATTGCTCCTAAAGTAGTTGTCGCAAGTGCTTGAGTTTGTCCTCTAGTAAATACTGCTGAACCATGAGTTCTTGGTAATAAATCAATATAAGCAGATAAAGGCCTAATTTCATCTAAAGCTCTTCCATCAGGACGAACATGTTTATTAGTAATTAAATCTCTAACTACAGAACCTTCAATTCCATCAACAATCTTTTTAACATTCTTTTCAATATTTTCAGTTTCTGGATAAAGTTCTAAGAAATGATTAATAGTATCTTCCTTAACTTCATCAATTTTAGCATATGAAGCTAATTTATCTTTAATTTGAACAGCTTTAAGCATTTCATCTTCAGCATAAGCCTTAACTTCTTTTTCAAGTTCTGGATCAATCTTAGCAAGTTCAACTTGAACCTTTTCTTTACCAACAACTTCAATAATACTTTCTTGGAATTCACATAACATCTTAACATGCTTTTGTCCAAACATTAAAGCAGCAAGCATGTCATCTTCAGAAGCTTCATGTGCTCCAGCTTCTATCATACAAATATCATCTTTTGTACCAGCAACTGTAACAGTTAATTCACATTTATCAATTTGCTCAGCAGTTGGATTAATAACAAAATCTTTACCAATCTTACCAACAATAACTCCTGCAACCGGTCCATCAAATGGAATATCAGAAATTCCTAATGCTAAAGAAGAACCAAATAAAGCAGTCATCTCTGGTGTATTATTTGGATCAACAGATAATACAGTATTAATAACTTGAACTTCATTTCTAAAGTTTTCATCAAACATAGGTCTAATAGGTCTATCTATTAAACGTGCTGCAAGTGTTGCACTATCAGAAGGCTTACCTTCTCTTTTAATAAATCCTCCAGGTATTTTACCTACAGAATATAATTTTTCATTATAAACAACAGTTAAAGGAAAGAAATCACCAGTACCAACATTGTTACTCATAACAGATGCAGATAAAACAACAGTATCACCATATCTAACTAATACAGCACCGTCAGCTTGTTTAGCTAATTCTCCAACCTCAACAACTAATTTTCTTCCTAAAAAATCGTAACTAAATTCTTTCTTCATATATCCTCCTACAAATAAAAAAAGACACTAAAAAATTCAGTGCCCTATTTTCTAATATTTAATTTTTTAATTACTTCACGATATTTAACAACATCAGTTTTCTTTAAGTAATCTAATAAACTACGTCTTTTACCAATCATTAAGAATAAACCTCTTTTTGAATGATAGTCATGTTTATTTTCTTTTAAATGTTCAGTTAAATTGTTAATTTTATCAGTAAGGATTGCAATTTGTACACTAGTATCACCAGTATTTTTAGCATCTTTACTAAATTCTGTAACACGTTTAGCAATTTGTTCTTTAGAAACTGCCATAATAAAATTCCTCCATTTCTTATATAATCGGTTATACCCTAGTCTAAATTCGGAAGATAAGTCCAAACCAAGATAAAACTTCTTTTACATTATATTATATAAACCCAGTAAAATCAACTATTTTCGCACAAAAAAGAGAGCAAAACACTCCCTTTTGCATCTAAAGATGCCAATCTATCTTAAACACTAATCAGTGTACAATATATAATATGTCAAAATTTAAATATGTATCTGGTTTTAAGCCTAAATATATATTAATAATTCAGAATAATGACTCCAACTCAATTTTGAACCCAGTGGGTTCAATTTTTCATTGCTAAATACTTCATAGAATTTTCTCATATTCATAAGATTTCAATAACTATATTTTTTATCATTTAATTCTATTATTAATCTCTGTGAATACTCTTTTATTAAGCCATCGCCATATTTAACTCTTTCTTCTCCACCTTGGACTTCAATAATTAACTTTTCAACATTATAATATGTTTCAACATCACTCTTGTTTTTACTATAATCCCTTACTCTCTTATATATTTCGTTGCTTATTAATAATCCTTTTATTTGATCATAAAAATTCATATCTAACTCCTTTCACAATTGTGTCGCTACTGGCGACACTTTTCCTATGGACTGCAAATCTCAATTTTTAATTTATTATTTTTAATTTTAAACATAATACTTCCATCTTGATCTGTTCTGTATATTTTTGAATCTTCTAGATTTTTTAATACCTCTTTATTTGGATGACCATATCTATTATTCTTTCCAACACTAATTATGGAATACTTTGGTTTTATCTCATCAATAAATTTTTTATCACTACTTGTCTTAGATCCATGATGTCCTACTTTAAGTACATCCATATCACTTATATTATATTTATCTAAAATATCTTTTTCTTTCTCTATTCCAGAATCTCCCATAAACATAAATTTGTAACCATCTAACTCTATATAAATAACATTACTATTATCATTTTCATTATCATATTCTTTTGTTTGAAGAAAGTATAATTTGCTATTATCTATGTTTAACTCTTTAATGCATGAATAATATTTAATCTTCTTTTTTTCTAATACTTTAATTAAATCTTTTTCTAAATCATTATATTCTCCACAATTAAATATAACCTTTTTAACCTTAATATTTTCTATAACATTTAAAGTATCACCCTTATGATCATAATCACCATGTGGTGACATACATTTATGCATATTAATTTTTAATATCGAGTAGAAGGCAGTGACTAACTGCCGTCCTCTCACACCACTGAGCGTACGGTTCCGTACTCAGCGGTTCGTTA
>JALFTB010000003.1:0-68196 GCA_022779465.1 bacterium
GGTATCATTCCTCCAATCCAATGTGAAGAAATGAAAACCAAATCTTCAAAAATTAAAACATTAGGAGCACCTTTAATAACAGATGCTGGTAGTGTCACTAAATTTGATTTAAGAGATGTTAATGGTAAAAATTATATAACAAGTGTAAAAAATCAATATCAAACCGGTCTATGTTGGGCATTCGCAACAGCATCATCAATTGAATCAAGTTATTTAATGGACAACGGTAATGAATTAAATATTTCTGAATTACAAATTGGCTATAGTACTTCTTATCAACTTAGCAATGGCAGCAACACATATGGATTAAAAATTGGAGATAAAGCTATGGACACAGTAGCTGGCGGTGGTAATATATATATAGCCGGCAACTATTTATCACAAAGACGTGGAGTAGTTACCGAAAAAACATCTGGACTTGTTTTAAATGATGATAATTATAAAACAATTACAAGTTCAACATCTGGAAAAGTAAGCGATGTAAGTTTAAATGAATACAATGTGAATGATGTAATTTTTTATACACCTGATTTACATTGTGATACTAATAATTTTGCTGTATTAAAGGCAATTAAAAAAATGGTCGCATCATATGGAAGTGTATATGCTCAAATTAACTCTTCAACCAATAAATATTTAAAGTTATCAGAAAGCGAATATCAAAACAATCCAAATATTTATTATAGTGGTTCACAAGCAGATCATGCTGTATCAATTATAGGTTGGGATGATAATTATGCAGCAAGTAATTTTGAAAATAGTTATGGAGGAGTACCTAAAGGTAATGGAGCATGGATTATTAAAAATTCATACGGAACTGAATATTATGCTAATAAAGATGGAAAATTATCACCTATAAAAGACAGTGAATACACTATACCTGTAAAAATGGGAGATAAAGGTTATTATTATGTTTCTTACTATGATTCACAAATCTGCAAGGCAGTAATGGCAGTAGATAATGTAACTCCAACTGTTGACACTAACACATATTCATACGATAAACCAATAGTTTCTTATCTTGGTACTAATAGTGGTAAAAAAATCTTATTAATGTCAAAATATAAAAAACAAAAAAAAGATACAGAAATATTAGAATCATTTAATGTTTATACATTAGGAACTGATGATAATGTAAAAATCTACTACGGAACAACAACAGATTTTTCTAAAGCAACACTTGTAGCCGAAGGAACAGCAGAGTTCGAAGGGTATAAAAATATTAAATCATCTAAAGAATTAACAGTAGCAGATGAATATTATATTTTTATAGATTATACAAATAAAAGTTATAAATCCCCAATAAATCCAGTATATACTACTTCTTCAGCAAAAAAATATAAAGAGAGTCTTTTTTTTGATGAGAATCCTCAAAACGGAGTTTCATTCTATAGTTTTGATAATGGTAAAACATGGATTGATTCAATCGGGGATGGGGTTAATTTATCAAATAGCTCAGGAACAGTTGATTTATTAAACTTCTATGTGCCTATCTCAGTATTCACTACAACTAAAGATTACAACTTATCAATCTCAACATCTACAGATAATACAATCAGTGCTGAAGATGGTGGCTCAGTAAGTGTAACCCTTGATTTAAAAAATGTTACTGGTGATATTACTACTAAAATCTATAATTCAAATAAACAAGATGTAACAAATAAATTTAAAGTAACTAAAGATAGTAATAAATATACAATTGCTGGTATTGTTGGAACAACAACAGCAGGCACATATACAGCAGTATTTACATATAAAGATGCTGTAGCAGAAAAAACATTCAAAGTTACCTCAAAAGCACCATCAAATGTTTTGGTTGAAAAAATTACAATTGCTGGTAAAACTGAAGTAGTTGCAGGTGGATACTTAGTACTAGATGCAACTGTAACTCCAAAAGATGCTACAAATAAAGTCTTAACATGGTCAAGTAGTGATATAAAAGTAGCTACAGTAGATCAAGAAGGTATCGTTAAAGCTGTAAATGAAGGAACTGCAACAATAACAGCTGAAGCTACTGATGGTTCAAAAGTAAAAGGAACAATCAATATTAAAGTAATAGGTAAAAAAGTTGAACAAACAAGCAACGATGTAAAAGATGACACAAATAAAGACCCTGAAAAAAGCCCAGAAACTGGCTTAACATCAATTACAACAGCTTTACTTATCACAATGTTACTAAGCGTTATTGCTTATGTAGTATTCAAAAAGAAAAATTTATTTAAGAGAGTTTAATTTTTAAACTCTTTTTTCTTGCAATAAAATAATATAATAGTTACAATATAAATTGAAAAGAAGGTGTTTGATTATGCGTAAAATAAGTTTACTTCCTGCTGACTCATATACAGTTATAAATAAAACCCTTCTAACGGACTTAGATAAAAAGAATTTAATTAATCTATACGAACCAATCGTTGGCTGTCTTGCTATTAGCCTTTATTTAACCCTTTGGAGCGATTTGGACAAGACTGAAACAATTAGTAAAGATTTTACTCATCATCACCTAATGACCTTCCTAAAAGCCAAATTAGACTATATTAAAGAGGCTAGAGAATCTCTAGAAGCAGTTGGCTTAATTAAAACCTATATTAAACAAGATAAAGATATAAATCATTATATCTATGAATTATATTCTCCAATTAGTGCCTATGATTTTTTTAATCATCCAGTTTTAAATGTTGTTTTATATAATAACATTGGTGAAAATGAATATAAAACCCTAGTAAAATCATATCGTAAAATAACCACTAAATATGATGATTATGAAGATATTTCATGCAAATTAAATGAAACCTTTAAAAGTACTTTAGGTAACGGTTTTAATGCCGAAGAAATTAAGGCCAAAGAAGAAGCTAAGATCAATATTGGCTCACTAATTGACTTTGATTTATTAAGAGAATCAATACCTAATAATATCCTAAATGATAAAGCCTTAAATAAACGCAGTAAAGAACTAATCAATTCCTTGGCGTTCGTTTATAATTTAGACACCATTAAACTAAGTGAAATATTAAGATTAACCATAGATGAAAATGGTATGATTAATAAAGAATCTCTAGTTAAAGAAGTAAGAAAATATTATGAATATAATAATGGTGGATCACTACCAACTTTAATCTATCGTACCCAACCAGATTATTTAAAATCTCCAGAAGGTAACTTATCTAACAAGGGAAAAATGATTTATATTTTTGAAAACACTTCTCCATATGATTTCTTAAGAAGTAAATATAAGAATAATAATCCAGCTCCTCGAGATTTAAAACTACTTGAATATTTAGCAATAGATTTAAATATGACTCCTGCCGTTATTAATGTCTTAATAGATTATGTCTTAAGAATTAACGATAATAAACTAACTAAATCTTATGTTGAAACTATTGCTGGACAATGGACAAGACTTGGTATTAAAACTGCCACTGGAGCCATGACTCAAGCAGAAAAAGAATATAAGAAAACACCTAAAAAAGAAATAAAGAAAGAAGTAAAAGTACCAGTCTGGTTTAATAATCAACCACAGAAAGAAGAAGAGTTACCAGATGAAGAAAAGAAAGCTTTAGAATCACTTCTAGGAAGGTTTGAATAATGGAAAATATTAATGAATCATTTACAAAATATACAAGATCAAACTTAGATGCTATGCTAAAAAAAGATTATGCCACAGCCGTAAAGAATCCTGAATTTAAAAAATTAGTAAACACTTTAAAGATTAAAGAAAATGTTGCATATAAATATACATCAAAATTAGAAAGAACTGTTTGTGAGCTAAATAATTGTTCCAATTGTAAAAGCCTTCATACATGTCAAAATAAAGTAGAGGGAACGGTTTACTATCCAACTATTAAAGATGAAAAACTAGAATTTAATTATGTTGCTTGTAAATATAAAAAGAAAGATATTAAACAAAAAGAAGAAATAAAATCCAAATTCTTTGAAATGCCATATCACATTAAAATGGCTAAAATGTCTAACATTGAAATAAATTCAACCAGAGCTAAAATAATTAAATGGATTAATAAATTCTATGATGATTTTAAATCAGGCAAACAAACTAAAGGACTATATCTAAGTGGATCATTTGGTAGTGGTAAAACCTATATCTTAAGTGCTCTTTTAAATGAATTATCTAAACTTAATTATTCTTGTATAATAGTTTATTATCCAGAACTATTAAGAAGCATTAAAGAATCATTTAATAGTGATGATTACAATGAAAGAATAAATGAAATCAAAAAATGTGATTTATTACTTTTAGATGATATTGGTGCTGAAACAACAACTCCATGGAATAGAGATGAAATTTTAGGGACTATTCTTCAATATCGTATGGATAATAAAAAAGCCACATTCTTTACTTCAAACTTAAATATTAAAGAATTAGAAAATCACTTTATTACAAGCAATAAAGATGAAGAAGTAATTAAAGCAAGAAGAATTATAGAAAGAGTTAAATATTTAACAGATGAACTAGAATTAATTGGCGAAAATAAACGAAAATAAGCGATATTTTCGCTTTTTTTATTGAAAGATTAATTATCCTGTATTACAATGAAAAAAGAATAGGTGAGCAAATGAAGAAAATATTATTAATCTTAATTTTATTATTTCCTTGTCTAACTTATGCTGATAGTACTTTATTAAAAGATAACCCTAATGCTAAAATAGATTGTTATAGCACTGAAAATAATAATGAAAATATTTCACTTGCTACTAAAGGAACCTATTATGAATGTGTAGCCATCATTTGTGAAAATGGCAAAAACAAAGAATTTATCAAAAACGAATTTACTCAAAATATAACTTGTCAAAACAATAATAAACCAACATATAACTTAGAAATTCCTAATAATCTTTATCCTATTAATTCATCATGTCAGCAAAGTAGTGCAGTAGATGAAGAAACCAAAGGTTATGCCTTTATAATTAAAAAATACACCTATGATTGTGATGCCACAATTAAAAGTCCCGATACTGGAGTAAATAACTATTATTTGGTTCTAGGTATTTTAATTGGTGTATTTACAATTGTCTTATCAATAATTAATAAGAAAAATGTATTTAAAAAGATTTGAATATTAATAATTATGTGATATTATTAATATAGATCTTGGTCTAAAATAATACCCAGATGGTATTATTTTTTTGAAAGAGGATAATTATGAAAAAATTAAAATATTTATTAATAGTAACTTTATTATTTCCTATTACCGTATTTGCTACCAATCAAAATACTGAAGTAGGAACAAACATGTCATGGGATCAATGTATTGCCAATACCGATACTGCCTTTAGTAGTAATGGTCATGGTTATTATTCTCAATGTAAGAAAATATCTTGTTTAACTGGAACCTATACTCAAGAATATTTATTTTCAAGTAAGTTAGTAACTTGTACTAATGGAAATAAAGATATGTATACAAGATTAATTAGAACCGGTTGTGGAGGTTATCAAGGATCTTGTTCACCAACCGTTGATGTTAAATATTGTAGTTATGTTATGTATTTTGATTGTACATTAACAAGTAATGGAAGTACCTATATAGGAAAAACTACCATAACTCCAACTGTTACTACGACAACAACTACTAGAAGAACTACAACTACCAGAAGAACAACCACAACAAGAAGACATACAACAACCAGAAGAGCCACCACAACAACTCCAAGAAAAACTACTAAACCTGCAGGTACAACAACTACAACTACAACTACGACAGTTAAAAGTAATAATGCTTACTTACAATCATTAAAATTAACACCTGGAGAAATACAATTTAATAAAGAAACATTAGAGTATACAATATCAGTTGATAAAAACGTTAAAGATATTATAGTCGAAGCTATACCAGAATCAGCTACAGCAACTGTTAAAATCAAAAATAATGAAAAAATAAGCTCTAAAAAGCCAATATACGTTATCGTAACAGCCGAAGATGGAATAACTAAACTAGAATATAAAATAAATCTTGAAATAACAGATAATGGACCTAAATTATCGTCAAATAGTAAACTATCATCATTAACTATTAAAGGATATAATCTTAACTTTAAACCAGAAGTCAAAGAATATAAAATAAAAATAGATAAAGATGTTAATGCCTTAGATATAGAAGCAACTCCAGAAGATGCAAAAGCCAAATATGAAATAACTGGTAATGAACAATTAAAAAATAAAAGTAAAATAACTATTAAAGTAACTGCCGAAGATGAAACCACAACTGACTACATAATCACAATAAAAAAAGGTGGAAGTAACATAATTGTTATTATTCTAATTATTATTGTTCTAGGCATTGCCGGAGTAGTTGGATTTAAATTAATAAGAAACCTAATACCAGCAAAGGAAGATGAAAATTATGACTATGAATAAAAAATCAACTCTAATAATTGTCTTATTATTTATATTAAGCATTACATCTTTTACTATCAGTAAAGATTTAAATAATAAAGAAGTTAAAACTGTAACTAATGAAACAATTGCTATAACTTTAGATGAATATGCTCCAGAAAATAAAGAAATTAAAATGTTAGCTGATAAAAATAATACTGAGCCAGTCGCATCAAACTTTTGTAAAGATGTTCAACCAACTTTAAGAATAATGTATTATGTCATAATTGTCTTAAAAATAATGGTTCCTCTTGGAATAATCTTTATGGGTTCCTTTGACTTTTATAATGCTGTAACTGGTGGTAATGCTGATAATCTAAAAAAAGAAGCAATTATCCTCGGAAAAAGATGCCTTACTGGTCTAATAATCTTCTTTGCCCCAACGCTAATTAATTTAGTAATTAATGCAGCTGACCCAAGTCCAAGTGATTATAAGAAATGTACTGACTGTATTTTTGATGGAACTTGTGATAATACCAGCTTTAATACCAACATGCAAACCAAAACAACAACTAAAAAGTCTAAGTAACCAAATGAAAAATTTTAAAAGTATCAAATGATACTTTTTTTATTGATAACCCTAAAAAAATGATATATAATAAGTATATATTACGATAGGAGGAATGTAGAATATGAAAGAAGCATCAGGTGAATTAAGCATGACTGCAGTAGCAGTAGTTGCTATCGCTGCAATAGGAGTAGTATTTACTACCCTTATTTGGCCAACAATTAAAGAAAATATTAAAAGAAACACTTATTGTACTCAAGCATTTGATTGCGATAATTGTTCAGATGGTACGTGTACTTGTTATTACCTTGATGAAAACGATACTAAACAACCAGTAACATGTCCGGAAAAAAAATAGGTGATTAAGAATGAGAGAGGCAATAGGTGGAACATGGTTGTTTACTATTGTTATAGTATTTATTGTCTTGTTTTCTAGTTATTTAGCTATTTCGGTTAATTATTCAAAAGCATTTAAAGTAAAAAATGGAATAGTAGATTTAATAGAACAAAACGAGGGTTTGAGTTCTGAAACACAAACCCAAATTTCTAACTATCTAGATAAAACAGGATACTTTGTTTATGGCGAATGCAATTCAAAAGCAGGTGAAAAAGGTTATGAATCTAAAGGTGCTGGTAACAATTATAAATACTGCATAGTAAAAACAAATGCAGCTAATGAAGAGTTGGTTGCAGGATCAACCGTAGAAAGAGCATATTATAAAGTAAAAGTATTCTTTAGATTAGACTTACCAGTTCTAGGTGATATATTTACATTCCCAGTTACTGGGCAAACTAAAGCTATATACTATGCAAAAGATTAAGAGGATGATGATATGAACATAATAATAAAAAACAGAAATAGGGTAATAGATAATGCACAAATCGAGGTGCTAAAAACCTTAACTGGAGAATTTGAGAGAAAAGACTTAGAAGAACAATTAGTTAATCTAACTTTCAATAAAGTTATTATCGATATTACAGCTATTAAAAATTATTATGACCCTACATCACTTTTCTATTTCTTATCATATTTTGATGTAAATAAAGTAATATTACTTTTAGATGATAGTCCTTTAGTAAATAATAATGAATTCTTAACATCATTAATAGATAAAGGTTATTATAACTTTACCAGAAATACTTCAGGAATAAACTATCTAATAGATCATCCAAACAAATATGAAGATGTGGTAAAATATAAACAAGTAACAATTCAAAGTGCGTTTAATCCCATCGCTGGAAACTTAAATGAAATAAAACCTTCATCATCTGCTGAGCAAGTAAATTATCAAAAAAGCAAAAATCAAAAAGTAATTGGAATCCAAAATCTAACTGAACATGCTGGATCAACAACACTAATGTATATGATGGTAAAACATCTATCACCAAATTATAAAGTAAAAGGCATTGAAATGATGAAACAAGATTCACTTTACTTTAGAGATAATAATATACTTTACGCAACATCCTTAGAAGATCTAAAAATGCGTTTATCTTCCTTAAAAGATTTAGACGTAATTATTATAGATTTAAATGATATAGATGGTAGAGATATCTGTGATGAAATATTATTTCTTGTTGACCCCGGAATCGTAAAATTAAATAAATTACTTAAAGGCGGTTCAATCGTTTATGAAAGAATTCAAAATGGTAAAGTAGTACTTAATCGAAGTGCTATATTACAACAAGAAGTAAATACCTTTGAATATGAAACAAAATTAAAAGTATTTTTAAACATTCCTAATATTAACGACCGTAAAGATAATAATGCCTCAATAAATGCATTATTAGTTAAATTAGGCTTTAATAAACAATCAGGTCATGGATTATTTAGTTCATTTAAATAATTAATTGACAATAATAATAAAATAATATAAAATTAAAAGAGAAGTAAGGAGAGATAATAAAATGGGTTCACTAAGTTCACTTTGTACAGAAGCTAAAGATATTCTTGCATTTGCCGGATGGATTTTAACATTCTTTAAAATTGCTATACCTTTATTAATAATCGGTTTAGGTATGTTTGATTTTGGAAAAGCTGTAGTTTCAAGTAAAGATGATGAAATCAAAAAATCTGCTAAAACATTAATGTACCGTGCAATTGCTGGTATTGTAATTTTCTTTGTACCTTCATTAGTAGTATGGTTATTTCAAACTGTCGGTAGTTTTAACGATGCTGCAAATGCAACTAATTTTGATGATTGTAAAAAGTGCATTTTAACACCTTGGAGTTGTTAAATATAGTAACTAAAAAACAACTTTACTGTTGTTTTTTTTTATGATATAATTTTGAATGGTATATTATATAGAGAATTAGGTGAATATTCTATGAAAAAAATAAAAACTTTTATGTATATTACTATACTTTATTTATTAAAAGCAAATTATGTTTTAGCTGCTCAAAAACCAACTGGCAATGCTAATGATTGTTCTGGTGTTTTAGCTGGTTTAAAACCAGATTTAGATAATATTTTTAAAGCTATGAAGATAATTGGACCAATTATTGTATTTGCTTTAACTGTTTATGAATATGCCATGGCAATCTTCTCTAAAGATGCTGAAGGATTAAAAAAATGTAATAGTAGATTAACAACTCGTTTAATTCTTATAGCAATATTGGTATTTTTACCAACATTAATAAACTTATTACTAGGACTTTTAGATCCTAGTTATGAAACATGTGTAGTTGGGTAGGTGATAAATATGATGAGTAAGATCCTGTTAATTGGATGGAGTTTAGCTGATGAAATTGGTGATGTATTTAAAAAACTATTAAATTATATAATACTAACCGTAGATTCAGTTGTATTTTGGTTTATAAAATTAATTAGTCAAGTTTTCTTTTTGGTAGTCGATACAAACATGGAAGGACAGGCCATTACCGCTAAAATGAACGAACTTATGAATCGCATCTATATCATTTTGGGCGTTGGAATGCTTTTCTTTGTTGCTTATAAAATTATATGTTTAATGACAGATCCAGACAAAATTAGTAACGACGGTGCAGATTCAATGCAAGGAATTGTTAAAAATGTAGTTTTATCAGTAATTATGTTATCACTAATACCAACCGCATTTAATTACCTAATGCAATTTCAAACAAGAGTTGTTAGTACTAATGTTATTGGTTCTATTATTTTAGGAACATCAAATAATTCATCTGATGCGAATAATGTTAGAAAAGCGGGTTCAAAGGTTGCCTTATCAATTTATTCATCTTTCTATTATCCAGTAAATGACAAAGGTAAAATATATAATTATTATGATTGTGGCGGAAGGTATCCGGATGCTCCAAAAAAGCCTAGCGGAGTACCAGATATTTGCGAAACATATGTAAAAAAATATGACGATGCAATGAATTCCGGAGGAATTAAAGAATTTATATTAGATGATGAATTAAATCAAGCTCTTGTAGATGGTGAAATGGAACACATCGCTATTGTTCCAATATTAGCTGGAGCATATGCAGTATGGTTATATTTAGTATTTACTTTAGATGTTGCGACTAGAGCAATCAAGTTAATATTCTATAGATTAATTGCTCCAATCCCAGTAATGATGAGAATTACCAAGCCGGTAGGTGGAGCGTTTACTAAATGGATAAATGATGTTATCAAAACTTACCTATCATTATTTATTAGATTAATAATTATTAACTTCTCACTCTTTACAATAAATCTTATTGTATCATTAGATTTGAGTGAATTATTTCCAAGTTCTAGCTCTGCAACCGGATTAGCCATTCTACTTGCTAAAGTAGCAGTTTTACTTGGAATCTTACAATTTGCTAAAGATGCACCAAAAATGGTTGAAGAATTATTTGGCGTTGAACACATTGATACAAGCGTAGCAGGTATGAAAAATAGACTTAACGAAAATGAATATGCTAAAAGAGCTGCAGTTGCTGGTGGAGCTTTAGGTTTAGGTGGCGCTAGAGCAGGTTGGAATGCAATTCAAGGCAGATTTAATAAAAATTCAAAACAATATGCTGAAAGACAAAAAAGAAAACAAGAAAGAAATGCTTATAATGATAGAAGAAGACAATATCGTGAAGGGTTAAGCAGTGCTGGAAGAGTTGCAGATAGTGTGGCACATGGAGTTAGCACAGCTTTTGGTGCCGTTGGAGCAGCCGGAAGAGCAGCGGCCAGAACAGTAGGCACTGCTGGAAGAGGACTGGCTGCTGGCAATGTTGATATTAATGAAATAGGAAATGCAATTGCTGGTCAAGACGCAGCAAATAAAAAAAGATATGCAGAACAAGATCAAAAAAGAGCACAAAAAAATCAACGTGCTATTAAAAATAGATTTAATACTGGTTCATATTTCTTTCCATCTGTTCAAGGAGCAGTTGGAAATCTAATTGATAGTATTCCAGATGTCGCAGTCGGCGAAGACGATGTTGTTAGAGAAGGACAACAAACTAAAAAAGATGTAGGTGGATGGTTAACAGGAATGGTTAATAAAGCATTAAGAACAACCAGTTCAGCTGCTGCATCAGCTGATAAAGCCGTTATATCAGCCGCAAGTGAAAGTTTCTCAAGAATTACCGATTTACCATCAATGAAAGGCAAAGATACTGAACTAAATGCTGAAAAAGATTCAAGAAGAAATGCAATTATAAGTAATGCACAGGAAGCAAAACTTGCAGAAAGAACTAGTTATGACGCTAAAGTTGGTGAGTTATATGCACCAATTGCTCAGCAAAAAAGTTCAGTAGTTTCTACTATGTCATCTACGTATAGTCAATTGGTAAGGGATGATGCAACACGTGCTACTCATGAAATAGATAACAGCGCTAATTTAACTGATGAACAAAAAACGGAAGCTAAACAACAAATTCAAACAAAAATGCAAAGTCAACTTGATGCTCTAAGTACTAATGACTTACAAGCTGTAACTCAAGTCATTAAAGAACATCAAACAGCTGTAGTTGCCAACATTACTAACGATACAAGTTTATCTGATGCAGAAAAGCAAAGAAGAATTGAAGTTGTAACTAATGCTTCAAATACTAATATTGAAACAATAACCACCCAATGCGAACAACTTGATCAAAGCGTAGCTACTCAAAAAGCAGCTCTTGATGCCGAATATCAAGGTGCAATTGCTAAGATAAGTGCATCCGAAAATGCAGAATTAAAAGCAATTGATGATGATATCAAGAAGAAAAAAATGGATGCTAAGGTTGAAGCATTGAAAAAAGATGCTGATGTTCTAAAAATAGCTGGTAATGTTGAAACAGAAAAGAGTTTTATGGATAGTATTAACAAGATGAGTAGAGAATCACAAAGTGCTATCTATAGTCCAAAAATGGCTGAAACATTAGGATTGGCAGCAGCAGATGCAACTCCTGAAAATATTCAAAGAGAAATAAGAAGAACATTTTCTGATTTAAGAGCAGGCAATGTTAGTGAACAAACTGTTTTAACAATCGAACAATTAAAGAAATCATTAGAAACCGCAAAAAGAATTTCTGATTTAGCAACAGTAAATTCTGGTAAAAAAGAAAACGGTGGTGACAAGAAATAATGACAAATGAAGCACAATTTTGTGAAGATTACACAGTTAGATTTATTCTAATGTATAACATAATTGATAAAGACGAATTAGAAGATATAGAAACTACCAAAGCTATGAAAGAAGATAGTATTTATCAAATGATGCTTACATCGGAAAAAGAAAAAACTATGTTAGAAGAAGCAGAAAAGGAATATGAAGAATCTATAGGTAAATTACTTGATGAAATCAGACACAATTATCCTGATGTTATCAATCAAACAATAATGCAATTAAATGGATTATTAATTCAAAATCCTCAAGTAGCAGCTAAGTTAGGCTTGAGAGTACCACAAAGTATTTCTCAAGGCCTACCTAGCTTAGATTATTATAATAATTATAAAAAATGTTTCGATAACCTTCAAAAATTAGAAATATTAGGAATGAAATAAAAAGGAGGAATAAAAAGTGAATGAATATTTAATTCCCGCAAACTCCAAAAAGTCAATGTTGATTTTAGGAATGTTTAATAAAGGGGATTTAATTATCTTTGGGGCTGGATTAGGAGCTACTGTATTAATGATGCTTACTATGTCTACTAATTCATTAAAACAGATATTATTTATATTATCACCTGCGTTAATATGTTCTTTCTTAGTTGTGCCAATTCCTAATCAACATAATATAAGAACATTAATACAGAATATATATTTATATTTTACAGGCCGAAGAACTTACTATTGGAAAGGTTGGTGTGGTGGTTATGGCGAAGACGACACAAAGTAAATATACTGAGGATTGGGTTCCTATTAAGTCAATCCAAAATGGAATGATTCAACTTAATAATAATTACTATGTAACTGGTATTAAAGTTGAACCTAAAAATATTTTTATCTTAGATTATCAAACTCAGAATAATATCATATTTAATTTTAGAAATTTTTATAATACAATTGATTATGAATTCTGGCTAATAGTAGCAGATAGACCTGTTGATATTAAATTATACATGTCTCAACTTCAATTACAATATGATAATGCTCAAAATCAAGCAATTAGAAAGCTTATTAGTCAAGATATTAGTAAAGCTGAAGATTTTGCTGGTACAGCAATGAATGTTGTTGATACAGAGTATTACATCTTATTTAGAGATAAAAAATTAGAGATAGTTCAAAAGAGAATTCAAAACCTTATTGGAAATTTAGCTCAACTTGGATTAAATTCAAGCCAAACAAGTGATGATGATTTAAAATTCTTGCTTCAAAATTTCTTAAATGGTGGAGCAAAGAATGAATATGGGACGGTGATGACTGATGTCTAATGTATTTAAAAGTGAAATAGCTCCTAAGGGCATGAATTTTAATATAAATGATTTTATGATTAGTGATAAATATGCTACTATCTTAACAATCATTAGTTATCCTAAAATGATAGGACCAGGTTTCTTAGCATCAGTTACTAATTTACCGGGTATTAAAGTTGTAGTTAAACATATTCCAATTAACTTCTCAGAAATGAGTAAGATGATTAACAAAGAAATTGTTGATTTAAAGCAAAGATATCAAAAAGAAAATGATCGTACTCTTCAAGAAAGATATCGTCAAGATTATGAATCATTAGAATCTTTTATTCAAATGCTTGCTGCAACTCAATCAAAAATCTTTGATTTTCAAATGCATATTATGATTACAGCTGATTCAAAAGAAGAATTAGAAAATAAAAAAATTCAAATTAGAAACTACTTAGATGCGATGGGAATGCGTGGTATTCCAATGATGTTTGAACAAGAAAAAGTTCTTAAATCAATGTTACCAATCTTCCCAAAACAAGATATCGAAGATCGAGTTGGTATTCCAATTCCAAGTCCTACTATTGCAGCAATGTATCCATTTGTCTTTGATAGTATTAAAGATCCAGGATCTGCTACTTTATTAGGTGTAGATTTCTCTGGGGGAGTTATCTTATTTAACCAATTCTTATATCAAATCAAAAAAGAGTTTAATAGAAATAATGCAAATATCATTATCTTAGGTACATCAGGTTCAGGTAAAAGTACCGCAGCTAAATTATTATTAAGAACTCATATTCGTAATAATTGTAAAATAATTGCTATTGACCCTGAAGGTGAACTTGAAGATATGACAAGAAACTATGGTGGTGACTTTATCGATTTAGGTAAAGGTGGCCAATATGGTTTAATCAATCCATTAGAAGTTATCTTTGATGCTGATGAAGAAGAATTAAAAGAAGGTTTAGGTCATTCTGTATTAACTAGAACTCTTCAATCATTAAAAGCATTTATGAAATATTATTATCCTTCAATTGAAGATGATGTATTACAAATGTTTAGTGAAATATGTCAAGAAACATATAAGAGATTTAATATAGATTTTAATACTGACTTTAGTTCATTTACATCAGCTGATTATCCAACATTTGATGATGTTTACTCAACAATTAAAGGTAAATTATTATCAATGCCAGAAGCAACTAGAGAAAAAGATGTAATGGAACGTTTAGAGTTACGTGTAAGACCATTTACAAATGAATTAAGATTCTATTTTAATGGTCATACAACCCTACAAATGAAAAGTAATTTCATTGTATTTAATATTAGAGAACTTATGAATAGTGATGAAAATATTCGTAATGCTTTATTCTTTAATGTTTTAAAATATGCATGGGGCTTATGTTTAGATAAAAGTATTAATACCATAATGTATGTTGATGAAGCCCATGTCTTATTATCATCAAGAAATGAACTAGGTGCTGAATTTTTAGCTCAAGTTCAAAGACGTAGTCGTAAATATAACACTGGAACAATTATTATTACTCAACAACCAACTGACTTTGCTGCAGAAAATGTATTTGTTCATGGTAAAGCAATTTTCGATAACGCTTCTTATTATCTAGTAATGGGATTAAGAAAACAAGCTGTTGAAGATTTAGCCAGATTAATCGACTTAAATGATAATGAAAAAGAAAGTATTAAAACATACAGTCAAGGAGAAGCCTTATTCGTATGTGGAAATAGACGTATGAGAATTAATGTTGTTCTTACTCAAGATGAGTTAGATTCATTTGGTTCTGGTGGCGGCCTATAGTATAAAAGGTGGTGTATCTATTTATGACAACTGATATTAATAATATAAATAGGATATTCAAAAAAATGATATTAACCATATCAGTTTTTTTGATATCCTTTTTTGCTCTTACTCCTGTAAAAGCAGCCGCTTTTAAATACTCAGAATTTGATTGGGATAAATTTGCTGAAAAAAATAAGAATTATTGGTTATCTACTTGTGAAACTACTGATAATGTTAAAAAGTGTGAAGATATGATTTTAAGCCAACAAAAGAAGTTTTATACCAAACTTTATAAATTATTAGGTCAATATGAAAAAAAAGGTGTAGTAGGTTTAAATGACAATGTAATTCTAGCAACAATATTCTTTGAAATACCATTAGGATACGTTGTTGATGATGATGGAAAAAATAAAGATGATTATGCTAAAATAACCAATAGTTCAGCATCATCTTATAATAATGATAATGAAAATATTGATGAATATGATGTCACATCTGATGATTCGGAAGCTCTATCACGTGGAACAGATACCTTAAAACTATTAGTTAAAAGTATGGTAGGTTATCGTGCTTCATGTTATGGTATTAGTGATAAAGAATCAACTCCATCATCTGATGGATCAACTGAATATGTTTGTCCTAGCGGTAGTGAAGAAACTTCTTCTGGTAAATGTCGCACCTTATTAAGTACTGGAGAACGTCATTTAGGATTCTGGGAAAAGGCCTTAGAGCATTTACAAAGCTTCTTTGGATTAACTAGTGATAAAGCATCAAAATGTGCCTCTGAAGCTGCAAAACAAAATTATGGTAGTTATGACTATGTCGTATCGGATGATTTAGAAAAAGCTGAAGATAAATATTGGGATTTCTTAACTAATAGTAATTACTTAGATGGAATTGAACATCTAAAATATCGTTTTGATAATAAATTGAAGAAAACCCAAAAAGACAGTCTGACTGAAGAAGATAAAATTGAAGTAAGAACCCAAATTGTTAAAGAAATGAAAGAATTAGTTAAAATGTTCGAAAGTTCAGATAGTATGTATAACGCCAACTATGAAGAAGTTACTGAATATAACTATTTTTTCCCAATAGGTAGTGTTGAAACCGAAGAAATTGATGGTCATTTATATGCTAAAAAAGATCCAAAATCTGTAACTATTATTTCTAAATTTGGTGAAATCAGATCTACTGATGGCAGTAAAACTAAAAAGAATTTTGGTATTGATATTGGTGAATTAGGCAATTCTGGAGAAACTTATGTTATTGCTGTAGAACGTGGTACAGTTTCTTCTATAAAAAGTGAATGTAAAGAAAATGAAGAAGATTCTAAAAAATGTAACAGTGGTTATGGTAATACCGTAATGATTAAACATACTGATGGAAACACAACAGTTTATTCATTCTTATCTCCTGATTCAATTTTAGTTGAAGAAGGTGATGTTGTAGAACAAGGACAAGTAATCGCTAAAGCTGGTAAAACTGGTGATACTGACACAGTTTCCTTACATTTTGAAATTAGAACTGGAACTAGTGCATCTACTGCTGTTGATCCATTAGATTACTTAGATTTATCTAATCCAAGACCAACAGCTAGTACCAAAATAGCCGCCTTTTTAGAAAAATTTGAAGGAACCGGACCAATGAGAGGGGACAATTATCTAGTATATTGTAATTCAGGTGATATTCCTACCGTTGGGCATGGTATCACCCTTCAATATAACGTTTCCGAATTAGCTCAATTTGGAATTAACGTTTCCTCACCATATACACAGTACTGTGGAAAAGAATTTCCTAAAGCTGCAATTGATAAGGTATTCGGTGTTGTTTTAAAAAGATTCCAAGATAATGTTCGAAACAGTCTTGCAAGAAACAGTATTTCCAATTTAGCTAATCATCAAATAGATGCTTTAACTAGTTTAATGTATAATACCGGAAATTTAGATGGTTTCCCAAATGCTTATAGATCTTACGGAAGCACTGAAAGTTTATGCACAAGTTATTGGAATGATCATTATGTGATGAAAGGTAGTCAATTTGAAAATGGTTTAAGAAGAAGAAGAAAAGCTGAATGTCAGATGTTTGTAAACGCTGACTATGGATTAGAAGGGTAATAATTATGGGCTTAAAAAAAGATAAATACGATAGTAAAGATACTAGTTTAAAACAATTATTAATAATTCTAGCAGTAATTCTTTTAGTTTTAGGTATTATAAGTATTGTTAAAAAATCTAAAAATAATGATACCAATACTGAAACAGAAATAAAATTAGAAACTGTAAAAGATTATTCAACATTCTTTACAGTTGAAAATTGTATAAATAAATATATAAATGCTTTATCAAACTCTAATGGTGAAGATGCATTTAATTTATTAACAAATGAATATAAAAACTTAATAAGTATTAATAAAGATAATGTTGATGAAAAATTAGATTATTTAGATGGTAACTACGTTTACGAAGCTCGTAACATCTTTGAAAAAAATATCGATAATAATATAAAAGAATATTATATTTATGGTTTATTAAAAGAAGATGTTTTAGGTGGATATGATACTGGTAAAGATTCGTATTATCAAGTTATCATCGAAGATGAATCATATACATTTACACTAAGACCTTACACTATAGAAGAATATAGAAAGGCGATTCAATGAAAATAATAGATTATATTAAAGAACATAAAAGTTTAATTATCATCATTACTATTTTAATCGCAGCCTTTATTTTAATCGGGGTATTAATTTTTAATGGTAATGAAGATCAAAATTACAACCGTAAATATGATGAATCAAAAACAAAATATAAAATTAATGAAGTAGTTCCTATATATGTTAATCAAGAACAAATGGCTAAAAAATATTTATCTGAATATGTTAATTTAATTGTTTTTGATGAAGAAAAAGCTTTTGAATTATTAGATGAAAGTTTTAGTCAAAGATACTTTAGTGGAGACTTTGATGCCTTTTCAAAATATATTAATTCCTTAAAAACCAAACAATTTGTTCAAGCCAAAGTTACTGGTTATGACATCAGAAAAATTGAAGGCAAAACTTATTACTATGTAAAAGATTTAGATGGCAATCAATTTTTATTTAAAGAATCAGGAATTAGAAATTATACAGTAGTAATAGATTAGATAAACACTCAAAGCCACCTAGATGTAAGTGGCAAAATAAGTAGAGGAGGTAAATTATGGCAAGTAATAATAGTTATAAATCATTTAATGATAGTAACAACCATAATAAAATAAATGGATATAATAATCCATATGATAACAATTATTATGACGATCGACCATTAATTCAAGATGACGATGATGACTTCGAAGAATATGATGACTATGATGAAAAAGAGCCATCTTATCAAGAAGGATATGAAGAAGAACCAAACTATGGATCAGAATCCATAGAAACAGATGGAGAAGATCAAGGTGGAACTGGTTTAGAAAATGAAAATAAGGGTGAAAATTCTAATGAACCTCAAACCCTAAAAGAAAAATATGATGCGGCAAAACAAAAATATGAAGACACCAAAGAAAAAGCTCATCAAACTGCCGAAAACATTAAAAACGCTCCTCAAAATATCAAAAATAAAGCCAATGAAGTAGCAGCCAATGTTAAAAATGCTCCTGAAAATGTTAGAAATCGTTTAAATCAAGCAAAAACAAATATCCAAAACGCTCCTCAAAACATTAAAAACGGAATAAAAAATGCTCCTCAAAAAGCAAAGGAAGGAGCTATTAACCAAGTTAATAAAGCTAAAGAATCGTTTAATAAAAAAATTAAAGCTAAAAAAGAAGATGCTAAAAAGAAAATTAAAAAAATAAAAGCATCTATAAAAGTTTTAGGTGCGGTTGGTGGTCTTCTTTTAGGTTTTGCAGCCTTAATGATTCCCGTTCTTGTAGTAGCTGCTTTATATGAAGCCCTATTTGGATTAACTGGTAGTAAAGCAAACGCCGGACATACCAGTGCTAATATAAAATACTCTAGAGAAGAAATAGAAAAATCTTTATTATACGTTGGAGATTCACGAATGGTTGGTATGAAAACATCTCTAAATGATTCTAATATTCATTTTATTGCTCAAGAAAGTATGGGCTATGATTGGTTAGTTAAACAAAAAGAAAATATTGAAAATACTATTAAGAATAATAAAATATCTTTTATTGTTTTCAATTTAGGTGTCAATGACTTATCTTCTATTGACTCATATTTGAATTTTTATAATACATATTTAAATTCAAATGATGATGGAGTTTATTATTTCTTTTTATCAGTAAATCCAGTTGATGAAACTAAAGCAAAATCATATGGTTACACAGTTAAAAATGCTAATATAATACCATTTAACAATAAATTAAAAGCAGCAGTAGGCGACAAATATATAGATTCTTACACACAAATAAAAGATTATTTATACACTCAAGAAGATGGGATACATTATCAAGATATAACTAATCAACAAATTCACTATATTGTTATTAACTATATTATGAATAACGTTACTAAAATGGGAAATTACTCATTATTAGATGATTATCCTAATGGAATAGAAAATACTGAATTATTAACAATTCCTATCACAGAAGCTCTTGGAGAAGACGGTTTTAAAAGTTTAGAAGAATCAATTTCTGCCGCAATAAATAAAGCTGGGAAATGCACTAAACAAGCGGCTGCTGCTGCCGGAGTTACATTAGCGTATAATCTATATCAAAGAGGTTATCGAATTCCATATTATTGGGGAGGAGAACATAGTGGTAATTATGTTATATTAAACCCTGATTATGGAAAAAAATATGGTACCTCTTGCTCGCCAACCACATGTTATAACATTTTCGGATTTGACTGTTCAGGTTTTACTTCTTGGGCTTATAGTATTGTGGCAAATGCACCAGTAGCCGGAGGAACATCAACCTTTTTAAATCTTGGTGAAAAAATTAGTTTTGAAAATGCCGAAACAGGTGATTATTTAGTAAACGATGGTCATATAATTATGATAATTGAAAATAAAGGTAGTTATTTAGTAACATTAGAGTCTACTGGAACATATAACGGAGTAAATAATGGTCTAATATTCAGTACTAAAACGCCGGCTCAAATATCAGCTAGTCATTACAGGATAAAGACAATTCAATCCTATTTAGATAAGGTGTGCTCATGGTAAAAAAAATAATTTTAATAATTTTAACAACACTATTATTATGTGGTTGTGAAGCAAAATATACATTATATATAAATTCAAATGAAATAAAAGATGAATTATCTCTTAAAGGTAATGGTAAAATCCAATCATATGAAGAAATACCTACTGAAAGTGAACTTCAGAATACAATTAAAGTTTCTAACATCATAGTAGATAAAAGAAAAAAAGATAATTCAGAATATACCGATATAGATCAAAATCTATATAAAAATTTGGAAGTATATAATAAAGATTTTAAAAAATTGGACGAAGGTTATTATGAACTTGATTTTAATTATCAATTTAAAACAATTTCAGAATATAAATACAGTGAATTAACTGAATTATTAGGTGATCAAAATTTTTATGAAAATAATGAAAACACATTAACTATAAATAGTAGCTGTAATAATTGGTATGTTTTTAAAAGATATACTCAATTAGATATTATTTATTTTAAAATTGTAACTGATTATAAAGTGATTCAAAATAATGCTGATACCGTAAATGGTAATGAATATACATGGGTAATTAGAAAAGATAATTATGGTATTAAAGAAATTATTATAAAACTAGATCAAACTAAAAAGATTACTGACAATCAAAGATTATCATCATCTGAATCAAATAAAGTAATTAATAAAGTTCTTATCGCAATTGGTGGTATCGTAGTCCTTGGAGCCTTAATAATTGGTATTAAAGTATTAAAATCTAATAAATAATTATAGAAAAATTATTTATTCTATTATATAATCAATAAATGAAGGAGTGATATTATGAAATTTAAAGTAACTGCTAAAGACTTTACTATCTTTATAATCTTTTGCGTTGTATTATTTATATTTTCATCATTAGCAGTCATAAATATTTCATCACTTTTATCAACTGGAAAATTTTATGGTTTTAACTTTTTTGCTGGATTAGGGCCATCTTATATAGTTCCAACTTTAATATTATTTTTCGCTGTTTTAGTTGGCGTATTTATGAGTGTATCATCAACTATCTTTGAACATGAAAAAGGCTCTGGTATAGGTCTTAAATTTGGTGAAAAAGATGAAAAAGGTTATAGTCGTTGGGCTAAACCAGACGAAATAAAAAAATCTGAAGGAGTTGAAAAAGTATTAATTAAAGATCAAGATATTAAAGCAGCTGGTATTCCTTTAATTAATAATGGTAAAGAAATATGGGTAGATAATGGCGATTATCATACACTAGTTATTGGTGCTACCGGTTCTGGTAAAACTAAATGTTTAGTAGACCCTCAAGTTCAAACTTTAGCTCGTAAGGGCGAAAGTATGATTTTAACTGACCCTAAAGGTGAGTTATATCGTGATCATTCAGAAATGTTACGTGCTAAAGGTTATAAAATTGTAGTTTTAAACTTCCGTGACCCTCAAATGGGAAATGCATGGAACCCTTTAACATTGCCATATCAATTATATAAAGCTGGTAATACTGATAAAGCTACTGAACTTTTAGAAGACGTAGCTTTAAATATTATTTATGATCCCGAAAATAAAAACGACCCATTCTGGGAAAAATCGGCATCAGATTTTTTTTGTGCCTTAGCTTTAGGTTTATTTGAAGATGCTAAAGAAGAACAAATAAATTTAAATTCAATTAACTATATGTCAAGTGTTGGTGAGGATAGTTTTGCGACATCAAACTTTACTAAAGAATATTTTACTTTAAAAGGAGAAAAACATCCGGCTTATATCTTCGCATCAAACACAATTAATGCACCAACTGATACTAAAGGATCAATTCTTTCTGTATTTAGACAAAAAATCAGACTATTTGCCCGTGGTGGAGAACTATCAGAAATGCTTTCTTATAGTGACTTCAACATGAGAGAAATAGGTACTCAAAAAACCGCAATCTTCATGATCATTCATGATGAAAAAACAACGTATCATGCTTTAGCAACAATCTTCTTAAAACAAGCATATGAAACATTAATTGATGTTGCACAACATTGTCCAAAAGGTAAATTACCATTTAGAACTAATTTCATCTTAGATGAGTTTGCAAATATGCCACCATTAAAAGATGTTACAACCATGGTTACAGCAGCTCGTTCAAGAGCTATTAGATTTACCTTTATTATTCAGAACTTTGCTCAATTAAATGATGTATACGGTAAAGAAACTGCTGAAACAATTCGAAGTAACTGTGGAAATCTTATTTACTTAATGACTACTGAATTATCAGCTTTAGAAGAAATTAGTAAATTATGTGGAGAAGTTAAATCAAAAGAAAAAGATAAAACTGCATCAACTCCATTAATTACTGTATCAGACTTACAAAAACTTAAGTTATTTGAAGTAGTTATTCTAAGAAGTAGAGAAAATCCATTTAGAACTAAATTAACTCCAAGTTTTGAAATAGATTGGGGTACTCAAGGCTATGGCGAAGGTAAGTTAGTTAGCCGTGAAAAAAGAGAAATTGACCAATTTGATATTAAAGAATTTGTCAAAGTTAAAAAGAGAAATAAATTATTTGAAGCTTTAGACAACAACCCAGTTGGCACAGCTCCTAAAAATGAACCAGCTAATCCGACTGGTGGAGCTCCTATATTTGAAGCAATACCTAAAGCTGAAAATAATACGGCTCCGGCATCTCCTACATCATTTACAGAACCAACAACTTATGACTTTAATGCCTTAAATCCATTTAATATGGCTAGTCCAGTAAATGAAGTAAAAGAAGAAAAAGAAGCATCAGATACAAAGAACGATAATTTAAATACATTATTTGGAAAATTGTCACCAGTCGAAGAACCATCTCATGATGATTCAAATACAATTACCGCAATTAAACCAACTCAAAATACTGAATTAACTTCAAAATTTGATATCGATAGTTTAATTAAAAGAATAGATGCCAAAATTGCTGAAAAAGAAGCAAGCATGCAAAAAGAAGGGAAGACAACCAATGTTCCTCCAATAGAATCTATTCCAACTATTGAACCACCAAAACAAGATGAAGAATATGAAAATTTAGAAGAAGTATCTCAATCTGATGATTATGACAAATTAGACGCTACCATAGTTGAAAGATTTGATGATTTTATGAAAAGTACTGATGATAAGAAAGAAACTAAACCATCAGAACCCGTAATTAACATTGATAATGATAGCTTAGTAGTAGGCGATGTTACTGATGATGAATTCTATGATGACTTCTTTCATGATGACAATGAATAGAAAAATTGCAAAAATGCAATTTTTTTGTTTAATTATATATTGTATTTGGTAAATTCATCTGCTATAATTTAATTGACAACTAAGGATATTAGTTGTTATGTCAATATCAAAACAGCTAGTGTTTATGTAACTGTTTATCATCTTTTAGGAAAATTACCCTACAAGCTTATATTTATTATGAATATACTATAATATGAAAACAATTTATAGGAAGGATTATCAGAACGACGGTGTTCTAATTAATTTAGATACCCAGTTCATACCATTTGATAATCTGTTAAATAATCATAATAAATATTTAAATAAAAATAATAAATATTATTTTTATTGTAAGACGGGTAAAAAAGCTAAAAAAGTGGCATCTATTCTAGAAGCATATGGATATAACACTACACTAGTGCTGTAAAAAAAGGACTTTTAATTAAGTCCTTTTTGTTTTATAATAAAAACATGAATATATTAGAATTTATTGATACAATTGTAACTAATTTAATGAACGACATCGGAGCATTTGCTCCTATTTTAGCGGGTCTTCTTATTATAATAGAATCAATTCTTCCCATCTTACCACTTGCTTTATTTATTACCATAAATTTTTATTATATGGGATCTTTAGTAGGATTCTTAGTAAGTTGGATTTTAACTATAGTAGGTTGTTATTTATCATATCGATTATGTCGTAATAAATTAAAATCACACTTTGATAACATGTTAGATAAAAAAGAACATAAAAAATTACATCGTTTAATGAGGAGAATCGATAAACTATCATTAGAACAATTAACAATTTTAATTGCCATTCCTTTTACACCAGCCTTTATGGTTAATATTGCTGCTGGCTTATCAAATATGAATACTAAAAAATATCTTATCTCAATTATTATAGGTAAAATCTTTTTAGTATATTTCTGGGGATTTATTGGTACTAGTTTAATTGAAAGTATCTCTAATCCTAAAGTATTAATTGAAATTGGTATAATGATGCTTGTTGCCTTCATTTTAAGTAAAATAGTAAATAAAAAATATAGAATAGAGTAGGGATTTTATGGAAATATTAGAATATATAATTTTAGGACTTTTAGTAATAGTAATCATTCTTTTAATTGTCTTATTATCAAAAAAGACTAATAATGATGATATAACCGAAAAACTAGGAAAATTTGAAACTGACTTAATTAGATCACTAGGTGACTTTAAATATGAATTTAGTAAAAATATTGAAAAAGACTTTAAAGAAACTAATGAAGTAATTGAAAAACGCTTAAATTATATTAATGATAAAGTCAATGAAAGATTAGATTCTAACTTTGAAAAAACCAATAAAACTTTTTCATCTATTTTAGAAAGAATCAGTAAAATTGATGAAGCTCAAAAGAAAATCGATGGCTTATCAAATGATATTATTGGTCTTCAATCAGTCTTAACTGATAAAAAAACTAGAGGTATCTTTGGTGAAACTAACTTAAATTATATCTTTAATAGTGTCTTTGGTATTAATGATAAAATTTATAAAACTCAAGTAACTATGTCTAATGGCTACATTGCTGATGCCATTCTTTATGCTCCAGAACCACTTGGAACAATTGCTATTGATTCAAAATTCCCATTAGAGCATTATCAAATTATGACAGATCAAAAGAAAGATAAATTAGAAAGAGAACTAGCCACTAAAGCATTTAAACAAGATGTTAAAAAACATATTGATGCCATTAAAAATAAATATATCATTCCCGGTGAAACCGCTAGTGAAGCTATTATGTTCTTACCAGCTGAAGCTATCTTTGCCGAAATAAATGCTTATCATCCTGATTTAATTGAATACTCTTATAAATCAAAAGTCTGGATTTGTAGTCCAACAACTTTAATGAGTACTTTAACCATTATAAGTATGATTCTAAAAAATATTGAAAGAGATAAATACGCTAAAGTTATTCATGAAGAATTAACTAAATTAGGAGTTGAATTCTCTCGTTACCGTGAACGTTGGGATAAATTATCAAGAAGCATCAATACAGTCTCTAAAGACGTTGAAGATATTCATACTACAACTGAAAAAATAACCAAACGTTTTGTTTCTATCAGTAACGTTAACTTAATTCCGGAGGATATCAATGACAAATAAAGACTTATTAGAAAAAGCTGCCATTGGTTATCACCACCTATTAGAGTTTACTAAAGATCATGATACTAAACATTTACCATATTTAAAAACTTACTATGAACAAATAGTAACCTTTATGCTTTTATGTTACTACCAAAGTAATATAGATATTGTTGATATTAAAAATAAACAAACTCTAGAAGAAGTATTTACTATGAAATCATTTGAAAGAGTAAATAGTGGTTATAGTTATGAAAATAGTAAATATATGGAATATGGGATTGGTATCGTTACTGAAAATACCGACATTCCTTATGAAACTCAAGTTAGATATATCCGTAACGCCTTAGCTCATAAAAGTTTCGACATCACTGAAGATGGTAACTTTCATATTAAAACTCCTTACTATGAAGCATTTATTGATCCTAAATGGTTAGAGGCTTTATTATTTAGTGTTCTATCAGACACTAGAAGTGATTTTAAAAAAGGCATGAGTGAAAGTGTAACTTTTAACTATCGCTCAGATAAACCTCTTATTCCTAGTGATTTTCGTTCTTATATTGCTAAAGGCTATATTAGTTTAATTGATATTGAACTAGGAACTGGAAGTAAAGATAAAGTTAAACAAGCTTTAGGGTTAAGAGAAGATGCTCCTATTGAAGAATTTAATGATATTTATCAGTTAATGAGACAAGTTATTTTACAAGGTTTAAATGATCGTATAACTGATCAAGATGGACCAGAAGAACATATAACTAAAATTAAGAAGTTCATTAAAGACCTAAATAAAGACCTAGATGGCGCAATTATTTTATCTCATAGACATTTAGATTATAAAGACTTTGAAGACCTCATAAACAGTCCTTTATTTGCTAAATTAAAGACATATGATGATCAAGTAAGACATATGTATAACCATTACATAACCTCTAAAAATGAAGATGTAAATAATACTTTATCATATTGTTGTTTAAAACATGTTTTATTTAAAATTTACAATAATGAAGAATTAACTCCAGAAGATTATCTATACTTAGAAGAATCTCTTGGATTTATTGTTAAAGCATATGGCAACTTAGTAGTTAACAATATTTGTTCAACTGCCGACTTTAGAGAAAATAGTTACCTGGTTGGTAAATTATTTAAACAAGATATGAATATTGATTTTGGTTATGCTAAAAACTATTATAAAGAAGCCATTAAACAATTAATTACATCATTAGAACAAATTAAAGAATATCCTCATGATGAAGAAATATCAGACCAAGAAAAGTCAATTAAATACACATTAAATAGATATAATCGTAGGCTATATCAAATAAGTCAAGGTGTTTATCCATCATTTCATATTCAAATGCGAAATATGTTAGCTCATGGGTATTTAAAATGTCATCAAGATCAAATTCATTTATATGAAAAAGCTAAAGCTATAACTATTCCTAGATATTCTAGTAAAAAAAAGAAATGGAATACTAAAGACTTAAAAACACCCGTTATTTATAATGTTGATATGTCCCTAGAAACTTATAATAATATGTTAACGTCTTTAAGCTTAAAGTACGGAATTGATCCACTAAAAACAGTTGATTTTAGTAAGTCAGATTTCCAAATGTAATATAAATTTAATGTAAAATCCACTTATTACCAAAACTTAAGTGGTTTTCTTATGTTATAATCTAAGTATAAGGTGGTATATCATATGGAATTTATAGAATTAAAAGATGTTTATAAAGTATATAAAAATGGTGTAACAGGCTTAGCAGGAGTTAACCTAAAAATTAAAAAAGGTGACTTTGTTTTCATCATTGGGCACACTGCTAGTGGTAAAAGTACTTTAATTAAACTCTTATATCGTGAAGAAAAACCTACCAAAGGTAGTGTTACAGTTGGTGGTATCAACGTAGCTAAATTAAGAAATAGTAAAATATATAAATTAAGAAGAAAAATAGGTATTGTTTTCCAAGATTATAAACTATTACCTAAATTAACTGTTTATGAAAATGTAGCTTATCCTTTAGAAAGTTATGGTTTAAGTTCAGCTGAAATAAGACCTTTAGTTTTAGCAGCTCTAGAACAAGTTGGCTTATCTCATAAAGTTAGAAGTTTCCCTTATGAACTATCAGGTGGAGAACAACAAAGAGTATGTATTGCAAGAGCAATTGTTAATAAACCAAAATTACTTCTTTGTGATGAACCTACTGGAAACTTAGACCCCGATACATCTAAAGAAATAATGGATGTAATCAATAAGATTAATAAAGAACTAGGAACAACCGTTGTGATGGCTACTCATGATAAAGATATCGTAAATAGAATGAAGAAGAGAGTAGTAGTTATTAAAGATGGTTTAATAGAAGGAGATTATTTGAAAGGAAGTTATAAAGTAAATGAGAATATTTAGAATAATTGGTCGAAGCTTTATTAACGCATGTAAAAGTATTGCTCGTAACTTTAGTTTAAGTATCGCTTCAATAACCTGTACAATCATAACTTTAATATTAGTATCAATTGGTTTCTTAATCTCATATAACGTTAATAATATTACAAAAGAAATCGAACAAGAACTAACCATCGTGGTTTTTATGGATAAAAGTGTAACCAAAGAAGAACTAAGTAATACCAAAGAACTACTTGAAAAAACTGACAATATTAAAAAAGTAACATATAAATCAAAAGAAGATATTAAAAATCAAATGGCTAACGAAAATGAAACATTTGCTAAAATAATCGCAACTTGGGATGAAAATGAAAACCCTTTACAAGATTCTTATATTATTGAAGTAAAAGATGTTAAAGATATTAATGAAACTGTAACAACCATTAAAAACATTGATAAAGTAGATATCGTTAAATATGGTGAATCAATGGTTAATGAATTAATTAAAGTATTTGATTATGTTAAAAATGGAACTATTATCTTAGTAGTAGGGCTTATTTTAGTAACTGTATTCTTAATAAATAATACAATTAAAATAACAATCTTTAGTCGTAAAAAAGAAATTGATATTATGCGTTTAGTCGGAACAAGTAACACTGTAATAAAATTACCATTCCTAATCGAAGGATTCTTAATTGGAATGATAGGATCAATAATACCTATCTTAGTAACAATATTTGGTTATAGCTTTGCTTATAATGCATTAGATATTGCTGGCTTATCAAATATCATGAGTGTTATAAAATTAGTTAATCCTAATGATGTTGTATATATGACCTCATTACTAATCTTTATTATCGGATCAGTAGTAGGTATGTTTGGTAGCGTTAGAGCCGTTAGAAAGTACTTAACAATATGAGAAAGAAACTAACTAAATATTTAATCTTTACTCTTTCCTTAATGCTATTTATTATGCCAACAGTTAATGCTAGTGACGCTAATACTTTAGCTGAATTAAGAAAAGAACTAAACACTTTAAAAAATAAAAAGAAAACTCAAGATAACGCTAAAAAACAAACTAAAAACCAAATAAGTAGTGCTAAAAATAATATTTTCTCATCACAACAAGCTATTGAAACTGGCAAAAAACAAATCGAAGCATCAAAAAAAGAAATTGAAACGTTAACTGATGAAATAAATTCAACCAAAGGAAGCATTAAAAAATTAATGAACTCTTACCAAGTAATGGAAGGAGAAAACATCTATTTAGATTATGTTTTTAATGCTGATAGTTATGCTGATTTAGTTTATAGATATTCACTAGTAAAACAAATCTTAAACTATAATAATGATCAAATTGAAGACTGGGAATCAAAAGTTAAATATAATGAAGATTTACAAAAAGACTTAGCAAATAAAGAAGTACAACTTAATAAAAGCATTTCTAATCTAGAGAAACAATTAGACTCTCTAGGAACTCAGTTAGATGAAATTACGGAAATATCAATGGATATTCAAGAACAAATAGATGGTGTTGCCGATCTAATTAAATATTATGAAAGTCTAGGATGTAAAGAAAACGAGAATCTAGATCAATGTGTTAGTGTTAGAGGTGACACCAGATTTAGAAAACCATTAACTAAAGGAACAATTACAAGTTATTATGGTTATCGTATTCATCCAATTTATAATTACAAGAAATTCCATAGTGGAGTAGACATTGGTGGCAATAAAGAAGGTACTAATGTCTATGCAACCGCCAATGGTCAAGTAGGTATGATTATTGATAAAACCTATAAAAAGATTTGTGGAGGTCGTCAAGTTTATATTTATCATACAATTAATGGTAAAAAATACACCTCAGCATACCTACATTTATTATCAATCAATGTTAAAGTAGGAGACAGTGTTACAAGTAATACTGTAATTGGTAAAGTAGGTGGAGGTAAAAAAACACAAAGTTGGGAAAAATGTTCAACTGGAGCTCACTTGCACTTTACTTTAGCTGAAGGATGGTATGGAAGAACATATTCATCTTATAGTACCTTCTTAGCTAAAACATTTGACCCTCAAAAAACCTTAAAATTACCAAATAAAAATACATATTGGTATAGTAGATAATAAGCAGTAGATAAATAATTCTATTGCTTTTTTATTACTCATCTGCTAAACTAATAATAGAATAAAGGGATGACAAAAATGGATAAATTAAGAAATATTTTAGATACAATTTATAATACCGAACATGGAATGTTATATTTTTACTTAATCTTAGGAGCAATCGCGTTAATCTTTGTTGTATTAATTATTATTACTATAGTTAAAGCTAAAAAAGAAGATAAAATCTTAAAAGAAGTTGAAAAAAACAATCCAGCTTTAAAAAGTGAACCACAAGAAGAAGTAAAAGAACCTGTAAAAGTAGAACTTAAAGAAGAACCAACCGAAGAAATTAAAGAAGAACAAGAAGAATATGAACCAGAATATTATTCTGAAACTCAAATCTTTAATAAAGTATTAATGGATACTAATAATTATAATAACAATGAAGATTTAACTCCAAGTCCAGTTCAAAATGAAGAAATTCCATTAACTATTCCCGAAACAAATGAATTAAATAAACCAGAAACAAACGATTCAGTATATCTAGAACCAGTAAAAGAAGATCTTGAAGATAAATCAATTGGTGAATTATTTACAGAAGAATTACCAGTTATATATCCAGAAATGACTGAAGAAGAGTTAAATAAAGAAGAAACACAAGAAGAAACACAAGAAGAAACACCAGTTATTCAAGATACACCTGTAGTTCTAGAAGAACCTAAAGAAGAAAAGGAAGAAAATAAAGAATTAACTAATACTCAAAGTATTCATATTTCAAATGATGAAATAAAAGCACGTTTAGCTAAATTAAAAAATTTAAAAAAAGAAGAACCAGCACCTGCTGAAAAAGAAATACCTCTAGAACAATCAGATACTGGTTTAATAAATATTATGAGTAATGCAGGTATCAATGATGATATGGAACTTCCAGCTATCAAAGAAGCCCGTAATACCGAAGAAATTGACACAAATAAGACAATATAATTTGTCTTTTTTTTGTACTTTTGATATACTTAACAAAGGTGATACTTGATGGCAAAATACGATGAAAGTTCAATTACAATATTAGAAGGATTAGAAGCCGTAAGAAAAAGACCTGGTATGTACATTGGTAGTACCGATAAAAGAGGCTTACATCATCTAGTATGGGAAATAATTGATAACTCAGTAGATGAAATAATAAATGGTTATGGTAATAAAATAACTGTAAGAATAAATAAAGATGGAAGCATAACTATCGCTGATAATGGACGTGGTGTTCCAACCGGAATGCATAAAAGTGGTAAAAGTACTCCCGAAGTAATTTATACAATACTTCATGCTGGTGGTAAATTCGAAACTAATGGTTATAAAGTATCAGGTGGTCTTCACGGAGTAGGTGCCTCAGTAGTTAACGCTTTAAGCGATTGGATGGAAGTAACAATTTTAAGAGATGGCGCTATTCATCAAATTAAATTTAAAGAAGGTGGCAAAGTAGATGTTCCTCTAAAGAAAATTGGTACAACCAATAAAACCGGAACAATCGTAACCTTTAAACCAAATGCCGAAATATTTAAAAATCTAAGCTTTAGTTACACAACCATCTGTGAAAGAATGCAAGAAAGTGCTTTCTTACTTAAAGAATTAACTTGTGAAATAGAAGACGTTCCTGATAATAAAAAAGTTTCATACCATTATGAAAATGGTTTAATCTCATTTGTTGATTACATTAATGAAGATAAAAAAGTCTTACATAAAGTAGTTCCTATTCATGGTACTAAAAATAATATTGAAGTAGATATCGCTCTTCAATATACTGACTCTTATAATGAAAGTATAATATCTTTTGTTAATAATGTTAAAACCATTGATGGTGGAACTCATGAAGTAGGATTTAAAACTGGTATAACCAAAGCCTTTAATGATTATGCTAGAAATAACAATCTTCTTAAAGCTAAAGATGCTAACTTTGAAGGTAGTGATGTTCGTGAAGGACTAACTGCCGTTATAAATTTAAAAATCCCCGAAAATCTTTTACAATTCGAAGGACAAACTAAAGGTAAGTTAGGTACTCCAGAAGCAAGACCTGTCGTTGAATCAATAGTTTATGACAGCTTAAAATACTACTTAGAAGAAAATAGAGAAATCTCTGTTACAATCATTGATAAAATGAGTAAAAGTAAAATAGCTCGTGAAGCTGCCAGAAAGGCTAGAGAAGAAGCTCGTAATGGCAAAAGTAAAAAGAATGAAGCACGTAATTTAAGTGGTAAATTAACCCCTCCACAAGCTCGAAATCCTAAAATAAACGAATTATTCATCGTCGAAGGAAATTCAGCCGGAGGAACCGCTAAAAAAGCTCGTAACCGTAAATTTCAAGCCATCTTACCATTAAGAGGTAAAATAATTAATACTGAAAAAGCTTCAACAGCAGATATCTTCAAAAACGAAGAAATAAATACTATGATTCATTGTATTGGAGCAGGGTATGGACCAGACTTTGATATTAAAGATATAAATTATGACAAAGTCGTAATCATGACCGATGCCGATGATGATGGTGCCCATATTCAATGCTTACTATTAACATTCTTCTATCGCTTCATGAAACCATTAATTGAACATGGTCACTTATATATTGCTATGCCACCTCTTTATAAAGTAGAGTATGGTAATAAACATGAATATTGCTGGACTAATGAAGAATTAAAAGATTGTACTAAAAACAAAACTAACTATAAAGTTCAAAGATATAAAGGTTTAGGTGAAATGAATCCAACTCCATTATGGGAAACAACAATGGACCCTGAACATCGTAACTTAATTAAAGTTGATATTTCTGATGCCGTTTTAGCTGAAAAAAGAGTAAGCGTCCTAATGGGAGATGAAGTTGAACCACGTAAAGATTGGATTAATGAAAACGTTGAATTCTCCTTAGAAGATGATTACCAAATCGAAACTAAAAGATAAAAAAAGAGAGACCTAAATCTCTCTCATAAGATCCTTATTTTTATAAGGATTTTTTTTATCAATTTTATCAACAAATAAGATACCATCTAAATGATCTAATTCATGTTGAAAAGCTACTGCCATATCTTCACGAACTCTAATATCATATAGATCACCATTTTCATCATAAGCTTCTACAGTTATTCTTGCATGTCTAGGCACAATACCTTCAACCTCACGGTTAACACTTAAACAACCTTCACCTTCACCAACATAAATTAATTCTTCACTCACACTTTTAACACGAGGATTAATTACAACATATCTATTAAATTTACCTTCTTCAATCTCCTCAGACACTACAAATATTCTTTTTAAAATACCTATTTGTACAAAAGATAAACCCATACCTGGTCTTAAATCATACTTTTCACTATATTCTTCAATTTGACTCATCTCCAAATAAGTTAAAGAATCATCAATTAACTTTTTAGTTTCTTCATCTAATGGAAAAGTAACATTACTAGATTTCTTATGCAATATCTTATTAGATTCATCTAAAATCTTAAAATTTGGTAATTCCATAAAATAGGCACCCCTTTCAATAACGTATATAGTTTAACAAAAAAGTCAAAAAAAATAAAGAGTAAACTCTCTTATATCTTAAAAAAATCCCCAATTTTATAGTTTTTAGCTGCAAATTTAGGTAATTCTAACGTATGCTTAGATTTCCTCAAGAAAATAATTTTGTTAGGAGAAACATTAAAATAAACCTCTCTAACAACCATATTCTTATCTAAACCAACAATATCTATCGACTCCTTCATAAAAAAAGTATGAATAGAGTTAACATTCCTAAAAAATAAACCATAATCAATATGTTCTTTTCCCATAAAACCAATAAGTTTATCTTTAAACGTTTTAGCTTCAACAATCCTTAACATTTACTCACCACTATAATTATATAATATAATTGACAAATTAACAAAAAAATATGATAATAATAATAGGTGAACGCTAATGAAAAGATTAAACCACAAGGGACAAGCCCTAGTCGAATATGTAGTAATCATTGGAGTTGTAACAGTACTAATAATCGCATTAGTAAATTATTTTGGCGGTTTCTTAAAAGATGCCATAACCAAAACCTCATGTCCAATTGTTGGTCAAGAATATGTTCCTGGAGATAAACCAGGAGAAGGAAAATGCGAACTAGTAAAAGATAAATCTATATTTGATTAAGAAATACTAAAATTAGTATTTTTTTTATTGACTAAAAATCTATAATTTGTTAAAATTAAAGTCCACATCTAAAGTATAAGTATACACAAATTTGACAAAAGCTCTTAATTATGCTATAATGTAGCCACATTAAGAGTTTAGGGGGTTATTATTATGAAAGGATTTATTCTAGATTATATTAACGAAAATGAATATAAAAAGTTAGAAAGAGCATTAAAGAAATACAATATGCTTGCTTTTAAGAAATTAAACTTTGAATATTATCCATCGTTAAGAAATGGTAAGTTTTTAGGAGAACTTATTTCTAAAAATAAAAAAGAAAATACAGAAACTTATGAATTAAAATTACCAAGTGACCATATGTTTAGTCAAGTTCATGGTGATATTAAATTACATTATATTGTTTATAAAAAAGAAAATATAGTTATGCTAGATACAATTACACCTTCAGATATTTTATTAGAAGGTCATATGGCTGAATTAACTACATATAAAGGTGTTATGATTAGTAAAGCTAACGCTGAAAAAGATATGTTTAAAATTGATCTATTAAATATGTTACAAAATAAGTAGTAATGAATAAACTCATTACTATTTTTTTTAATACTATCTTTTGTAATAATTATCATTCTTTTATTATTTATAGTATTAATATAAAAGAAATCCACCTAACTCAGCAATGATTTAGGTGGAACCAACTTAAATTGGCAACACTCAACATGCAAAAATTGGATGTTCCTTTTTTTAATTTATGCAAAATTAATTGCTAAATGCATAATACAATAAAATATTATTTTTATCAATAAAAAAACTTGCCTAAGCAAGTTAATTATCAGATGGTGCAGGTAACAGGACTTGAACCTGCACGAATTGCTTCACTAGATCCTAAGTCTAGCGCGTCTGCCAATTCCGCCATACCTGCAAAAAAAATGGTGGATCTTGTAGGACTCGAACCTACGACCAACCGGTTATGAGCCGGGAGCTCTAACCAACTGAGCTAAAGATCCACATGACTTCTTAAATATAACATAATAACCAAATAAGTGCAATAATTTTTTGTCAAAAACGTGAAAATTTCTAGATAAACACCCTAAACCATTTTTAAATAATAAAAAAAGAGTTATAATAAAAATGTGAGGTAAAAATGAGCAGTAAAAATGAAACAATTTTATATTTAATCTTAATGTTAATAATAGTTATTTTATCTTTAATAATAAAAGTAGGAACTTTAAGTACTAATAATCATTATCTATATATAAAAAAAGATACTAAAATAGAAACAGTAGATGTCACATATCCATATTTTAAAAATAATGATATTAATATTCAAATAAATAATTATCTAAAAGGTATCAAAAAAGGATATGCTGATAAAATAGATTATCAAATTAATTATGTAGATAAATATGTAAGTATCTTATTTAATAAATACACTAAAAACAAAATAACATCTTATGATAGTTTTATCTTTGATCAAGAAGGTAATTCAATAAGTTTAGATAAACTAATAACTAATCAAGGAAAACTAAAAGAAATAGTTAAAACTTATATTTTAAATAAAAAACTAAATATTAATCCAGATAAATTAGTATTTAATAATTATAAATATTTTCTTAAAGATAATTCACTAGAACTTATTTTAACTGAAGATAACAAAATCGATAAATTTGATATTAACTATAATGAATTAAAAGAAGTAATCAACCTTAAATTTAAAGAAGACACTGATTACGTTCCTATGACTACTACTAAAGTTAATTATGACAAAGTAATCTCCTTTACTTTTGATGATGGACCAAGTAAATACACATCAGAGATTATGGATGTCTTAGATGAATATGGTTATAAAGCAACATTCTTTCAAGTAGGTTATATGATTAGACCTCAAAGTGATATTGTTAAAGAAGTAGTTGAACGTGGTTTTGAAGTAGGAAATCATACAACAGATCATTCAAATTTAAATAAATTAAAACCAGATAAAGCTAAATCAAAACTAACTGATAATAATGATTTATTTTATAGTATAACTGGTCAAACAATGGAATTAATAAGACCACCATATGGTTTAGCAAATGACAAAATAAAAGCCGTTATCGATAAACCTATTATTAAATGGAGTGTTGATACCAGAGATTGGGAAAGCAGAAATACCGAAAAAATCGTCGAATTAACTAAAGCTCAAACTAAAGATGGTGATATTATCCTTTTCCATGATTTATATAAAACAACACTTGAAGCAGTAAAAATCTTAGTTCCATACTTCCATGAACAAGGTTATAACATTGTTACAGTTTCAGAATTATATAAACAAAAAGGTATAACTCTAGAACCTCAAAAAGTATATTATAAAGCTAAAGTATCTTCATAAGATACTTTTTTTATCATAAAATTTATTATGCAAAGATTAATCAAAATAATCATATATTTATTTCTAATTAGTTATTCATTAATGTTTTGGATTATCTATCTAAATACATTTATCATTGGTGGTAATCTTTTAAATTACCTAAAAGAAATATTTACTCACATTGAAACATTACTTATTTTTCCAAGTATATTTTTGCTTATCATTACTTTACAACAAAAAAATTAAATGTTATCATTTAAAAGGTGATAGCATGAAAAAAATAATGACATTCTTAATAGTAGCTTTATTAACTCCTTTTATAGTTAATGCTGATGGCTATAAAGTAATAAATCACTATATTGATAGTGAAATAGAAATAGGTGGAGCCCTAAACGTTAAAGAATTAGTAATAATTGAAGGTACAACAGATTTTTTATCTCGCAAATTGAATTATTATAGCTTTGGAGATAAAGCTTGGGACAATAAAACTGTTGAATTAGATAATGGAACTATTTATAACGGTCAAGGTATAAGTATTTCTAGAGTATCAGCTTTTGAAGTAGGGGATAAAGATACATTTGATTTTAATACTTTAGATTCAAAAGTAACTAAAAACTTTAGTGAATTAGATTTAGATAATCCTCAAAATAATACATATACATTTCACGATAATGAAGATGGTACAGGTAACTTAAAAATCTTCTATCCGGTTAAAAAAAAGAAAGTAGCGTTCTTTTTTCAATATGCAGTAACTAATGTAGTAGTAAAACATAATGATGTTAAAGAATTAAACTATACTTTTAAAAATCTAAAATATAATGCAGAAGCTACTTATTTAAGAGTAATCTTACCTTATCCAACCAAAGATGATTTATATCACTTTTGGATGCATGGTAATCAAAGTGGTACCCTAAGAGAAATAACTTATGAAAATGGTAATAAAGCTGGTGCCTACGTTTATTTTCCAACCATCAAAGAAGAAGTAAATGTCAGAGTTACTTTACCTCAAGAACACGTTGGAGTAGATTTATTCTTACATAAATCAAATGTAAATGCTTTAGATGATATTATTAAGATTGAATCAAAGAAAGCAAGTAATACAACCAAAGGTCAAAAAGTTCAAAATATTACAAAATATACCGTATGGATTTTAAGTGGAATATATGTAATTGCATCTATCTTAATGTATTTATTCTTTGATAAAATGATTTATATTTTCTATTCAATTTTTGGTTTATTAATAATTTTAGTTAATTTCCTATTTAAATTTAACTATTGGTATATATATTTAGTAATTTTACTTCCAATAATCATTGGAATCTTAAAAAGAAAGAAATTATTTGTCAAATAAAAAGTCCTTTGTTTACACAAAAGACTTTTTATTATAATTATTATGGTAAACTATTGAAGAGGCGATAAATATGGCAAAAAAACAAAAAAAGACTACAAATAAATTTTATAAAATATTATCTTTTATTTTAGTATTTATTACAGTACTAGCAGTAAATGTAATTATATACTTTAATGTATTACCAAATAAATACCTAATTCCTGCCGTAATTGTTGTAGGATTATTAACTTTGGTAATCGCACTTTTCTTAAACAAGAAAACTAAAATATTTGCTAAAATGATTTGTACTATTGCATCAGTTCTCATCTTGGCTATTGAAGCTTTAGGAATATTCTATGCTTTTGGTACAATTGATTTCTTTAATGATATCTTCGATAATGGGGTAAGATCAGAAAGTTATGCTATTTATGTTAAAGAAGATAGTACTTTTAAAACAGTTAATGATATTAAAAGAAGAAACATTGCAGTATTTAATCCTAATGAAGAAAATGTTAAAACTGCCGTATCATTACTAGAAAACATGATTAAATTTAAAAAAGTAGATTATGAATCTCAAACTGATGCCATCAACTCAGTTTTAAATGATGAAAATGTTGCACTTATTATGCAAGAAGCTTTAATGGATATTTTCTTAGATGAACATCCTGACACTAAATTAAGAGTATTAGATACAATCGATGTCAAAACTAAAACTATGAATAAATTTAAAAAAGTAGACGTAACTAAAGATTCATTTGTTATTTATTTAAGTGGAGTAGATACATCTGGAACTGTTCGTAAATCAGCAAGAAGTGATGTAAATGTTTTAGCTTTCGTAAATCCAGATAACAGTAAAATCTTACTACTAAGTACGCCAAGAGATTATTATGTTACTCTAGCTACTAAAAATGCTAAAGATAAATTAACTCATGCTGGTATTTACGGAGTAGAAGAAAGCTCTAAAACTTTAGGTAAACTTTATGGTGTCGATGTTAACTATTATGCTAGAGTAAACTTTACTTCATTTGTTAAAATAATTAATAACTTAGGTGGCATTACCGTAGATGTCGAAAAACCAGACTATCGTTATAGTCAAGGAATTGATTGTGGCTCTGGTTATGTATGCACAGATAACTCTAAAAGAGAAAACGGCAATAACGTTAACTACATCAAATATGGCACTCAAAAATTAACTGGCGAACAAGCTCTAACATATGCTCGAAACAGATATCAATATAAAGAAGGCGATAATGCTAGACAATTACATCAACAACAAATCCTAAAAGCCATGATGACTAAAGCTTTAAGTAGTTCAAATACTATAACTAAATATAATACAATCTTAAAAGATCTATCAAAAGGTTTAATTACTAATGTTGACCAAGATACAATCACTAAATTAATTAATATGCAACTTAATGAAAATATTAAATGGCAAATAGATACTTATGCTGTAACTGGAACAGGAGCAAGCAAAAAAACATATTCAACTGGTAACTACAATGTTTATGTTATGGAACCAAACGAAGAATCAATTGCCGAAGCAAAACAAAAAATAAAAGAAGTAATGGAGAGTTAAATGTATCAAAATAAATTAAAAGACATCTTAAATGATTTAGAAAACCCTAATACTCATATTGCTGGAGGAAGCGTAGTTGGTGTAGTTTTATCAACAATTAATAGTCTAATAATCTATAGTTGTAACCTAACAATTGGCAAACCTAAATATCAAGAAGTTGAACCACAGGTAAAAGATATTCTTACAAAAGCTCAAACAAATAAAGAAAAATCACTTAATTCAATTGATCAAGATAATGACATCTTAGAAGAACTCCTTTCAAAATATAAAACTAGAAAAGAAGATCCAGAAAGCTATGAAGAAATATGCACTAAAGCTGTAGAATTTGCTTTAGAAGTTATATCTCTTGCATATCAAACTAAAGAATTATCTAAAGAAATATCTAAAGTTGGAAATAAAATGTTATCAAGTGATTATAATATTTGCTTATATTTAAGTGAAGCAGCCATTAAATCAAGTTATGAAAACTATTATATTAACTTAGGTGGCATCCAAAATGAAGAAATCAAAAATAATTTTAATCAAACATTATTAGAAATAGAAAACAAATATAAAGGAGAGTAAAATGATCACATTAGAAGGAAAACCAGTAACTGAAAAAATAATTGAAAGAATAACTGAAAAACAAGCTAAATTAACCAAGCAACCTTGTTTAGCAGTTTTAGGTATTGAAGGTGATGATGCCAGCAATGTTTATATTGGTAGAATTGAAAAAAACTGTGCTAAATATAATATTGACTTTAAATTATTAATGGCTAAAGATGAAACTGAATTTAAAAATAATTTTAATGAAGTCAAAGATAATCCTGAAATAACTGGTATTATGTTCCAAGAACCTTTACCACATACATGTGCTTCATTAATTAATGAATTACCCGCTCATAAAGATGTTGAAGGACTAAACATTATCAATGCCGGTAAATTAATGCTAGGACAAGAAGACGCAAACATCCCATGTACTAGTAAAGCCGTTATTGAAGTATTGGATTACTATAATATCGATATAACAGGTAAAAAAGTTGTTATTATGGGAAGAAGTAATATTGTTGGTAAACCATTAATCTTCCAATTACTAAAAAAGAATGCAACTGTTACTATATGTCATTCTAAAACCATTAATTTAAAAGAAGAACTTCAAACCGCAGATATTATTGTCATGGCAATCGGTAAAGCAAAATTCTTAACTAAAGATTATATTAAAGAAAATGCAATTCTTATTGATGTCGGAATCAATTTTGAAGATGGTAAAATGGTAGGGGATATTGATTTTGAAAGCATCCAAGACAAAGCTTCAATGTGCACACCAGTACCAGGTGGTATCGGACCAATTACCAATGTTCTTTTAATTGAAAATATTATTACAAATGCTCTAAGAGATTAAATATCTCTTTTTTTAATTAACTTGTTTTGATATAATTATAAAAGAATAGAGTGATGGTATGAAAAATAAAAAAGGATTTACACTAATTGAATTAGTAATTGCAATCGGTTTATTAAGCATATTTGCCATAACAATAGGAATATCTTTAAATCGAACATTGAAATCTCAAAAACTAAAAGAACAACAAGAATTTGTTGAAAAAATTAAATCAGCTGCTAATCTATATGCAACCAATAATAGTAATATTGTAAATAATCTAAGTAAAGAGAAAGGTTTTGTAACAATAACCATTGAGGATTTAACTAATGGCGGATATCTTAGTGAAAATACTATAGATTCAAGCACCAATGAAAAAGTTGATAAAAGTCAAAAAATTAAAATAAGTTATGATGCTAATGGAACTATAAAAATCGATTATCCATATGATAAAGAAGATGATTATCTTCAAGCCTTAGATATTTATATTAATTTAGGTGATAATTCAATTACTGATTATTGCTTTCATGACTTAGGAACAAGTAACTTATCATATGTTAATAGTGAAACAGGTTCATTCGATCATGATTATATAACATCAAAAGGATCAGATGGCAATTATCAAAATATTAACTGTAATCAAGGAAAAATATATACAACATCACCAGGAACTTACCGTATAATTTATAATTATAAACTAAAAAATAAAAATACTTGGAAAAGAAAAACGAGAAATGTTGTCGTTGTTGATAACGTCGCTCCAACTTGTGTAATAACTGGAAATAGAGAAGCCAATGCTCCATGGCGTTATGAAGGCTTAACAGACTTTTCTGTTGGATGCAATGATGCTGGTGGTTGCTTAAATGTAACTCAACCTAAATCACCATTAATAAACATGAAAACAGAAACTGTTACTATTCAAGATAAAGCCGGTAATAAAACTATTTGCACCTTAAATGTATATTCAGATCAAATTAAACCTACCTGTACCCAAAATAACACTCCAACTTCATGGACTAATCAAAATAGAACTATTACTACTAAATGTAACGATACATTAAGTGGATGTGTCGAAGGAACTACAACTAAAACTTATACTAGTGATAAGTTAAATGATACATTCTTAGTATATGATAATGCTGGAAATGCCGGGGAATGTAATGTAATCGTTAAGGTAGATAAAACTCCACCAGTTGTTAGTTTAAGTCCATCATATAGTGAAAGTGATGGAAGTATAACTATAACTGCCACTGCTGAAGACCCATTAAGTGGAGTAGTGCAATATATGTTTAGTGAAAATGCCAATTTAACAGCATTCTCATCAGGCTGGAGCACATGGTCAACTGCTAAAGCTTCGGTAAGCTATAATAAAACTATCACAACCTTAGGTTCTACAACATGGTATTTCTATGCCAAAGATTCTGCTGGCAATGTAGCTAGAAGTGATGCTTTAACTATAAACTTATCAGCACCAATTCCCAATGCTCCAACTATAAATATTTCTAATCCTTATCAAGTTAGAAAAGGTGGCACTGTTAATGCGGATATAACTTGGACTAGTGGTCAGAATGTCAGTGCATACTGTGTTCAATTAAAATCAGCCGCAGCACCAACTGGTTCATCAAGTTGTTGGACATCTGTTTCCACAACTGTTAACAGTGTAAAAAGATCACTTACATTAAATGGTGGTGTTGGAAAATATAATTATGTTGCATACGTTAAAAACTCATCAGGTAAAATATCTCCCGTATCTAATACATCGTATGCCGAAGTAATTGATACAACTCCAACGACTCCTAAACTTAATATTAGTCCATATAGTGTAACTAGTGGTGGAAGCATAACCGCTAATGTTAGTTGGACTGGAAATGAAAACGTTAATGCCTTTTGCGTTGTAAAAAAAGGTTCAACCAAACCAACATCATCATCAAGCTGTTGGAATAGTGTTGCAACAACAAAAACAACTGGAACTTCTTCATTTAAAATTACTGGAAGTCCAGGCAAATACTATTATGTTGCATACGTTAAAAATATTTACGGAGAAGTATCTGCTGCTTCTAATGAAGACTATGGTGAAATCAAGGCCACAAAGCCTAGCAAACCTACATTATCAACAAGTACAAGCAAAACAACAATTGGAAACAAAGTAACCCTAACAGCTAAGTGGACCAGTGGACAAGATGTTACAGCATATTGTATCCGCTCAACTGCCTATGCTGCTCCAACCGCATCTTCAGATTGTTGGACATCTACTACAACATCTAAAACATCTGGCACAAGAACTCTAACATTCTCATACACCGGCACTTATACTTATAAAGCATATGTTAAAAATTCAAGTGGATTAATTTCTGATGCATCAAACGCTGTAACTATAACAATAACTATTAATTCCAATGGAGATAAATATTTCTGCTGGTATGTATTAAAACAATCTGATGGCACTCTAAAAGTAAGAACTAGAGATGATGCTAGTTCTTTAACATCATCTCTAATTTGTCGTAATCAACCAGCTGGATCTAAAAATATTTACAATATTTATAAGAATAGTACTGTAACGTATAGTTCATTCTGGGGAGAATCAAATTTTACCAAATCTGATGGAACTCATAATTATGGTTGGTATCATGTTTCCGGTAGTGTAGAGCCAAATGGTACAAAACATTCTATTACATGTTATTCTGCCTTTTATTACACAGCACAATCATGTTCTGACTGTATAAGTAATGACCATTGTACAACATCAAGAGTTTTAAAATAGGTTAGTTTTATCTAGCCTTTTTTTCTTTTCATAATTATGTTATTATATTCCTATAAAATGTAATTAAAAAGGAGATCTAAAAATGAATTTAATTATTAAAATTGAAAATTTAATCAAAGAACTAATAACTAAATTAGGCTACGAAGACGACGTTAAAATTATCGTAAGTGGGAGACCAGAATTTGGTGACTACCAATACAATAGTGCCTTTAATTTAGCTAAAAAATATCATAAAAATCCAATACAAATCGCCGATGAAATAACAGCAGAACTATCAAAAGAAGATTTATTTGAAACTGTCACAAATGTCAATGGATTTATAAATTTAAAATTAAGTGATAAAGCCTTAATTAATTACATGAACGAAGTTATTAAAGACTTTAGTATCAACACATATCATATCGATACTGATGAAACTATCTTTTTAGATTATGGTGGTGCCAATGTTGCCAAAGCTCTTCATGCTGGTCATCTAAGAAGTCCTAATATCGGAGAAGCACTAAAAAGATTATGTGAAGCCGTAGGTTATAAAACCATAAGTGATGTTCACTATGGTGACTGGGGTAGACCAATGGGATTAATAATCTGTGAAATAAAACATCGTTTCCCAGATTCACCATTCTTTAATCCTAATCTAGATGAGTATCCTACCGAAAGCCCAGTATCATTAGAAGACCTATATGAAATATACCCACTAGCAAGCAGTAAATCTAAAGAAGATGAAAACTATCTTAATGAAGCTAGAGAACTAACAGTAGCTCTTCAAAATAAAACTAAAGGTATTTACGATTTATATCAAGCCTTCACTAAAATATCAATGGATGATATTAAAGACATCTATAAAAAATTAAATGCAACATTCGATTTACATGAAGGTGAAAGAGATGCTGATGATTATATTCCAGAATTATTAAAATATCTTAAAGATAATAATTTAACTGAAATAAGTAATGGAGCAACCATCATTGATGTTAAAGAAGAAACTGATAAAAAAGAAATCCCACCAGTTATCCTAATTAAAAGTAATGGTGGAGTATTATATGACACAACCGAATTAGCAACTCTTTATTCAAGAGTTAAAAGATTCGATGCTAAAAAATATTTTTATCTAACTGACATCAGACAAGAATTACATTTTGTTCAAGCTTTCCGTGCTGCTCATAAAACTCATATTGTTCCTGATGATATCGATTTAGAATGGTTTGGTTTTGGAACCCTTAATGGAACCGATGGAAAACCATTTAAAACCAGAGATGGTGGTGTTATGAGTTTAAGAGAACTAATTAAACTAGTAAGTACTGAAACCAGAAAAGTGATTAAAGATAATATACCTGAAGAAGAAAAAGACGAATTAGCTGAAAAATTAGCAATTGCTGCTATTAAATATGCTGATCTTTTACCAAATAGAGCAAGTGACTACATCTTTGATCCAATTAAATTTAGTGATATCAATGGTAAAACTGGAACCTATTTACTTTATAGTACCGTAAGAATGTCATCATTATTAAATAAAGCCAAAAAAGAAAATATTATTCCTAACGAATATAAATTAATTTCAACTCCTGAAGAAAGAGATATAATTATTAACTTATTAAATTTAAGAAACACAATTGAAAAATCTATGGCCACAAGAACCTTAAATGAAATATGTGAATATCTTTATAGATTAACTAGTTCATTTAATGCCTTCTATTCAAATCACGAAGTAATTACTGAACCAGATGAAACAAAAAAAGAAAGTTATATTTCCTTAATTAAATTAGTACATGATACCAATAAATATTTACTTAATATTTTAGCTATCGATGTACCAAATAAGATATAAAAAAAGAAAGTTTTGCACTTTCTTTTTTTAGTTATTAAAATTATTATTGTTGTTGCCGCCCCAACTCCAACCAGCTCCAATGATAATTACAAGTAAAATAAATAATACAATCCATAAAGCAGCACCTAGACCATAACCTTGAGTATTTCCTACATAACCGGCATTACAACATGGAGAACCATAACCTTGATTATAACCACCATTATATCCATAGTAATACATATTAAAACCTCCTTTGTATCTACTATAGTGTACTCAAATAGGCTCCAAATGGTTAATAAAAATTAATGTAAATTTACATCATAAACATAGGAGAACCTATCTACCTATGTTATAATTATATAAGGTGGGAAAGTATGTACGGATATATAAAAGGAAAAATTACTTATGTAACAAGTAATTATATAATTATAGATAATAATGGAATAGGATATATTATTTTTGTAGCTAATCCATATTCTTATGAAGAAAATAAAGAATATTTAATTTATACATACAACTATATAAATGAAAATGAAAACTCATTATATGGTTTTATTAGTATGGATGAAAAAGAATTATTCTTAAAATTAATTAACGTTAAAGGACTAGGACCAAAAACTGCTATGCCAATGTTAGCAACCGGTTCTGTAAATGGAATCAAAGATGCTATCGACAGGGAAAACGTTCTTTATTTAAAGAAATTCCCTAAAGTAGGAGATAAACTAGCAAGACAAATGATTCTTGATTTAAAAGGTAAATTAGCTAACGTCGAAGGAGATTCTACTGAATCAACTGAATTAGTTGAAGTTCTAGAAAACCTAGGCTATAAAACTGCTGATATTAAGAAAATATTACCTAAAGTAAATAAAGAATTAAGATTAGAAGACCAAATAAAAGAAGCTTTAAAATTAATGCTTAGATAGAAGTGAAAGGAAGTATCATAATGAGTAACATAAAAACAATTGGAATAGATATCGATGATACTATCACTAATACCTTTGATAAAGCTGAAGAATATCTAATAAATCATATTGAATATATACCTTACGACGAATTATATGAAGGAAAAACTGAGCGAGCAATTAACTTTGCTAAAGAAAGATTAGAAACAATTCAAAGAGAATGTTTACCTAAAGAACATGCTATTGAAGTAATTAAAAGATTAAAAGATAAAGGATATAAAATAATAATCATAACCGCTAGAGGTTCAGAATTAAAATATGATCATGAAAAAATAACTAAAGATTATTTTAAGAAATATAACATTCCTTATGATGACATGATATTTTCCTCAATCAATAAAGGATTAGACTGTAAAAATAATAATATTGATATTTTAATTGATGATCGTGAAGAAAATTTAGATAGTGCTATTGATTATGGAATCATTCCAATTAAGTTTAAAAGTGTTAGAGAACCAGTAAGTAAATATCCAACATTTGATAATTGGTTATATTTAGAAAAATATCTAGAAGGGGAGTTTTAAATGGAAAGAATTATAACAAGTGAAGAACTAGAATCAGATAAATTTGAAACTAATATTAGACCACAACGTTTTGGTGAATATATTGGTCAAAATGAAGTAAAAGAAAATATTAAAGTTTTTGTTGAAGCTGCTAAAATGAGAGATGAAGCTTTAGATCATGTGTTACTATATGGCCCTCCAGGACTAGGTAAAACCACTTTAGCACATATTATTGCTAATGAACTTGGAACCAACATTAAAACTACAACTGGACCAGCCCTAGAAAAAAGTGGTGATCTAGCCGCTGTTTTATCAACACTTGAACCCGGAGATGTCTTATTTATTGATGAAATTCATCGCATTCCTAAGTTCATTGAAGAAATCCTTTATCCAGCAATGGAAGATTTTGAATTAGATATCGTCGTAGGCCAAGAAGGTTCAAGTAGAAGCATCAAAATAGACCTTCCACCATTTACCTTAGTTGGAGCTACCACTAGAGCAGGAGATATTTCGGCCCCTTTAAGAGACCGTTTTGGAATCGTATCTAAGTTAAACTATTACTCTGAAGAAGAACTAAAAGAAATAATTAAAAGAACCAGTAAAGTCCTAGAAATGGATATTACTGACGAATCAGCCTTAGAACTAGCAAAAAGAAGTCGTAAAACCCCAAGAATCGCCAATAGATTATTTAAAAGAGTAAGAGATTTTGCCCAAGTAAAAGGTGAAAGTGAAATATCTATTGAAACAACCAAAGAAGCCTTAGAACGCTTAAAAGTAGATACATATGGACTAGACCAAGTTGATATCGAATATCTAGAAAGCTTAATAAATAAATTTAATGGTGGTCCAGTTGGTGTTGAAACCATTGCATCATCAATCGGTGAAGAAGTATCAACCCTAGAAGATGTTGTTGAACCATATCTAATGCAAGAAGGATTTATTAAAAGAACCCAAAGAGGAAGAATTGCCACCGATAAAAGTTATAGTCACATTAAAAAACAAGGAGGAGGAACCCTATTTTGAATCGTAAACTATCCAAATTACTCAAACAAGAAGCAACTAGACAGGAAGAAAATATTGAATTAATTGCCAGTGAAAATTACGTATCAAAAGACATTTTAAAACTACAAGGAAGTATCCTAACCAATAAATATGCTGAAGGTTATCCAGGGAAAAAATATTATGGTGGTTGTGAATATATTGATCAAATTGAAACTATGGCAATTGAATATGCCTGCAAATTATTTAAATGTAAATACGCTAACGTACAACCTCATTCCGGATCAAATGCAAATATGGCCGTTTATAAAGCCTTATTAAATCTTGGTGATACTGTTCTTGGTATGGATTTATCCAATGGTGGTCATTTAACCCATGGACATCCTATGAATTTTAGTGGTAAAGAATATAACATCGTAAGTTATACAGTTGACCCTGAAACCGAAACAATCGACTATGAAAATGTTCGTAAAATAGCTTTAGAATCAAAACCAAAAATGATTATCGCCGGAGCAAGTGCTTATTCAAGATTAATAGATTTCAAAAAATTCAAAGAAATAGCCGATGAAGTAGGGGCATACTTAATGGTAGATATGGCTCATATTGCTGGCTTAGTAGCCGCTAAAGCCCATCCATCCCCATTTCCTTATGCCGATGTTGTAACAACAACAACACATAAAACCTTAAGAGGACCAAGAGGTGGCTTAATCCTAACAAACGATGAAGAAATTGCTAAAAAAATTGATAAAACCATCTTTCCTGGAATTCAAGGTGGACCTCTTATACATGTTATAGCTGCTAAACTTCAATGTTTTTCAGAAGCTCTAGAACCAGAATTTGTTATATACATTGAAAACGTTGTTAAAAACGCTAAAGCCTTAGCAAATTCCTTAAAAGAACAAGGAGTAAGAGTAATTTCAGGTGGAACCGATAATCACTTATTATTAATAGATGTTAAATCAAAATTTAATCTAACTGGTAAAGAAGCGGAAAACATCTTAGATCAAATCAATATAACAACCAATAAAAATACCATACCAAAAGAAACCGAAAGTCCATTCAAAACATCGGGGCTAAGATTAGGATCAGCTGCCATGACAACCAGAGGTTTAACCGAAGAAGACTTTAAACAAATCGGTCAAATTATTGTCAAAGCCCTTGATAATAAAGATAATGAACAAGTGTTATATACTTTGAAACAAGAAGTATTAAATATAACAAAAAAATATCCAATTTATAAATAGAAGGAAGGTAATTAAAAATGACTAAATGGGATAAAGAGTATATTAAATTATGTAAAAAAATTTTAAAAGAGGGAAAAGAAGTAGAAAATAGAACCGGTGTAAATACTATCAAAATACCATCATATCACTTACATTTTGACTTAAGAGAAGAATTTCCAGTTCTAGCAACAAAACAATTATTTTTTAGACAAGCAATTCTAGAAATGTTATGGATTTATCAAGCACAAAGTAACGACGTAAGATGGTTACAAGAAAGAAACGTTCATATTTGGGATGAATGGGAAATTGCTGACGATGGCGCATGGCATGCTACTCAAAACGTTATGGAAAACGGCAAATATGTCAAAAAAGATATCGTTAAACAATTTCCAAAAGGATTTGAACACACCATTGGAACTGCCTATGGTTATATCGTAAATAAATTCCAAATGACTCAAAACCTAATCAAAACAATCAAAGAAAATCCAACAGATCGAAGAATGGTTATGACCCTATGGCAAAATGATTATTTAGACACAGCAGTTCTACCATCATGTGTATGGAGTAGTGAATGGGATGTAACCGATGGTTACCTAAATTTATGGGTACATCAAAGAAGCTGTGATGTTCCTCTAGGCTTACCATTTAACGTAACCCAATATGCAACTCTTTTATCATTAATTGCTCAAGTAACCGGCTTAAAACCAGGAACAATAGATTGGTCAATTAAAGATGCTCATATCTATGTTAACCAAGTAGAAGGAATCAAAGAACAAATAAACAGATTTGATACAGAAGAAGATATCCCAGCACCAAAATTATGGATTAACCCAGATATCGATGATTTCTTCAAATTTGATAATTCAAAAGATTGCTTAGACATTAAAGTAGTAGACTACAAACATATGGGACCAATTAGATTCCCACTTGCTCAATAATGAATAATCTATCATTAATAGCAGCAATCGGCGCTTCAAATGAACTAGGTAAAAATAATGATTTAATCTGGCATTTACATGAAGATATGAAATTCTTTAGAACCCAAACATCAGGTAAAACCATCATCATGGGAAGAAAATGCTTCGAATCATTACCAGGCTTACTTCCTAATCGTAAACATATAATCCTAACAAACAATAAAAATTATCAAGTTGATGGTGCTATAATATTTCATACCAAAGAAGAAGTACTAAATTATATTAAAACAACTAAAGAAGAATGCTTTATAATAGGTGGCGCTAAAATATATGAATTATTTTTACCATATTGTAAATATCTATATCTAACAGAAATAGAAGATACCAAAGAAGCAGATGTCTACTTCCCAACATTTGATAAAACAAAATATACCAAAGAAATAATCAAAGAATTAGAAGAAAATAATATCAAATATAAATTTACCAAATACACAAGAATCTAACTTGTGTATTTTTTTTGCCATTTTCGTCATATGTAACGTTCCATTTTTGGCACTAAAATAGATACTTTTTCCAGAATTAACTTTCCAGTAGCGTCTGCAACCCAGATTTTATCTAAAAAAAATTGAAGCGTTTATTAATCTTGACCAAATAAATTAAATTATTGTACAATTAAATAGAAAAATAGGAGCGATTTATTAACCATGGAGAAAAAGAATAAAATAATAATTATAGCTATAGTTTTAGCTTTGGCAGTGTTATTTAGTGGATTAACATATGCATACTTCACATCGGCAACATCAAGTGAAAGCGGATCAACCATTGTAGCAAAAGGTGGGCAAATGAACGTTGTGTATGACAATAAGTCTGCTAATATCTCTGTATCAAATATCTATCCAAGAGAAGAAGCTTGGGTAACAAAGAAGTTCCAAGTAATAGGAAACAATACAACAGACTTATTAATGTTTTATAAAGTTAAAATGGTAATTGATAACAATGAATTTGGTTTAGATTTAAGTTATAAACTTACTGGAACTAACACAGCAAATAGTGGTGCTTTAATTCCAAATGTATCAAGTAATGCATACATTGGAGAGCATGATGTGTCACTAGGAACAGGATATCATGTAAAAGGAACAAATAAAATTCATGAATATACATTACAGATATTTTTAAAACCAAGTAATACAGATCAAAATTATGGACAAGAAGCTAATTTTGCAGCTCATTTAGTAATAGAAATAGATGGAACATCAACTACATCATCACCAAGTAATTGGGATAGTGCAGGAAGTAATACACTTTTAGCCGGAATAAAAAAGAATTATGCAAGTCCTACTGCAACATTAACTAATCCAATAACAGATGCATCAGCATTAAATGAAGCAGTAATGAGTTTAGCTCCAGATGATTATGGAATTTCATATTATTTTAGAGGTAATGTACAAAATAACTTTGTATCATTTGCTAATATGTGTTGGAGAATTGTAAGAATAACAGGAGATGGCTCAATAAAACTTGCTTTATATGATTATTCATCTGCTAGTTGTACAAATACAGGTGATGATTTAGCATTTGCTAGATATAATGGAAACACATATAATACTTTGTTTAACAAAAAATATAATGATAATGCATATATAGGATTTATGTATGGAACGCCTAATTCAACTACATATGCAGCAACCCATGCAAATATAAATAAAAGTACAATCTTACAAAACCTAGAAACATGGTATAAAGCAAAACTAACATCATATACAGATAAGTTAGCTGATACAATATGGTGTAATGATAGAAGTACAGTTAAAGATGTAACATTTAAATATGTTTCTTCAGAAAATGGAGTACTTAATAAAGATTCTATGCCATTTCCTGGTTTAGGATATAAACTAGATATGACATTTTATGGTTCTGGAATAAGAAATTTTGGGGCTGAATCAAGTTTTAATAGTGTTACTTATGGAACAGGTCCTAGTTTAATATGTCCAAAAGACAATGATAGAGGAAAGTTATCTAAATTTACGGTTACTGATACAGTAAATGGAAATGGTAACCTTGATTATAAGATTGGATTACTTACAGCAGATGAAATGGCTTTAGCTGGTATGACAACAAGTTCAGTATATTTCAATAATAATTATGATGAAACATCAGTAACATCTTATTTAAGAAGTAATGCAAACGGCGATTATTGGACTCTTTCGCCGGTTACTTTCAATTTCGATGGCGCTAGAGTCTGGTGCTCTTATTCTGGTGACTATGGCGTAGGCGAATATAACGCGCTTCGTCCCGCTGTTTCTCTTAAATCTGCAACAACGATATCTGGTGGTAATGGTACATCCTCAAGTCCATTTATAGTTAATTAAAACAAGCATCTGACAAAGATGCTTTTAATTTACTTATTTTTGTAATATAATACCGGTGGATGTGATTTAAATGAAAACTGATGATTTTGATTATGAATTACCTAAAGAGTTGATTGCTCAAACTCCTCTTAAAAACCGAAGTGAATCTAAACTTCTTGTTATGGACAGAGTAACCGGAGCTTTAGAACATAAACATTTTTATGACATTATTGATTATTTAAATAAAGGTGATGCCTTAGTTATTAATGATACTAAAGTTATTCCTGCGAGAATAATTGGTGTTAAAGAAGAAACTGGTGCTGTTATTGAGCTTCTACTATTAAAAGATGAAGTAGGTGACACTTGGGAATGCCTTGCTAAACCTCAAAAAAGATTAAAAGTAGGTACTATCATTACATTTGGTAATGGTGAATTAAAAGCTAAAGTAAGAGAAACTAGAGAAGAAGGTATTACCATTGTTGATTTAATTTACGATGGCATCCTTATGGAAATTTTAGAACATCTAGGAACTATGCCACTTCCTCCATATATTCATGAAAAACTAAAAGAGCAAGATAGATATCAAACTGTTTACGCTAAAAACTATGGTTCTGCTGCTGCACCAACTGCCGGCTTACATTTTACAACTGAACTTTTAGATAAAATAAAAGCTAAAGGTATTGAAATCGTTCATGTAACTTTACATGTTGGTTTAGGAACCTTTAGACCAGTTAATGTTGAAGATGTAACTAAACATGTTATGCACACTGAACATTACATTGTTACCAAAGAAGCAGCTGATAAACTAAATGAAATCAAAGCAAATGGCGGTAAAATCATTGCTGTTGGTACCACCTCAGTTCGTACCCTTGAAACCGTTATTTCTAAAAATGATAAATTCGTTCCAAGTAATGATGACACTAATATCTTTATCTATCCTGGTTTCACCTTTAGAGCTATAGATGGACTTATCACTAATTTTCATTTACCAAAAAGTACTTTAGTAATGTTAGTTTCTGCCTTCTCATCAAAAGCAAACATTATGAATGCTTACCAAGAAGCTATAAATCATAACTATCGTTTCTTTAGTTTTGGAGATGCCATGTTTATAAAATAGAAAGGAAAGTAATTATGACTTTTACTACCCAAATAAAAGATGAAATAACTAAAAATTATGATTCAACTCCTGAATCTTTAATTTCTTTATGCACATACTTACGTTTTAATAGTACTTTTGATAATCATAAAATATCAGTTTATACTGAAAATGCTTCTGTAGCTAGATGGTTATTTAAGCTTCTTAAATTTCATTATAACGTTGAAATTAAATTAACTACACGTACTATAAAAAGATTTAAAAAAAGAAATATTTATATTTTAGAAATCAAAGATAAATATGATTATATTACTAGTGATATTGATAATACTTTAAATAATATTAAAGAGGGTAGTACTGAAGAAAAGATTGCTTTCTTAAAAGGAATATTTTTATCTTGTGGAAGTATTAATGATCCTAAAAAGAATATGTATCATTTAGAGTTTTTAATTAAAGATCATAAAGATGCTAAACTTGTTAATTCTATTCTTTTAGATTTAAGATTTAATAGTAAGATTTTAAAACGTGATCGTGAATATATGGTTTATATTAAACAAGCTGAAAATATTAGTGACTTTATTAGGTATTTAAACGCTGTTAATGCCCTTTTTTACTTTGAGGATATAAGAATATACAAAGATCATAAAAATATGGTTAATAGGCTTAATAATTGTGAACAAGCTAATGCTGAGAAATCATTTAAAACTAGTAAACAAATAATAGATAATATTACTTACTTAGAAGAAAATAATCTAATTATGTTATTAGATGAAAGAACCAAAGAAATAATATCTTATAAAAAGAAATATCCCGAAACATCAATGGGAGAATTAGCTGAAATAGTTTCCATCGAAACCAATAAATCCATCACAAAATCAGGAATAAATCACCACTTTAGAAAAATAAATGAACTAGTTAGAAAACATAAAACTAACTAGTTTTTTTATTATCAGTTTGCTATAATGAATTTATAGTAGGTGAGAATATGTTAAAAGGTAAGAAGGGTAAGAAAGGATTTACTCTATTAGAACTAGTAATAGCTATTGGACTCTTAGCTTTATTTGCAGTTTTTATTGGCGTATCTTTAAATCGTACATTTAAAAAACAAAAAGAAAATGATTATAATAACTTTATTAAAAAGATAGTAGCTTCTGCTAATTTATATGTATCTAATGAAGGAAGTATCATTAATAGTTTATCTTCTGATAAAGGTTATGTTATTATAAAAGCTAAAGATTTAATAAATAAAGGCTTATTATCTGAAAATACTATTAATCCTAAAACTAATGAAAAAGTTGATCCTAATGATGAAATTAAAGTTTCATATGATGCTAATGGTACTATTAAAATTGAATATCCATCAAAAACTGTTACTGAAGACTATCTTCAAGCTTTAGATATTTATTTAGACTTTGGTAGTGATAAAAAAGAAGATTATTGTTATCAAGGTTTAGATACTCCTAATTTAATTTATGTAACTTCTGAAGGTGATTTTGTTAAAGGATATCTAAAAAAGGGTACTAATATAACTTGCAAAGGTGAAGAAAAAATTAATTCTAATAAACTTGGTACTTATCGTTTAATATATAATTATATTTTAAAAGATGGTTCTAAAAAAAGAGCTACCAGACAAGTAGTTGTTGTAGATAATTATAAACCAACTTGTGAACAAATAGATGCTCCAACTTCATGGATAAATACTAAAAGAACTCTTAATGTTAAATGTAATGATATTGGTACTGGTTGCCAACCTTTAAAAGTTCCTTTTGAATTAGAAAATTATGCTGATAATTATAAATACTTGGTTAAAGATAAAGCTGGTAATACTGGTTATTGTTATTTAAAAGTTTATTCTGATACTAAGAAACCAGAATGTAGTTCTACTGGTGGAAGCACTTCATGGATTAATACCCCAAGAGAACTTACTTTAAAATGTAGTGACTCTCTAAGTGGATGTAGTGATTTTACTGAAAAGAAAGAAACTTATTCTAATACATCAACATCTAGTTTTACTGTTAAAGATAAAGCTGGTAATGAAAACACTTGTCAATTAAATATTTATTCTGACACTAAAAAACCAGAATGTAGTTATTCTGGAGAAAATAATACTTGGACCAATAAAATAGTTACAATAACTCAAAAATGTACTGATCAAGAGGGTTTAAGTGGTTGTTTAATTGCCTCAGAAACTAAGAAGTATTCTGATATGACATCTACAACTTTTACTGTTAAAGATCGTGCTGGTAATACTTCAAATACCTGTACGGTTCCAATTTATTCTGATATAACCGCTCCAACTTGCACTAATACTAATCAAAATACTAAATGGACTAATAAAAAAGTTTCAATTACAACAACTTGTAAAGATAATTTAAGTGGTTGTGTTAATTCATCAATGAATACCACTTTTCAAAATATCGATACTAAAATTATTGAAGTTAAAGACAATGCCGGTAACATCGGTACATGTAGTGCTAATATTTATTCTGATACTACCGCTCCAACTTCGATTATTACCATTAATGCCACCGAATCAACTAAATCAATAACTATGAAAGGTACTGGTAAAGATAATTTAAGTGGCATCGTTGCTTATCAATTTAGTACTAATTCAAATTTAACTGCCTTATCAAGTGGATGGACAAATATAACTGCTACTACTAAAGAAGTAACTGCTACTAAAAGCATTGATACTAAAGGAACTTATACATATTATTTCTATACTAAAGATGCTGCTGGTAATGTTACAAGAAGTCTGCCAAAAACCTTTAAAATTAGAGATGGTAATTATTATTGCTGGTATATTTCTAAATCAGGTAGTTCTTTTAAAACCAGTACTAAAGATGCTGGCTCAGCTGGATATCTAAATTGCCGTAGTGGTGCTAATACAAGCAATCCAACTATCGTGCAAATAACCCAAAAAGACACCATTAATTCTGCTGAATTATATGGAGAAACCAAAAGTGGAGATATCACTTATGGATGGTACAAAGTTAATTTAAAATCTTTATTAGACAGTAAAAATTACTCATGTTATGCTGCTGGTTATTGGGTAGTTACTGAAAAAGACGAATGTCGTTCATCATATCCAACTACAACTGTAAATATTATGCCTTAACCAATCACGCTGTCAATAAGCCCATAATTTAAAGCATCATGAGCATTTAAAAAATAGTCAGAATTAGTATCTTTATTAATTTTATTTACACTTTTACTAGTTAAAGAAGCTAATATTTTATTAAGCTTCTTTTTTGTTTCTAAAATTCTTTCAGCATGAATTTTAATATCCGAAGCTTTTCCCTCAGCACCACCTAAAACTTGATGAATCATAATCTCACAGTTAGGTAAACAAAGTCTTTTACCTTTAGCACCCGATGCCAAAAGGACAGCTCCCATACTTGCACATAAACCCATGCCAACTGTTGATACATCACTTTTCAAATAATTAATTGTGTCATAAATAGCTAATCCCGCTGTTACACTACCACCAGGAGAATTAATATAAAGATAAATATCATCATGACTAATTGAATCTAAATAGAGTAGTTCACTAATAACTAAATTAGCTAAATCATCATTAATTTCTCCTGTAATAAAAACAATTCTCTTAGTAAGTAATTTAGTATAAATATCATAAATTTTCTCACCATTATAATTCTTTTCAATAATATTTGGAATAAGTAACATTAATTTTTCACCCTAATAATATAATAAATAAAAATAGTCAAAAATATACATCAAAAAGTGTTTTATTTTTTTACAATTTTTGATATACTTGAATGTAGAATAGAGGGATTGTGAATGTTACTAGATAGGTATAAACATAAACTTTATCAATCTGGCCTTAAAATGGTTCTTTACGTATCTGTAAGAGAACTATTTAAGTGTGACGTACTATTCTTACATTCCCTAGATAAAGGCTTATATTGTCAAATTTTATCAGATACTAGATTAAACTCCGAAGATATTTCAAGATTAAAAGATAAAATGACTGAAATAATTAATGCCAATTATAAAATAACTCGTAAAGTAGTAACTAAAAAAGATGCTTACGATTACTATATAAAAACTAAAGAATTAGAAAAAGCCGGTAACATTCAAAATCTTAACGGTAAAACTGTAACTATGTATGAACTTATGGGATATTATAATTATTTCATGAGTGATATGGTTGAATCTACTGGTGAATTATCTAAATTTGGTATTACTTATTTAAATAGTAATGATCTTATTCTTTCCTGTCCAATTAATGATGATATGACAGTTCCCAGTTATAATTCTCAAGAAATGATTTTAAAGAGTTTTTCAGATTATAAACTTTGGTCATCACTATTAAATGTTAATTATGTTGCTGATTTAAATAAAGTTATCTCACAAAGCAAAATAAAAGACTTTATTAAGAAAAATGATATTATGATGGATAATCAAATATATGAAATGGCTAATATCATTAGAAAAGAAAATAAAAAGATTGTTCTTTTAGGTGGACCATCATCATCAGGTAAAACAACTAGTACAAGAAAGTTAGCTTTATACCTAAGTGCTATTGGTTTAAATCCAGTTTGTTTAAGTTTAGATGATTATTTTAAAGAAAGAGAATTAACTCCTAAAGATGAAAATGGTGAGTATGATTTTGAATCACTTGCTGCTATCGATTTAGATTTATTTAATGCTCAAATGACCAGTTTATTAAATGGAGAAGAAGTAAATACTCCAACTTATAATTTCTTAACTGGTAAAAAAGAATATAACCATAAAATAATTAAAATAGGCGATAATGATATCTTACTTATTGAAGGCCTTCATTGTTTAAATGAAGAACTATCAAAAAGTATTCCCTATAGTCGTAAAATTAAAGTTTATATAAGTCCATTTATGCCTCTAAGTATTGATAGACATAACCATATCTCAACTGTTGATATTCGTCTAATGCGCAGAATAGTTAGAGATAATCGTACTAGAGGATATGGCGTAGTAGATACCTTAAAAAGTTGGGATAAAGTTAGAAATGGTGAAACTAAATATGTCTTCCCATATACCAATGAAGCTAACGTTATCTTAAATACTGCATATATCTATGAAATAGGCGTCTTAAGAGTTTATGTAGAACCACTATTATATAGTGTTCCAATAGATTCTAAATATTATAATGAAGCCAGAAGATTAATAAATGAATTACAAATGTTCTTCCCAATTCCAAGTGAATATTTAAGTGATAATAACGTCTTAAGAGAATTTATTGGTGGAAGTTATTTTGAATAATTGAAAGGATGATAATATGAAAAGAATAGTAATAAATGGTTTTGGTCGTATCGGTAGAATAGCCTATCGTTTATTAGTAGGAAATCCTAATTATGAAGTAGTAGCTATTAATAGTCATGGTACTCCAGAAGATAGTGCTTATCTACTAAAATATGACACAGTTCATCGTTCATTTTTAGAAGATGAAATATCTTATAATGATGAAGGAATAATTGTTGATGGTAAATTTACTAAAGTATTAGTTATAGATGATCCTAAAGACTATCCATGGAGAGAATTAAATGTTGATGTAGTTTTAGAATGTACTGGTAAATTCACTAAAAAAGAAGATGCCATGAAACATATTGAAGCAGGTGCTAAACATGTTATTATTTCTGCTCCTGGTAAAGGCGAAATGAAAACAGTTGTTTATGGTGTTAATGATAATATATTATCTGCTGATGATCAAGTTATTTCTGCAGCATCATGTACAACCAACTGCTTAGCTCCAGTCTTAAAATGCATTAATGATACCTTTGGTATTGAATCAGGTTTTATGACTACTATTCACGCTTACACAAATGATCAAAATACCTTAGACGGTTCTCATAAAAAAGGCATTGCTTCACGTCGTGGTAGAACAGCTGCTTCAAATATTGTTCCCGCATCAACTGGAGCTGCTAGTGCCATTGGTTTAGTTATCCCTGATTTACAAGGAAAACTAGATGGATTTGCTTTTAGAGTTCCCACAAATGATGGTTCTGTAATTGATCTATCATTAATCTTAAAAAGAGAAGTAACCAAAGAAGAAGTAAATGAAGCCTTTGTAAATAATCAAAATGAAGTATTAAAGTTTACTTATGACCCAATTGTTTCAAGCGATATAATTGGTAATGCTTGTGGTTGTTTAGTCGATGGCTTATCAACAAAAGTACTAGATATTAACAAAAGAGAAATCAAAGTAGTAGCATGGTATGACAACGAATATGGTTATTCCGCTCAAATGCTTAGAACAATGGATAAACTATTAAAGTTATAAGAGGTTCCTATGAAAGCCATTATGGAATATAACGTTACCGGTTCTTTAAAAGGAAAAGTAACATATTATCCTAAAAATAATCATAAAGTACCACTAACAAAAACCATAACTTCAGTCTTAGAAAGTTTTGAATCAAAAAAGAAAACCTATACTAACTGGGAAAAATATGATTATTTCTTAAACAACATCATGAAAGAATATCCAAACGTATTAAATAAAAAAATGTTTACTGAAATAAATAAACAAAAAGAAGAATATCAAGAAATGACTGAAACCCAAAACTTCTATACTAAAGAAGATTATGAAAAAGCTATTAAAGATATAGATTCTTTATATTTGAATTTAATTCATGAAGTAGAAACTAAAACTAAAACTAAGTTTGGTATTGATTTTACTTTAGAATAACAGAGAAAACATGATTTTTCTCTGTTTTTATGTTATAATCAAAAAAGGGAGTTTTTTTATGGTTAGAAATAATAATATCGAAGTAATAAATGCTTGTATTGAAGATCAAATAAATCAAACAAGAAAAATTTTAATAAATGAAAAAGGTTGTAAAGACCTAGATGAAAAATATCTAAATTATACCTTAAGAGGGGACTTAAATACTCTTACCCCTCAAGAAGGATTAAACTTACAAAGAGAAGCTTACTACTATTATGATTTATATCGTATCAATAATTTACCAGCAACTAAAGATGGTTCAAATCCCATTATTAGATGCAGACTTCATAATGGTTTTGAATTAGAAGCTAATTCATATCGTTTTAAAAATGTTCAAAGTGCTAAATCAATTAGAAACATTCTTATTAGTAGTAATGGTGATGTTACTTCTAAAAGAGAATCAACAATTAAAGAATCAAGACAAAAATATTTAAAACATAAAAGTTTTGTATCATCAGGTAATATTTTTACTAAAGAATTTATGATTGAAGCAAAAGGTGATAAAGAAAGCGTTAAATTATCATATAAACCAGGTAAACGTATCGAAAAAGTATATGGTCCAATTACTCATGTAACTTATCAAGAAGAGCAAGATACAAAAGAAATAGTTACTGCTTCTGGAGCATACTCTCACTATAAAATATTAGAATTTACATTAAGATTAACTAACAATGATTTTACTTCTGGAACCCTTGTTTTAGAAGATCTAGACACTGATAAAACAAGAATAGTTATTAAAGTTAAAGATAACCAAGTAAGTATTTGTAAATATTCTCGTAAAGGAAGAAAAATAGATTTATTAGATGGCACTCATAACTTTAATACAATAATTGAATTACTAGAACCAGATACATCTAAAATTGAAAGTCCATACCTAAAAAGACTTATTCATGCCTTTGCATCTGGAGTATCAACAACATTAGTTTATGGTAATGATCACATTGATCCAAGTGATTTTAATTTATCAACAATAAACGAATTAGACTCTAAAGTAAGTGATGAAATTAAACAAGTCAAAAGCGAAATTTTAGTTCCTGGCTTATTAAGTGTCGCTGATGAATACTTTGCTATAGAAAAAACCAAAGACAAAGTTATCAGAAAGGATTAATATGGAAATACAAACTGAAACAATTAGAAACGATATAATTGAAACTCAAACTAAATTACAAGATCATAAATATCGTAATAAATATTTTAACTTTAAAGCTCCATGGGCCTTCTTTATGCAAAGAGAAACCAGAAGATTAACTCTAATCGAAGAATTTGAAGAAGAATTTGGTATGGAAATTGGAACTCCAACTATCATTCCTTACATGGAAGAAAACATTCCAATTGCTCATTTTACTTATAATGATAATTATTATTTTGAAGCAAATGGTTATCAAATCTATGATTTAGAAAGAACAAATGGAACTGAAACTATAACCTTTGAAAGTAATGGAAATGTAATTCAAAGTAGAAGAATGAATCATGAAATAAGCCCTTATCTATCATTTACTTGTCAAAGTAATATCTTTAAACCTGGATTTTATTTCTGCCTAGAAGGTGATGAAGAAACCCCATCAATTGAAGTTACTCTAAATGAAAAAGGATTAACAAAAGAATTTGATGAATTAACAATTACTGAAACAGCCAATAAAGAAACCAAAACAATCGTTGAATATCAAATTCCTAATTATGAACTAGAAATATCTACCGAGTTAAATGCTAGAATGGAAGTTGAATTAATTCAAATCACATTTACCCCAAGAAATAAACATGATGATAAATATGTTGTTACTGCCACACCTTCAGATATCGAATTCTTTAAAATAGATTCACATGACCTAAAAACACCATTATCAAAAGAAGAAAAAATTGATATTCTGACAACCGATTATTTAAGTCTAACCAAAAATAACTTAATTGCTATCTACCTAGTTAGATTATTTGAAGGCTTACAAGATAGCTTACTAAAAGATGGAAAGCTTAACAAAGATTACTTTGATAAAGATATTTTAGTTCAAATCTTAAATTATATTAACGATGAAATGAAAGGATATTTACCAGAAATTTCATCACCATCAATGCATAAGAAAGTTGAAAAATTAATTAAAAAAGATCAAAAAAGAATTGACAAAGTACTATCATTATCAAAATAGAAGTATTTAATTACTTCTTTTTTTATGATAAAATACTATTTATGAGTTACATAAAAGGAAAATATAAAACATCAATTTTTGAAGCAACATCTGGCTATAAAGTCGGACTTTTTAAAGTACAAGAAACTGATGATAAAGAAATAGAAGAAAATAAAACCTTAACCTTTACTGGTTATTTTACTGAATTAAATAATGAAGATACCTACATTTTATATGGAAACTATATTTTTCATGATCGTTATGGTTACCAGTTTAGTGTCACTAACTATGAAAAAGTTATGCCTACTGGAAAAGATGCTATCATCGATTTTTTATCTAGTTCATATGTTAAAGGTTGCGGAGAAGCCACTGCTAAAAGTATCTACAAAGTCTTTAAAGATGAAACCCTAAATAAAATTAAAGAAAGCAAAGATAATCTTTTATTAGTTCCCAAAATGACTGAAAAGAAAGCTACAAGTATCTATAATTCTGTCTGTAAATACTTTGAAAAAGACGAAGAAATTATTAAATTAAAAAACATGGGATTTTCTATTAAAGAAACCATGGCATTAATAAATATTTATGGCGAACAAACCCTAAATATCATTGAAAAAGATATCTATAACTTATTAGTTAAAATCGACTTTAAAAAACTAGATCGTATCTTCTTAAATAATAATGATAAAGAAGATCCAAGAAGAATAAAAGCTTGCATTATTCAAAGTATGAAAAACTTATCATTTGCCCTAGGAGATATTTACTTATCAAAAGAAGAAATCACTAAATACACTAGTGAACAATATAAAATAAATGCTGACTTAACCCCATACTTTGAAGAACTATTTGCTATTAAAAAAATCATGATTCAAGAAGATAAATATTATCTAATTGAAGATTATTTAGATGAACTATATATTGCTAAAAATATCCCATATCTAATGACTAAATCAAAATTAAATCTAAAGAACTTTGATAACGTTATTAAAGAATGTGAAGAATACCTTCATATTACCTATAATGAAGACCAAAAAAACGCTATCTGGACCAGTTTATCTAATAATATAAGTATTATCACTGGTGGCCCAGGAACCGGTAAAACCACTATAATTAAAGGTATAATTAATGCCTATGCTATCATCAATAAATTAAATAATCAAGGTATCGATAGACACTTATTATTACTAGCACCAACCGGAAGAGCCTCAAAAAGAATGAGTGAAACAAGTGGTTATGGAGCCAGTACCATTCATAGATTTCTTAAATGGGATAAAGAAAACAATATCTTTGGTGTTAACGAATTAAATCAGTTACACTATAATCTAATCATAATAGATGAAACCTCAATGATTGATAACCATCTTTTTGCATCTCTTCTAAAAGGTTTAGATTTAACTAATACCCAAATAATTCTAGTAGGTGATGAATACCAATTACCAAGTGTCGGTCCCGGACTAATCTTAAGTGATTTAATAAAAAGTAATATTCCTCATATAAGTCTTGAACAAATCTATAGACAAAGTGATAATTCATATATACCAGAACTAGCTAAAAATATTAAAAATTGTAATATTGATGAATCAATCAAAACTAAAAGAGATGATTTCTCATTTATTGAGTGTCCTAAAGAAGACATCAAAAAAATAATGATTAAAGTTCTAGAAAAAATGAATGATAAAAAAGTTCCTGAAAATGCCATTCAAATTCTAGCTCCAATGTATAAAGGTGAAAATGGTATTGATAATCTAAATATAACCTTGCAAGAATTCTTTAATCCTGACGATAATCAAAAAGCTGAAGCAATCATTGGCCCCATCACATATCGTGAAGGAGATAAAGTTTTAAATCTAGTTAATGATGTTGATAATAATATTTATAATGGAGACATTGGTTACATTGATAGTATCAACTTAAACTCTAAAAAAGATTTTATTATTGTTAACTATGAAGGTAACTATGTTTCTTATAAAAAAGAAGACATCAATACTATAACTCATGCTTATGCCATCAGTATTCATAAATCTCAAGGTTCTGAATTTGGCTATGTCATTATGCCAATATCTTTAAGCTATTCCCGAATGCTTTATAACAAATTATTATATACTGGAGTATCTAGAGCTAAAAAAAGTCTAATCTTAATTGGTTCTTTAGAAGCCTTTAACCAAAGTATATATAATAATTATAGTTATCAAAGAAAAACAACTTTAACCGAAAAAATAATGAATAATTTAAAAGATTAAACCCATAATAACATTAGAGGTGTTTTTATGAAAGATTCATTAATGATGATGGTAGGAGCAGCAGCTGGTATTGGACTATACATCGGATTATCAAACCTAACATCAAATAAAAAAGATTTAAAAAAGAAAATGAATAATCTAATTGATGATACAGCAAGTATGTTTAATAATTAAAGGTTGAAATGCCAACAAAAAATTAAAACATAAACAAAAAAGGTTTTGAGTATAAAACCTTTTTTTGTGCCAAAATATAATATGAATAAAATTAAATATTTAAAGATTAGAAAAATTCTTTTATTACTGCTTATTACATATTTAATCTTACTAATTATCAGAATGTGTAATATTTTAGAAATATGTTGTACTATTATTAATTTAATTAGTCCTATATTTTTTGGCTTTGCTATTAGTTGGATTTTAAAACCAATTGTCTTATATTTAAATAAATATATAAGTGAAAAGCTAAGTATACCTATCACTTATTCTATTCTTATTGTAATAATATCTATCATAAGTTATTTTTTTATTCCTGTTCTTATTAAAGAAGTAAAAAACATTATTCCTTTTATAATTGATTTATTTAATAAAATACCTAAAGAATATACTAAAAATATTGATATGACTAGAATAGGTAAGAGACTTATTTCTTGTACATCTAATATTAAAAATATCTTGCTTAATATTTTTTATAGTGTTTTTATTTCTTATTATTTTTTGGCAGGGCATAAAAGTGTCACTAAATTTATATCAAAATATACACCATCTTCTTTAATTAATGAAATAAGCACTAATTTAAAGTCTTTTGTTAAAGGAACTATATTAGATACATTAATTCTCTTTATTATGAGTATTATCCTCTTAACAGCCTTTAAAATGCCCTATGCCTTACTATTTTCTATAGTTATATCATTAACTAATATTATTCCATTTATTGGACCTTATATTGGAGGAGTACCAGCAGTCTTAGTAGGTTTATCAGTTAATTTAAAATTAGGTATCACTATAACAATTATTGTCATCTTATTACAATTTGTTGAATCTAGTTTTATTCATCCTTTAATTATGAGTAAAAGTTTAAATTTACATCCAATTTCAATTATTATTAGTTTAATTATCTTTGGATATTTATTTGGTGTAATAGGTATGCTTATATCTACACCAATATTAAGTGTTATTAAATCTTTATATTTATACTATAAGAAAAGACCTAAGAAAGCTCTGAATAGATAGTCTTATCATATTCATGATCTGTAATCTTATAGTCTTCTAATTTTTTAGTATCAATTAAATAAAATTTATGAAGTAGGGTATCTTCTGTTGAATTCTCTAATACTGGATCATCCCAAGTTAAATCTAAATGTAACCAGTTACCATTAATATATATTGCATTCCAAACATGAGTATCAGTAGATATTTTATAATTCTTAATATTAAATCTATTTAAAAATAAACTCATCGCATCAGCATAACCACCACATACCGCATATCCTTCAATTAATGCTCCATAAGCTGTATTAGATTTATATTTACTAGTTCCTTTTTCTCTTAATACATCATATTTAGTATGATTAATAATATAATCATGGATAGCTAAAACTTTATCCTCATCACTCATATCATCTTTTATAGTACCTTTAATTATTTCATCTATCTTATTATTTATTTTTATAATATCATCATCACTATATAACTTAGTTACCTCAACATTAACTTCACCACTATTAATCCCACAAGTAATCTTAACATTACTATAACTATTAAAAGGACTAACAAAATTATTAATATGAGTAAGTATATTAGATTTATTACTTATATTTTGAACATCCTTAATACAATCTTTATATTCTTCTGGACAATAAAACGTAAATGTATCATAACCTCTATTAAAAATAGAGTAGAATATACTATATAAATCATGTTTACTATAAGGGACAAAATCATTACTATCAGAAACAAATTCATAATTAGTCTTTTTATAGTATTCATTAGGATTACTTACTACAACTTTAGGTTTATTAGCTAAATACTTTGAAAAGTATGTAGATATGTCATCTATATAATAAAAACATCCTGCCACTATTAACAGGGTAAATATCAATTTAATTATCTTTTTCATATCATCACAATTATATAATAACAAATAAGCTAAAAAAAAGAAATGAAACTTAGTTCATTTCTTTTACTTTTTTATTTAATCTTGCTTTTTGTCTATCACAAGTATTTTTTTTCATTAATCCTTTACTAGCGCATTTATCGATATTAGATAAAGTTGATTTTAGTAAATCATTAGCTTTTGCTTTATCATTTTCTTTAACTGCTTTTTCTAGTCTTTTCATACCATTTTTTACTCTTGAAGTATATGAAGTATTACTAACAGTTTTTACCTTATCTGTTTTAACTGTTTTTTTAGAACTTTTAATATTAGGCATTAGTTTACGCTCCTTCCTTAAATACATTTATGATTGTACCAAAAAATATATTAAAAAGCAAATAAAATATTGATAAAAAAAGCATTATTTGGTATTATTGTAATAGAAAATAGAGGTTATGTGCCTATGAATATAAATAAATTAATTAAAAAACAGGCTTTTTTATCTTTAATATCCTTAGCATTAATAGCTTTTATTGTAACAGGGTCTTCTTATGCTTTATTCCAAAGTAGTGTAGTTGATAGTAATATTCATTCTGTAACAACTCCTAACTTTGTTATTTCTTATTTAAATAGTTCTGGTCAAGCATTATCTAATTCTAATGCTTTAAATATTGATAATTTAATTCAAACTGATGATGCTGATGCTTTAGTATCTACCTCTAATATTTATAAGTACAAGATTTCTAATACTGGTACTATTCCATATCGTTTTAAAGCATACGTTCAAGTAAATCCAGCTTATTTGTCAGGTGGAAGTAGTAATCCAAGTGGAAGCCTTAATTTATTAGATTTATATTATATTAAATATGAAACTAATTATGAAACAGTTGGAACCTTAGCAAGCAAAGCTGGTCAAAGTAACACTGATAGAATTCAAGTTTTTCCAAGCACATCAAATACTCCAAATGTTAATGATGTTATTAATCCTGGCCAAACTAAAGAGTTTTATATTAGATTATGGCTTAGAAAAGATATTAAGGTACCCAATAGTGCAATTGGGTCAGAAACTCATCTTCAATTAGTCATAGAAGGAGAATCAGTATCAAGTGATGAAGTAGCTCCAAAGGGTTGGAATACATCAGCATCTGGCACTTTATTAGCAGCATTAAAAAATAATAATCC
>JALFTB010000007.1:0-6591 GCA_022779465.1 bacterium
TGACTAATAATGGCAAGTATTCTTTTAGTACTGATGAGATGTTTGAAAAGAGAACTTATTATATTGAAGTTTTTTCTAACTTAGATTCATGTAAAGCTGACAGTATTAAGAGTATTACTTTAAAGAAGCCTTATTATAATCCTAATTCAGCATATGCTATTTGTATTGAAAATCCTAATGTTCCAATGTGTCAAACTTATATTACTGAAGATACAGGTGTCTCTGAGCAATATATTGATGCTAAGGTTAAGGAGTATTTAAATAAAAATAATATGACTACTACTAAAAAAGGTGATAATGATAATAATGGGAATTTCTTTACTAATAATTGGAAAACACTTGCTATTAGCGGTGGTGGAATAGTTGTCTTACTTATTGGGGGATACATTATAATTTCTAAAAAAAGGAGTGCTTTATAATGAAAAAGTTTTGGTTTTTATTAATTAGTTTAATTTTATTGCCTTTAGGGATTAAAGCTGAAAATTTTTATGCTGGTGTTCGTTCTGAAAATGTATCTGATGGTGCTTTTTTTGAAGGCGGAAATACTATTTATATAACTTCTTTTGAATATCATTTAAATAATGATAAATATGGTTCTGATCCAATGTATTGTATTGATGGTGGTGTTGCGACTCCTTGGGCTATTAATAATCTTGTAGATTTAGATACTTCTAATTATAGTATTGGTAAGTATTTAATACCTATTTATGCGGCTGCTGATGCTATTGGTGCTAGTCGAACAACCGCAAGTGATGCAAGCCGTATTATTATTGCTTTATATTCGCCTAAAATTTCTGGAGTTACTTATCATCCTTATTTAAACGTTTCTAGTAATCAGTTTCTCAATATGCTTAAAAATGCTGGATATACATTAGCTGGATTAGATAAGCTTTATAGTGACACAACTACTATTTCTAAAAAATCGCCTAATTATAGTCAATTACAAAAAGTATTTTGTACTGGTGTAAAAGCTTATGGAGATACTTCTTCTAATCTTTATAAGGGATGTAGTAAGATTGATACTCCAAGTGTAATTGGTAATAATTCTAATGGAAAATTAACTGTTAATATGTATGAAGATTCTACTAAGACAAGAAGAAATCCTTCTTCTGATAGAATTTTTTCTCAATATGTTGGTGCTAAGGTAGGAATTAGTCCTAGTGATGCTAAAATTAAAATAACTGGATGTTTTGTTAATAATAGTAATTATGAATGTTCTATTTCTAGTGATTACTTAAATAAAAAAATTAGTAATAACGCGGTTATCGAGGTTTTAGTTCAAAGTAAAAATAATAATTTAAATACTGATGCTACTCAAGTAAATGTTTATATTAATTATTCTTTTGATGGCGGTACTAGTTATTCTTTAAAACAAGGTACTTGTCAAGGCTCTGGTTGTGCTAGTTTAGATGGTAAAAGATCTGAATATGACAGGTATACTCAAAGAATGATTGTTGTAACTTCTCAACCAGGAAATTCTGATGGCACTGCTGTTTTAGGAGTAAATGTTCCTAAGGCTTGTCAACATGTAGATAATAATTATAAAGTTGGAAATAAAACTGTTAGCGTTAAAGAATACATGGAATATGGCTGTTGTAGTGATATTGATGTTAAAGATTTAACTAATCCTGATGATTTGAATTATTATAAAGATACTTGTATGGATGATGATATTGTTTCATTTTCAAATGTTTGTGGTAGTAGTTTAGGATGTTTGGAAAGAGATGGAGATTATAAAAATAATAAGTATGTAGGTTATTCTAAATCTGCTATTTTTCAAAAGTCTTTAAAGAATGTTATGAATAAAGTTAACGTTTTAGAAAATGGTGCTTATAAGACTGGCGATTTATCTAATATGTATAATGAAAAACAAATTAGTAATAATTTAGATAAGAATTATACTTCTAAGTTATCTCCTAATAATAAATATTGTATGTTATATACGAGTGAGGATTTAAAAATTAATTTCCCTGGTACTACTGAAACTGTAAGTGGTAGATCATTTGTGTTTGAGGAGTTAACTAATACTGAATGTAAAACTAATCCAAATGCTTCTTCTAAAAATTGTTTTAGACAACCTTATGTAAATGGTACGTTATCTATGGCTTTCCATACTAATGTTGATAGATGGCTTAATGATTATAAGGCTGCTGTAAATGCGGTTACTGAAGCTAATAAAAAATTACAAAATGCTAGCAGCGCTAGTGATAAAGAAGCTGCTCAAGCTAATGTTGATATTGCTAAACAAAAGGTAAGTACTTTAGAAAATTATAAAAAAGAATGTGAAACTTATAGTAATTTAAGAAGTAATAATTGGGATTATAATTTAGAACCAGATCTTACTTTCTACTATGATCAAAAAGTGTATGCTAAGGATGAGAGTAGTCCAACTATTACGACTACGGTAAATATGGTTCCTTCTTATAAAGCTGTTAAGTATTGGCCAAATGTTACTGGTAATACTGAACTTAGTGGTAGTTGTAGTGGTGGCACTGCTACTTATAATGGATTTACTTATAGTACTAATAAGGATTGTAATTATACTGCTAAACGTACGGTTTATTATAGACCGGAAAAGATTACTTATTCGTTAATATCTACTGGTGAACTTAAGACTATTGAATATGAGCATGAAGAAAATATTAATGAAAATGGTATTTTGATTGGTTATGTTTATAATACTAGTATTTCGATTGAACAAGGTGAATATCAAACTAGATTTGAGATAAATAATGTTGGTCATAATAAGGATCAATCTAATATTCAAAATTCTTATAATAAATATAAGGAAGAACATAAGGATGCTTCTGGACATTTATATAGTAAGTGTATTTATTGTAATAAGTCTTCTAAGACTATTAGGTTATGTGATACTTGTCCTCCTAGTGATGCGGCTATTATTTATAGAAGTATTGCTACTGATAATGTTACTCCACAAGATAGAGCTAATACTAACTGGAGTGATGTTAAGGGTAAGGTCGCTGAGGCTTTAATTGAGGCTTCTGATGGTTCTAAGATTATTTCTAATGTTGGTGAAAATTATTTAGCTTTAGCTGATAATTTAGCGGTTAATAATACTAATAGTGACACTAGTGATGATAAGACTATTGCTTTAAATGGTTCTGATTTGGCGGATTTATATAATGATTCTACTAAGGAGTATCTAGAGTATGAGATTACTTTAACTACTAAGGATATGCAAATTATTAAGAAGAACAATGCTAGATCATCATTTAGTTATGCATCATTTAATCTTTGTACTAATGGTAAAAAGGTAGGTAAAGATGAAAATACTGATTATTGTTTTGTATGTAATAGTTCTGGTAAGGAATGTGAAAGTTCTTTTGTAGATTCTTTCTCTGATGATTCAGCTTTACTAGCTAATACAAGAGCTAATAAATGGAAGTATTTCTATTATGATGCTACTGATCAAACTAATCCAGGAAAGTTTATTTCTGGTAGTATGAAAGATTATCAATCTAATGATGTATTTAAGAAGTTATTCCCAGATGGTAAGTATCCTGATCCTGAATTAGTTGATGCATATTTATATGTTAATAAAAACTGGCCATAAGAGGTGATTAAGAGATGAAAGAGAGTTTATGGGGATATTGGTTAATAGTTTTAGGTTTACTTGTAATGGTTGTTATGATGTTACTTCAAAATTATTCTACTACTAGTGAACAGGATTATCACTTAATTAAAGAGGCTACTGAGGCAGCTTTAAAGGATAGTGTTGATTGGTCTCATTATAGAAAATATGGTGAGCTTAGAATAATTAAAGAAAAATTTGTTGAGGATTTTTCAAGAAGATTTTCTGAAACTGTTAATATTAATAAGACTTATAATATTAAATTTTATGATATTTATGAAGCTCCACCTAAGGTTAGTTTAAAGGTTACTACTAAGACTGATTCTTATACAGTTATGGGTGATACTGAAGCTGTAGATGTTGTAAATAAGGTATCTGCTATATTAGAGGTACCTAAAGATAGTAAAGCATAAAAGGTTAATTGAATTTAACCTTTTTGTTTTGTTATTTTTTATTGATAGGATATTGAAAATGTTTTTTAGGGTGTGATATAATAATTTATATAATAGGAGGAATAAGAATGGGTAATATATCTATATCAATTAAAAGATTTTTAGGAAATAAGAATACAGTAACTATTTTAGGAGTTATTGTTGGTATTATTGTTCTATATGTTGGTTATAACTGGAGAGTTAATCAAGCAGTTGAACCTCAAACTGTACCTTTTGCTAAGAAGGAATTAGTTAGTAATACTTTAATTACTAATGATTTGGTTTCAACGATTAAGGTTAGTAAGAGTATGGTTGATCAAACTCCTAATTTAATTACTTCTTCTAGTCAAGTAATTGGTAAGTATGTTAAATATGATACTACTATTCCGGAAGGAAGTTTATTTTATAGTTCTCAATTAATGGCTGCTGAACAAATGCCTAATTATATTACTGTAGATACTGAAAAGGGATATACTATTTATAGTTTAGCTGTTGATATGCATTCTACTTATGGTAATTCAATTATGCCTGGTGATTATATTGATTTATTTATGAGTGCAGTTAGTGATAGTAATAAAGTTATTGTTGCTAAGATGATTGAAAGTATTAAGGTTAAGGATGTTAGAGATAGTCAAGGTAAGTCAGTATTTTCAAGTGCTTCATCTACTAAGGTTCCTGCTGAGTTAATATTTGCAGTACCTGATGATATGTTTAAGTTGTTAACTAGAGCTGATAAGATTCAAAGTAATAATATTCAAATTTTCCCAGTTCCTAGAAATAAAGAATATACTGAACAACAAGGTACTACTTTGGTTGCAAGTCAACAAATTCAAGATTTAATTAATTCTAAGTCTGATTTAACTTTTAATTAATTTATAAGAATAAAAAGGGTGATATTATGAATGATAATTTGTTTTCACAATTAGATTTTGGTCCTTTAAAAGAATTTTTAAGCGATGATAATATCACCGATATTTCTTATGATAATGGTGGTCAAATTCATCTTAAGACTTTAGATAAAGGTATTTATAGGGTTGAAAGGCCTGATATTAATAATGCTTTAATGGAGAAGTTAGCTTTTCAATGTTCTAATGTTATGGGTAAGACTTTTAATATGGCTCATCCTTTCTTAGATGCGGAAAGTGCTGAATTGCGTTTAAACTTTGTTCATGATTCAATTGCTACTAATGGAATTGCTTGTGTTATTCGTAAGACTCCTGCTAAGATTAGATTAAATAAAGAAAAATTATTAAATGAAAAATATTGTACTATTCAAATTCATGACTTTTTAATGAAATGTGTTGAAGGTCATTGTAATATTATTGTTGCTGGTGAAACTGGTTCTGGTAAAACTGAGCTTGTTAAGTATTTAGCTAGTCATACAAAAGAAAATGAGAAGATTATTACAATTGAAGATACTTTAGAACTTCACTTAGATAGGATATTTCCTCATAGGGATATTGTAGCGATGAAGACTAATAATATTGCTTCTTATACTGATGTTCTTGTTACTTGTATGAGACAAAATCCTAAATGGATTTTACTTTCTGAGGTTCGTAGTGCGGAAGCTGTTATGGCGGTTAGAAACTCTATTTCTTCTGGTCATAATATTTTATCGACTATTCATGCTGATAGAGCAGAAAGTGTGCCAATGCGTATGTATTCGCTTTTAGAAAGTAATCAAGATGTAACACAGTTTTTATCTACTATTCATAGGTATGTACAATTAGCGGTGTGCGTTAAAGGTTATATGAGTAAGGCTTTAGGTAGATTTCAACGTGAAATTATGGAAGTATGTGAATTTTATGTTGATCAAGATAATAAGCCTTGTAGTAATGTTATATATCGAAAAAGTGTTGATGGGACTTTTTCAATGAAGAATCCTACTAAGTATTTATTAGATTATTTAGAATTACAGGGTGTTATTCTTCCTAGGGATACTTTTAGACTTGGTAGTGTTAATAATGGCAATAGTGCTGATAATCAGGTGGAAATACCTAAAACAGCTTAATATGATATAAGAAAGGAGCATTTATGGAACTAATTATTTTGTTAGTTATAGCAGTATTTATTATTACTTATCGTAAAAATACTGGTGAAAATGTTTATAAGTTTTTTGCTAAAGAAGCAGCAAATGTATATGATAAATATGCTCCTTATACTTTTAAGATGGTCAGAGAGAAATCTAAACAATTAGGTGAGGAGTATACTACTAAACAATATGTTACACAGGTTATTATATTTAGTATAGCTGGTGCTGGTATTGCTTATTTGTATTTTTATAGTATTATTTGGGCAATATTTTATGGCATTTTGGCTGTAGCTTTTATTCCTTATTTGGCTTATCTTAGATGTAAGAGAATTTATAGTGAGTTTATATTTGAACAAATTCAAGTTTATACTACTAATGTAATTATGGAGTTTAATACTACTCAATCTTTTGTAAAAGCTTTAGAGGGGGTAAGGGATTCTGGGGTATTAGAAAGTCCAGTTTTAGATGATGTTAAGAAGATGATTGAGCTTTCTTATCAAAATGGTACGATTGAAGAATCTATTGTTTATTTTAAT
>JALFTB010000015.1:0-12325 GCA_022779465.1 bacterium
GATGAAATAGAAAAAGCTCATCCAGATGTACTTAACTTATTATTACAAATATTAGATGAAGGTAGGTTAACTGATTCTAATGGTAGAACTGTTAACTTTAAAAATACTATTATTATAATGACTTCTAATGTTGGTAGTGAACATATTATTAATAATGAAGAAGATAAAGTTAAGGATGAATTAAATAAATATTTTAGACCAGAATTTCTAAATAGATTAGATGAAATTATTGTCTTTAATAAATTAAGTAAAGATAATTTAAGAGAAATTCTTGATGAGATTATTAGTGGTATTGAAAAGAGATTGGTTGATATTAATGTTAAAATTAAATTAACAGATCAAGCTAAAGATTATTTTATAGATAATGGTTATGATGAATTTTATGGTGCAAGACCACTTAAGAGACTTGTTAGTAATAAATTAGAAACTTTAATTGCTAAGAAACTTATTAATAATGAAATTAAAACTAATAGTGTAATTAATATAGATTATGTTAATGGTAAGTTAGAGATAAATTAAGGTAGAAAATTTCTACCTTTTTTTAATTATTTGTATGATACATTAAAAATATGGTAAAATTAACTTGGTGATTGGTGTGCTAAAACATAGTGATGATTATGATATTACTTCAGCAATTGAACTTATTTTAGTTAATTTACCTAATGATATATCTATTATGGAAAGTATTAGATTAATATATGTTAGGTTAGGTAGAATATTTTCTTATGATTATAATGTTGCTAGTGATATTAATATTGCTTTAAGAAAAGTTGATTTTGAAAATATTAGTAATTATCAAACTTGTACACAAATCTCAGAAATACTTAAGGCTTGTTTAAGTTATATAAATAAAAATGTTAAATGTGAAGTAATTAATAGAAATGTTAATGTTAGAGGGGTAAGAGGAGATTCTCATAGAGCATTGGCAGTTAGTTTTGAAGAAGATGGTTATCAATATAATTTACTTTTAGATTTAACTTTAGATTTATTTAGAATTCAAAGTGGAATGCAAACTAAACAATTTGCTTATACTACTGATGCAAGGGGTAAGTATGATATTATACCTTTAAGAGAATGTGAACTTATGGATCGTAAATTGGGGCTTACTTTAGGTTATTTAGACGAAGAAATTAAGATTGTTAAGGATATTTTAGATAGTTCTAAAGCTTCTTTAGAAGATAAAATAACTTATATAGTGGCTAGATTTAGTAAAAGATTTATGGGTGCTCATGAAGCTTTAATGTATTATAAAGAATTATTTTTATCTTTAATTGATGTTCCTTTTAAAGAATTTAATTTAACTAAAGAAGAGGCAGAAAATGTTGACATGATTTCTTTATTTAAATTTGATTTAGAAGATAGAGAAATATACTTTTTATTAGATAAAAATAATGGGTTAGAGTTAACTAATCCTTTAAGAATAAGAAGATTACTTTCGTGTGGCTATACAATAAAAAGTGTGACTTTAATGGCAGTGTTTGATGATGACGCAGGTAGGAAGGTTTTATCGTGAAAAAACAAGATGTTTTTGTAGTTTTGTTAAGTGCTTTAGTTTTTTTTGCAATTATATTTTATATAGTGTATAAACCTGAAAAAAGAGAAACATACTCTAAAGTATTTAATGGAATTAGTTCTAGTAATGTTAATGTTAAACTTAATAACAGTAATTTAGCAATTATTCATTCAAATAAGTTTTATGTTAATGTTGATAATGAGCATTTAAATGTTTATAAAAGAAATAATAAATTATATATAGAAGAAGAAACTAATATAGATAGTGAAGATAAGAATGTTTATTTATATGTACCAGAGGATTATTCTTTTGATAATATAGATGTTAGTATGAATAGTGGACATATTAATGGAGATGGACTTAATAGTAGTAATCTTAAAATTAATATAGTTAATGGAGAAGTAAATTTATCTAATTTAAATATATTAAATAGTATGGATGTTAATATTTTAAGTGGTAATGTTAATTTAAGTGGAGGAGTATCTAATTTAGCTTTAGTTAATGAAGGTGCGAGTATTTATTTTAATGGAGCTTTATTTGAAAATAATAGTATTGATAGTGTTAACGGAAAGATTACTTTAAAGTTAGAAAATAAAAATTCTTATAAGTTTAAATTTAATAAAAAATATAAAGATGTTTTTATAGAAGATAAAAAGGTTAGTAAGTTAAGTTATGGCTATGGTAAAAATATTATTACAATAAAGAAGAATAGTGGTAATGTTGATATTAATTTTGTAGGTGATGTTAGTGTTTAAAAATGATAGTGATTATTTGGATCAACATTTTTTAATGGATGAAGATATTATTAAAAAATTTATTAAGATATGTGATTTAAATAGTAATGATGTTGTTTTAGAAATTGGTCCAGGTAAGGGAACTTTAACTAAATTGGTTGCTTCTAAAGTTAAGAAGGTTTATGCGATTGAGAAGGATGTTAGGTTAAAGGAATATCTTGATAAGATTGATAATTTAGAGGTTATTTATGCTGATGCGATTAAGTGTGATTATCCTTTAGTAAATAAGATTATTACGGCTATTCCTTATAGTATTATTGAACCTTTTATGTATAAGTTATGTCATACTTATTTTGATAGTTTATATATGATTATGGGTAGTTCTTATGTTAAGAGTGTTCTTAATTATGAGATTAATAATTTAGCTTTGTTTACTAATTGTTTTTTTGATGTTAAATGGTATTTTGATGTACCTAGTGTGTGTTTTTATCCTGAACCTAAGACTTTATCATCAGCAATTAGAATTACTCCTAAAAGGGATTATAAGCCGTTAGAATTATTATTTAAGAATATGTATTTATTAGATGATAAGAAGATTAAGAATGCTTTAATGGAGAGTTTAATTAAAGTTAAAGGATTAACTAAAAGAGAAAGTAAAGATTTAATTAATAGTTTAAATATTAATGATGAACTTTTAAATAAGAAGTTTTTAAGTATATCTAATCAAGAACTTAAAGAATTGTATGCTAAGTTAAATAAAGTAGTTTAAAGCTATTTTATTTTTTTATTGACAAATATATTAAAAAATCCTTTTATTTATTATATAATATTAATAGAGGTGGTATAGATGCGTGTTATTATAACTGCAGGTGGAACTGGTGGTCATATTTATCCAGCATTAGCAATTATAAATAAAATTAAAGAGAAGGAACCTAATAGTGAGTTTTTATATATTGGAACTCACAATAGAATGGAAAAGGATATTGTACCTAAGTGTGGATATCATTATGAAGCTATTGAAATATATGGTTTTAGTAAAACAATGATTAAAAGAGACTTTAAAAATCTTGGTTTAATTTATAAAGCTTATAAAAGATGTTTAACTCTTATTAAAGAATTTAAACCTGATGTAGTAATTGGAGTAGGTGGTTATGTTACTTTTCCAGTTATTATGGCTGCTAAAAAGTTAGGTGTTAAAACTTTTATTCATGAACAAAATAGTATTCCTGGTAAAAGCAATAAAGTGTTAGCTAAAAAAGTTGATTTAATTGGAGTATCTTTTAAGGATTCAATGAAATATTTTGATGTTAAAAAAGTTAGATTAACTGGTAATCCTTGTGGCGAAAATGCGATTAATATTAAAAAGATGCCTAAAACTAAGTATGGATTAAGTAAAGATAAAAAATGTGTTTTAATAGTACAAGGTTCTTTAGGATCAAGTATTATTAATGAGAAGATGAAAGATTATTTAAGTAGTATATCTTCTAAAGATTATGAAGTTTTATATATTACAGGTAAAGATTATTATGAAAGTTTTAGTAAAAATAAATTTAGTGATAATGTAAAAGTAGTACCTTATGTTGATAATTTAAGTGCTTTACTTAAAGATGTGGATTTAGTTATTACTAGAGCAGGAGCTAGTATAACTTCAGAAATTACAGCACTCAGAATACCAAGTATATTTATTCCAAGTCCTTATGTAGCAAATAATCATCAATATTATAATGCTTTAAGTATTAAAAATGCTGGGGCTGGGGAAATGATTGAAGAAAAAGATTTAACAAGTGATTTATTAAAAACAAAAGTAGATAATATTTTAAATAACGATAAATTATATAAAAGTATGCAAGATAATTTGAAGTTTATGAGTATAGATAATAGTAGTACAATTATTTATGAACTTCTTAAAAATTTAATTAAAGAATAAATTAGGTGAATAATTATGGCTCAAAAAAAGCGTAAGAAAAAATTAAATGTTAGAAAATTATTTGTTTTTATACTATTTTTCTATTTAGTAGGTTATGGTGTATATTATATTTTAAGTGAGCCAGTAAGAAATATTATAATTAGTGGGACTACTTATATAAATGATGCAGATGTTATAGAAGTAGCAGGATTAAAAAATTATCCTGCTTATTCAAGTTTAAGAAATAGTAAATTAAAAAAGAAAATTAAATCTTTGCCTTTAGTAGAAGATGTTAGTATTAAAAGAAATTTATTATTTCAGTTAAAAATTAAGATAAAAGAAAAAAAAGTTATTTGTGTTTATGATGATAATAATAAGATATTATTAAGTGATGGTAGTCAGATAGATAATGATTCTAATATTGTAGGGATTCCTTCTTTGGTTAATTATACAAAAGAGGATGTTTTAAAGAAATTTTTAAGTGGTATGGGTAATCTTGATTATGGTATAATAAGTTCTATTAGTGAAATTGAGTATTCTCCTGATAAATCTGGTACAGGTAGTATTTTAGATGAAACTAGATTTATGTTTAGAATGAATGATGGTAATATTGTTTATATTAATTTAGATAAGTTAGATAATATGAAGTATTATTTTAAAATATATGCTAGTTTAAATAATAAGAAAGGTATTTTACATTTGGATAGTGGAGATTACATGGAGGTAAAATGAACATTAACTATAATGAAGAAATGAAGAAAATTATTAGTAATTTAGATGATCATAATAAACTTTTATTACATAGTTGTTGTGGTCCTTGTTCTAGTAGTGTTATTGAAAGATTAAGAGATTATTTTGATATTACAGTTATTTATTATAATCCAAATATTGAACCTAAAGAAGAATATGAAAAAAGAAAGAGTGAACAACTTAGATTATTAAATGAATTAGGAATTAAATTTATGGATATTGATTATCTTAATAATGAGTATCATGAAAAGGTTAAAGGGTATGAAAATGAGCCGGAAAATGGGCTTAGATGTCCTTTATGTTTTGAATTAAGATTAGATAAGACTGCAAGTAAAGCCAAAGAAAATAATTTTGATTATTTTGGAACAACTTTAACAGTAAGTCCTCATAAAAATAGTAAGATTATTAATGAGATTGGACTTAAATTAGAAGAAAAGTATGAAGTTAAGTTTTTACTTTCAGATTTTAAAAAAGAAGATGGATATAAAAGATCAATTGAGTTATCTAAGAAATATGATTTATATAGACAAGATTATTGTGGTTGTTTATATAGTAAGGGAGTTAATGTAGATGAATAAGAAGGGTTTTACTTTAGTTGAATTATTAGTTGTTGTAGTTGTTTTAGGATTAATAGCGATTGTTTTAGTGCCAATTATTCAAGATACATTAAATAAATCTAAAAATAAGATAAATAGTATTAATATTAAACAAGTAGAAGATGCAGGTAAAATAGTAGCTGAAGAAATTCTTTATTGTGATATTAATAGTAATACTAGAGGTGTTATAGCCAATAATAATTTATCTAAGTGTGATGAGATGCAAGATGTTTTATATAATGAAGGCATTACTTTAAATATTAGTAATATGAAAACATATAAATATTTAAGTGATCCAAATGATTTATGTACAGGGTCTATTATAATAACAGCTGATGAAAATACTTTTAAGGTAAGTATTGATTCAAGTGGCGCTAAATGTACATCTAAGTAGGAGGTTTTATGGGTTTATTTAGTAAATTTAAACAAGTATTTAAAAAAGAAGAAAAGAAACAAGAAGATATTGAAGCTTTTGATAAGGGTTTAGAAAAAACTAGAAAAGAATTTGTATCGGAATTATCTATTTTAGGTCATAAATATCATAAAGTTAATGATGATTATTTTGAAGAATTAGAAGCTATTTTAATTAAAGCAGATATTGGAATTAGAACAGTTACAGAATTTTTAGATAGATTAAGAAAAAGAGTTAAAGATGAAAAGATTGAAGATACTGAATATTTAAGAGAAGTTATTATTGATGAACTTTTTATGATTTATGTTAATGGTGATTCTTTAACTGATAAGATTAACATTCAAGAAGATGAACCAACAGTTATTTTAATGGTTGGTGTTAATGGTGTAGGTAAAACTACAACGATAGGTAAGCTAGCTAATAAGTATCATAATGAAGGTAAGAAAGTGATGTTAATTGCTGGTGATACTTTTAGAGCAGGAGCGGTTCCACAATTAAAGGAATGGGCCGAAAGAACTGATTCTTTATTTGTAGGAAAAGAAAATATGGATCCAGCAAGTGTTATTTATGATGGACTAGAGGAAGCTTTAAAAGAAAAGGCTGATATTGTTTTAATTGATACAGCTGGTAGATTACAAAATAAAGTTAATTTAATGAATGAACTCGAAAAAATTAATAAAGTTATTGGTAAATTTATTCCAGGAGCTCCTCATGAAACTTTACTTATAATTGATGCGACTACGGGACAAAATGGGATTAGTCAAGCGATTAGTTTTAAAGAAATAACAAATATTACTGGAATAGTTTTAACTAAATTAGATGGTACTGCTAAAGGAGGTATAGTTTTAGCTATTAAAGAGGAAGTTAATTTACCAGTTAAATTTGTTGGTCTTGGAGAAGGTATTAATGATTTAAAATCATTTGATATTGAAGATTACATCTATGGATTATTAAAGGATATGATGTAATGGAAGAGATTATTTATTATTCAGCTTTATTTGATTATTATCAAAATTTACTTACTGATGTTCAAAGAAAGTATTTTGAAGATTATTATTTTAATAATTTATCACTACAAGAAATAGCTGATAGTTATGATGTTTCAAGAAATGCGATTAGTAAAACTTTAAAAGAAATAAAAGAAAAGTTAGATTATTATGAATCTAACTTGAAATTATTAGGTAATAATAAAAAAATAAGGGAATTACTTTCGGAAGAAGATTTAAAAAGAATAGAAGAGTATATATAAAAAGAATTAGTTGGGCTAATTCTTTTTTAGTGTCATTTTACGTTGATTTAGAAAAGCAATAATATTAGCTGCCATAATAGGAATAAATATACATATAATACTAATATTTGACATAAATGAATCTTTGACATTTAAAGCAAGTAATAATAATATAAACCATAGGATACATGATATTAGTTGATATTTACTTTCTTTATAAATAAATGATATAAGAGCAAATATGGCAATAAAACAAGATACTAAAATGATTAAAGCCCACCAAGTTGATGTATACATATTTTGGATAAGAAGAGCTAAATCTTTAGTTGTAGTAGTAACACTTTCAGCATAATTTAATCTATCTAGATAATTAAAATAACATAAGAACCAAATAGATAAAATAGATTCTAAAATAGTGATAACTAGTAATAATTTACTACGATTTTTTAATAATTTTTTCATTTGTTACTCCTTATAAAATTTAAGATTAAATCAATTATTTCAGAACCACGAGAAACAATATGATTAAAATCTTTTTGATAAAATTGATGGTCATAATTTAAATAAACAGTAGATGTTTCAGTTTTATAGTTTAACCATAAACCTAAAAAGTTTTCATTTTGATTTTTAATAAATTTTTTATATTCTTCTTTATGATTATCATCAAAAGCTTCAATACCGGTACTTTTAAAATTGATATCATCATCAAAACTATATTTTTTTAATCTAGCTTTATTAAAAGCTAGATCTAAATCACTTAAATCGGTGGGAATATAATAATCTTCAAATTTATCTTTTAGGTAATTATCAAAGCCTAGTTCAAGAATTTGTTTTTTGGCTTTATCATTATATCTTGGAGAAAAACCACATGCTGAATCATCTAAAGCTCCCATGTAGATAACTTTTTTATCTTCATCAGTAAAGTTATAGATATCTTTAAATAGGTCATAGATTAATAGGGTAGTTGAACAAAAATCTTTAATGATAGCGTTAGGTACTTGTTTACTATCAGGGTGATGATCAATACAACCAACTACTAAAGATGCATCTTTAACTGATTGAGATACATCATTATGATCTACTAAAAAGTAATGATAATTTTTAATCTCTGATTCTTTTAAAATGAAGGGAGAGTATGTCATTACTTCATTTAATTGTTTGGCAGTTTTAGAATTAATTTTTTCGGTTTCTAAAACGGCATAATCACTATTAATACCAAAACTTTTAAAGATCTTAGATAAGATGTATGACGATGTAATTGTATCTGTATCTGGAGTAAGATGACCGATAACTAAAACTTTATTGTACTGCTTTAAATATTCTGTATTCATATTTTTCTTTCCAATCTATTATATTAAAATTATAACATAAAAAAAGCGGATTAGTCATCCGCTAAATTATCAAAATAACCTTGAACAAGAACAACTGGGGTTCCTTTATCACCAGAACCTGATGTTAAATCACATAGAGAACCAACTAAATCAGTTATTTTACGAGGTGTAGTTCCTAAGCTAATATTTTGTCCTTTTAAATTACTTTGTTTTTGTTTGATTTCATTTTTGATAGCATCTTTTAATTCATTACCTTTTAAATCAGCAAATTTATTATCAGAAACGTATTTAAGTTTAATTTCATTTGGGGTACCTTCTAAACCAGAAGTATAGGCTGGAGATACAACTGGATCAGCTAGTTCCCAAATACCGCCAACAGGATCTTTAAAGGCACCATCACCATAAACCATTACTTCAATAGTTTTACCAGTTTTTTCTTTAAATAATTCTTGAATCTTTTGAACTAAAGTATCACCAGTTTTAGGGAATAATTTTAATCTTTCTTCAGTAGACTTATTTGAACCTAATAATCCATATTTGGGATTGAATCCAGAATTATCAATAGGAGCATTTAAAACATCCATTAATGAATAAACATTAGCTCCTTTATTTTTAAGGGATTCTTTAGTTTTATATCTAGTATGAATATCACATGTTAAGACATCATTAGTATAATTTAGAATTTCACTTGCTTTATTAGAGAAAACAAATTGAACTTCACAGTTTTCTTTTTGACATAAATCTTTATAGTAATCAACCATATTTACACCAGTAAATGGATGAAGCCAATCACCAAAATTTTCATAGTATTCTTCTTCAGAAATAATACTTCCTAAATCGAATGAACTATGTTCTAATTTATTATCGTCCATAATGTTATTTCCGACTTCATCTGAAGGGAAAGATAATAAAATAGTAATCTTGTTCATGCCACGAGCAATACCTTTTAAAATCATTGAAAATCTATTTCTAGAAAGAATAGGGAATACAACACCAATTTCTTTACTAGGAAATTTAGTTTGTAAATCTTTGGCAATGTCATCAACTGTAACATAATTTCCTTCACTAATACCTACGACAGCTTCAGTAATAGCAACAATATCTCTGTCTTTTAAATTGAAATTTTCATTCTCAGCAGCTTGCATAACTGATGAAACTACAATTTCACTTAAGTTATCTCCTTCTTTAATAATAGGGGTACGAATACCTCTAACTGTTGTGCCTACGCATCTCATTATATACACTTCCTTACAATAAAATTTTACTAAGTAAACATATGCAAGTCAAATTAAAATACATGTTATTTACATAAGAAAATTTGTAATAAATGCTATAAAATTACAAAAGTGTGATAAAAGCAGTAAAAAAAACTGCAAAAGTGTGATAAAATCAGTAAAAAAAGCTGCAAAAGTGTGATATAATACTATTGAGGTGATAATACTATGAAAAGATTTATAACTGAAAAATTAATTGATTGGAAAAATAGTAAAGATAGAAAACCTTTAATTTTAAAGGGAGCAAGACAAGTTGGAAAGACTTATATATTAAAAGATTTTGGGGAAACTAATTATGAAAATGTTGCATATTTTAATTTTGATCATGATGATGGATTAGCAGAATTGTTTTTAAATACTAAAGATCCAAAAAGAATTATCGAGCAATTATCTTTAGCCAATGGTAAGAAAATAAATCCGGGAAGTACATTAATAATTTTTGATGAAATACAAGAATGTCCCAATGCTTTAAATTCTTTAAAATATTTTTGCGAAGAAGCAAATGAATATCATGTTGCTTGTGCTGGTTCTCTTTTAGGAATACGACTTTCTAAAACTTCATTTCCAGTAGGAAAAGTTGATTTTTTAAACTTGTATCCAATGACTTTTAGTGAGTTCTTAATTGCTGATGGTTTTGAAAATTTAGTTGAAGTAATGAGAAAAACTAAAGAGATAAAAGAAATTCCTAAAATATTTGATGATATGTTAATTGAAAAGTTAAAAACATATTACATAATCGGTGGAATGCCTGAAGCTGTTTATAGTTGGATAAATGATAAGGATATTGAAAAGATTAATAAAATTCAAAAGAATATTTTGGATTCTTATGAAAGTGATTTTGCAAAACATACCGATGCGAATGACGCAAATAAGATATCATTAATTTGGAATGGTATTCCATCACAATTGGCTAAGGAAAATAAAAAATTTGTTTATCAAGTTGTAAAAGAGGGAGCCCGTGCTAGAGAATATGAAGGAGCACTTAATTGGTTAAATGATGCAAATTTAATTAATAAATGTTATTTAGTGAATAAATGTGCTTTTCCATTAAAAGCTTATACTGATTTATCATCATATAAAATATATATGAATGATGTAGGATTATTAAGAAGAATGTCTAATTTAGATAGTAGTATAATTTTAGATGGTAATAAGTTATTTGAAGAATTTAAAGGTTCCTTTACAGAAAACTATGTAGCAAATACTTTAAGCTATGTTTTGGATGAAAATCCTAATTATTATACATTTGATAGGAACGAAATAGACTTTATAATTCAAAGGAATAATAAAATAGTTCCTATTGAAGTAAAATCAAATAAGAGTGTTAATAATACTAGTTTAACTAAATATAATGCTAAAAATGATAATGAAATTTCATTAAGATTCTCTTTAAATAATTTAAGCAGGGAAGGAAAAATTATTAATGTTCCATTATATCTAATAGAATATATTAATCAATTAATTTAGATAAAAAAATTACTTTTGCTTTAAAAGTAATTTTTTTGTGATATAAATATTTTTACCATTCTTCATCTGGGTTAAATTCTTTAGCTTGGTTCCAATCTTCATTTTTTCTAATTTCATTTTATGTTGTCTATAAGTCCAGGAATATTAGATAAATATAAAGTATCTTCCTCTTTAGAAATTAATTCATTTGAAATATTAGTTGTTTCCATGATTCACTTCGTATTTATGGATAATTTATAAAAAAAGCGACTTTTTAGTCGCTTTATATTCTTAATGGTGGAGAATAAGGGACTCGAACCCTTGACCCTCTGCGTGCAAGGCAGATGCTCTAGCCAACTGAGCTCATTCCCCAAGACAATTAGAATTATAGCATAGTAAAAAATACGTGTCAACAACAATTTAATAAATTTTTAAAATAATTAAAAGGCATACTTTAAAAAGTATACCTTTACTTACTTAAATAATTACCTACTATATTTAGAATTCTTTTATATTCTAACTCTAACTCACTAAAATTATTATTAACATATTCTATATCATTATCTTTACTTTTTAATTCATGATTATATGATAACTCTGCTAACTTAGTAAATCCAAAATATTTAGAATCACTTTTTAATGAATGAACTTCTATTGCATAATTAGTCATATCACTATTGTTTTTATAACTAATTATCTTATTCCATTTATCATTTATTCCTTTATACCAATCAGATAACATACTATTATACATATCTATACTTCCAAATAACTCTATTCCTTTATTATAATCTATATTATTTTCTTTCAAATAATCTTCCTTATAATTATTACTTGATACTTCAGTATTTTCTATATGTTCTTCTTTAATTTTATTAAATCTTCCTTATTCATTCATACACACCTATATTGTAATTTCAACATATAAATAACATTAAATAAATAATAACTTAGTGTTAATTTTATATTATGTAACTTTTTTACTACGATAATCTGTCAAATCAAGTGCAACAGTCTAATAAATACTCATTAAATAATTCGTTAGGTGTTTTATAATTTATACATTTTCTTGGTCTATTATTTAGAAGTTCGATTACTTGTTGAACTTCTTTTTCATTTGTTTGAGATAAATCCA
>JALFTB010000033.1:0-37168 GCA_022779465.1 bacterium
ATAGAAAAAAAGTCTTGCATAAATAGTATTTTTTTGATAATATTATTTTGCAAGCTTATTTATGGCGGTGTAGCTCAGTTGGCTAGAGCATCCGGTTCATACCCGGCAGGTCGGGAGTTCAAATCTCTCCGCCGCTACCAATAAGATATTAAACTCGAATTATTCGAGTAAAATTTTAAAACGACTTTTTAACAAGTCGTTTTTTTGTTATCATATATATAGATAAAGAAAATAATTGTTCTTTTCTACAAATTTTTTTTATAAAATAATTAATTAAAATAATAATTTAATATTAATTAACAATTGCCTTAAAGCGATTGTTTTTTTATTGGGGCTGTGTTAAAATGTTTAAAGAATAGGATGGGTTAAATGAAAAAGATTAAATTGTTTTTATTTGTTTTATTAGTAATGATTCCTTTTAAAGTTAATGCGGCTATTGCGCTTAGATGTGCACCTGATAATGCTGAATCTGGTAGTGAAATAAATTGTATTTTATATTCACCAAGTAGTTGTTATTCTTTTGAGGGAACTTTAGCTCTTCCAGAAGGTCTTAGCTTGGTAGAAGTAAGACCTTATAGTGATTTTAAATATACTGGTAATGGAGTTAATTTATCTTTTTCAGGTCCAGGAAATAATGCTTATGAAAAAATTGCTTTAATGACTATTAAAACTCCTATTATAAAGAGTGATGCAAATTTTGAAATTAAAATTAAAAAGATTAAATTTAAATATTTAAGTAGTGATAAGGATTTTAGTTCTAATGATGATTTAAGAAGTATTATTAAATTAAAAGCTAAAACTACGACAACAACTAAAAAAACTACTACGACTACCACTGCATCAACAACGACTACAACAACTAAAAAGGTTAATTTTATTTTAACTTTAGATGCTAATGGTGGTAATTTGGATAAACAAACAGTTTCTTGTACTCCATCTGGGGGAACTTGTGATGTCGATTTAAGCAGTATTAATATGCCTACTAGAGATAACTATATTTTTAAGGGTTGGGGCATCAATAAAGAGTGTACTAGTGGAACTGCCGGGGTTGTTAATTTAACAGGTGATTTAACTTATTATGCTTGTTGGTCTGGTGAAAGTAGTGTTGATAAAACTATTTTACTTAATTCTTTAACTATTAAGGATCAAGAGTTTGTATTTAATAAAGATGTTTTTGAATATGATTTAAAGGTAGATAGTGATGTTACTAAGTTAGATGTTGAAGCAGTAGCTGGGGAAGGTATTAAGGTTGATATTAGTGGTAATGATAATTTAACTAGTGGTAATAATACTATTATAATTACTTTAACTAAAGGTAATGCTTATAATATTTATAAGATTAATGTTTTAAAGAATGATGGTTCTGCTAATAATGTAGGTGATAGAACTTTGAGTTCTTTAAATATTAATGGTTATAATCTTAATTTTGATAGTTTAATTTTTAATTATTCTTTGAAGGTTGAAAATGATACTAAAGTTTTAGATATTACGCCTACGTTAACTAATGGTAATTATACTTATGAGATTATTGGTAATGATAATTTAAAGAATGGTAGTGTGATTAAGATTGTTATTACGGACTTAACTAATCAGACTAATACTTATTCTATTACGATTGTTAAATCTAATATTTTTGATGAGTATAAGCTTTATTTTATGATTGGTGGAGCTGTTATAGTATGTCTTATTATTTACTTTATTGTAGGTGCTAAAATGAAGAAAAATAAACAAAACAAACCTAATAGTGTTAAAGTTAAAAATGATGATAATAAAACTGAACAAATTGAGGTATTAAATGTGTAAACTCTAGTCAATGATTAGAGTTTTTTTAGTTTTTTTATAGTATAATAATATAGTGGGGTAGTATGAAGGATATTATATATGAATTTTTAGACTATATTTTATTAGAAAGAAAGTATTCTGACTTTACGGAAACTAGTTATGAATTAGATTTATTTAAGTATGAAGAATATTTAAATGATCATAAGATTAATTATTTGAAAGTAAATTATAATAATATTAGTGATTTTATTATTTATTTAAAAAAGAGTGGATATAAGAGTACTTCTATTAATAGAATGCTTAGTACTTTAAGAAGTTTTTACAGGTATTTAGAAAAGAATAAGAAAATAATAAATAATCCTTTTAGTATGGTTAGTAGTTTAAAGACTGAGAAAAGATTACCTAATTATTTTAAATATGATGAGTTTAATAAAATGATTGATACTTTAGATGATAGTCCTTTAGATATTAGAAATAGACTTATTTTAGAGATGTTACTGGCAACCGGGCTTAGAGTTAGTGAACTTGCTAATATTAAAATTAATGATATTGATTATTTAAATCAAGAAATTAAAGTAATGGGAAAAGGTAGTAAAGAAAGAATTGTTTATTATGGTTCTTATGCTGCTGATAGTTTAGATAAGTATATAAATGAATCTAGAAATATTTTATTAAATGGTAGAGAGTCTCAATATTTATTTATTAATAATAATGGTGGTAATTTAACAACAAGGGGAATTAGATTAATAATAGATAATATTGTTAAAAAGGCTTGTATTAATTCGAAGGTATCTCCTCATACTTTTAGACATACTTTTGCTACGATGATGCTTAATGAGGGGTGTGATATTAAAAGTGTTCAGGAGTTACTTGGACATAGTAGTTTAAGTACAACTGGTATTTATACGCATTTAACTAATGAGGAAGTAAGGAGAGCTTATTTAAATGCTCATCCTAGAGCGAAGGAGTAGTTTATGGAAGATAGAGAAACTAAATATTTAGCAGCTGTATTTGGAGTTGTAATATTTGTTATTTTATTAATTATTGTTTTGGCTTTAATGAATACTTCGACAGCTTTTAATCATGCTGATTATGATGTGCCAACAAGTATTACTACAACGACTAAACATGAATTAAATGAAAATGATAAGATTAGATATAATGCTAATTTATCTGAAAAGGATTTCTTGATAGCAATTAATAATGTAATTAAGGATAAAATAAGTTATAATGGTGTTGATTTGCTAGATAATGATGAAACTAAATTTATATTTATATATTCTTATTTAAAAAATAGAGAAGATATTGACAAAATAGATAGTACTTTAATTCAAAATTATGCGATGAGAATATTTAGAATTAATTTAGATAGCAATCAAATAAGTCCTTATTATAGTGATGATAATTACTATTATGATATAGATAATAACATTCAATATATTTTAAAAGTTACTGATATTAGAGAAAAGGAAAACTTTACTTATATTGATGTTGATATATTAGGATATAGTGAAGAATTAATTGATAGTTCAATTACTAATTATTCTAATAATTTGATTATTAAAACTGGGACAATAATAGCTCAGAATATTGATGGTCAATTGTATTTAAGTTCATTTACATTAGAAAATAGGGAGGATGAAAGATAATGACAAAGTTTGTTTATTTATTTAATGAAGGAAATGCAGAAATGAAAAATCTTTTAGGAGGTAAAGGAGCTAATTTAGCAGAAATGACTAATTTAGGGTTACCAATTCCTCAAGGATTTACAGTAACTACTGAAGCTTGTACTGATTATTATAATTCTGGTAAGAAAATTACTGATGAAATTAAAGATCAAATTTTTGAAGCTTTAGGTAAATTAGAAGAAGAACAAGGCAAGAAATTTGGTGATGAAAGTGATCCATTATTAGTATCTGTAAGAAGTGGTGCTAGAGTGTCTATGCCAGGTATGATGGATACTATATTAAATTTAGGTTTAAATGATGTAAGCGTAGAAGGATTTGCTAAGAAGACTGGTAATGCAAGATTTGCTTATGATTCTTATCGTAGATTTATTCAAATGTATTCTGATGTTGTTATGGAAGTTAATAAATCTTTCTTCGAAAAGATTATTGATGAATTAAAACATGAAAAAGGTATTAAGTTTGATAGTGAACTTACTACAGAGGATTTGCAAGAATTGGTTAAAAGATTTAAAAAAGTTTATAGTGACCATATGAATGGTGAGGAATTTCCACAAGATGTTAATGAACAATTAATGGGTGCAGTTAAGGCTGTATTTCGATCTTGGGATAATCCGAGAGCTAATGTTTATCGAAGAATGAATGATATTCCTAGTGATTGGGGTACTGCGGTTAATATTCAAACTATGGTATTTGGTAATATGGGAGATACTTCAGGAACTGGAGTAGCATTTACAAGAAATCCATCTACTGGAGAAAAAGGTATTTATGGTGAGTATTTAATTAATGCTCAAGGAGAGGATGTTGTTGCTGGAGTTAGAACTCCTCAACCGATTGCAAAACTTGCTGAGGATTTACCTGAATGTTATAAAGAATTTATTGAAATTGCTCATAGATTAGAAAATCATTATAAAGACATGCAAGATATGGAATTTACTATTCAAGAAGGTAAATTATATTTCTTACAAACTAGAAATGGTAAGAGAACTGCTCCTGCAGCTATTAAGATTGCTTGTGATTTAGTTGATGAGGGAATGATTACTCCTGAAGAAGCTGTTTTAAGAATTGACGCTAAGAGTTTAGATCAATTATTACATCCAATGTTTGATCAAGAAGCTTTAGCTCATGGTGAAGTTATTGGTGAAGCTCTTCCAGCATCTCCAGGTGCAGCAGCTGGTAAGATTTATTTTACAGCTGAGGATGCTAAAAAAGCAGGTAAAGGTGGCAAGGGTGAAAGAGTTATTCTTGTTAGATTAGAAACTACTCCAGAAGATATTGAAGGTATGGTTGCTTCTCAAGGTGTTTTAACTGTTCGTGGTGGTATGACTAGTCATGCGGCAGTAGTTGCCCGTGGTATGGGAACTTGTTGTGTTTCTGGATGTGGTGATATTGCAATTGATGAACATGCTAAAGTATTCACATTACATGGGGAAACTTTCCATGAAGGAGATTATATTTCTTTAGATGGATCAACAGGTAAAATATATAAAGGTGATATTAAAACTGTTGATGCTTCTGTAAGTGGTGATTTTGGAAGAATTATGGCTTGGGCTGATGAGTATCGTAAGTTAGGAGTTAGAACTAATGCTGATAATCCTAGAGATACTAAGAAAGCAATTGAACTTGGTGCTGAAGGTATTGGTTTATGTAGAACTGAGCATATGTTTTTTGAAGAAGAAAGAATTCCTAAAATTAGAAGAATGATTTTAGCTGATACATTTGATGAAAGAGAAAAAGCTTTAAATGAATTAATTCCTTTCCAAAAAAGTGATTTTGAACAAATGTATAGAGAACTTAAAGGTTTACCTATGACTGTTAGATATTTAGATCCTCCTCTACATGAGTTCTTACCAACTGAGGAAAATGATATTATTGCTTTAGCTAAGGAGATGAATGTTACTCCAGAAAGATTACATCAAAAGATTAGTGAATTACATGAATTTAATCCAATGATGGGTCATAGAGGTTGTCGTTTAGCAGTTACTTATCCTGAAATTGCTAAGATGCAAACTAGAGCTTTAATTGAAGCTGCGATAAATGTTTCTCGTGAACTTGGTATTGAAATTGTTCCAGAAATTATGATTCCTTTAGTAGGAGAAGTAAAAGAATTAAAGTTTGTTAAAGATATCGTTGTTGAAACTGCTGAAAAAGTTAAAGCCGAAATGGGCAGTGATATGAAATATCATATTGGTACAATGATTGAAATTCCTAGAGCTGCACTTTTAGCTGATGAGATTGCTCGTGAAGCTGATTTCTTCTCATTTGGCACTAATGATTTAACACAAATGACATTTGGTTTCTCTAGAGATGATGCTGGCAAATTCTTACCTTCATATTATGAAAATAAAATTTATGAATTCGATCCATTTGCTAAGTTAGATCAGAATGGTGTTGGTAAATTAGTTTCAATGGCTGCTAAACTAGGTAGAGAAACTAGACCTGATATTAAACTTGGTATTTGTGGTGAACATGGTGGAGAACCATCAAGTGTTGAATTCTGTCATAGAGTAGGACTTAATTATGTATCATGCTCTCCATATAGAGTTCCAATTGCTAAGTTAGCTGCTGCACAAGCCGCAATCAAAGATAAAAACAATAAATAATAAAAGTTGGTCAAAGCCAGCTTTTTTGTGCTTAGTTAAGTGGAAAAATATTGGAAAATATGATATAATATAAACCTATGTTAGAGGTGATAAGATGCTTGAGAATAAACTTGGGATTTCTAATGAAGTTGAACTTGCTAAAGAAGAAGAAAGAATTACTAAATTAAAAGCATTAGAATTATTTGATTCTGGTAAGATAAATGATTTTGAAGTTGGAACGACTAAAGGTTTATGTGATATCCACAAATATTTATTTGAAGATATTTATTATTTTGCTGGAGAAATAAGAAAAGTAAATATTGCTAAAGGTAATTTTAGATTTGCTGCTGTACTTTATTTAAATGATGTTTTATCACGTATCGATAATATGAAACAAGATACTTTTGAAGATATTGTTAAAAAATATGTTGAGATGAATATAGCCCATCCTTTTAGAGAAGGAAATGGAAGAAGTACTCGAATTTGGTTGGATATGATTTTAAAAAATAAAATTGGTATGGTTATTGATTGGAGTAAAATAAACAAAGAAGATTATTTATTAGGAATGGAAAGAAGTCCGGTTAAAGATACGGAAATTATGCTACTTTTAAAAAATGCTTTAACTGATAAAATTAATGATAGGGAAGTTTATATGAAAGGTATAGATACAAGTTATAAATATGAGGGATATAGTACCTATACGATGAATGAGTTAGATAAATAAAAGTCATGAAATAATGATGATTAATAGAAATAATTATTAATGAATATGGTGGTTGATTATAATGGTTCCTTCAAAAATTAAACCGTTTTTTAAAGTTGATTATATTAAAAATGATATTATTTCAGGGAGCATTAATTGTTGTAAAGAGAATAACTTTAAGATTTATTATACTGGAATGATAGAAAAAAATATTATTTTAGGTACGTATTTGTGTGAGAAAAATGATGCCATAGAGTTATGTGTAAAATGTAGTAAATGTGGTCGATTGATTTCAGTTTTTAATAGTTGTCAAGATGGCTATGATGCTTGTTGTCTTGATAGTGAAATTTCTAGAAATCTTAATGAAACTGAAGACAAAAATAAACTTTTAAATTGTAATCGTTGTAATGGTGATAATTTTTCAGTTTTTATAAAGTATGAGTATCCTGATGAAGAAGAATTAAAAGAGCTTGGATTTAAAGATATATCTAATGCATTTATTTGGATAACTATTTCACTTACTTGCAATAATTGCGGAAAGAAATATAAAAGGTTTATTGATTTTGAATCTTAGTTTGTAAATAAAGGTCATCAAAGATGACTTTTTTTGTTTGTTAGTAATGTGAAGATTATGTTATAATGTTTTTAAGAATAGGATGTGATTATTTTGAGATTATTAGTTACTGGTGGAACAGGGTATATTGGTAGTCATACAGTTTGTGAATTATTAGATCAAGGATATGAAGTTGTCATTGTTGATAATTTATATAATTCTAAAATTGAAGTACTTGATAGTATAAAAGAGATAACAGGTAAAGATGTGAAATTTTATCAAGTTGATGTATGTGATAAGAAGCTATTAAATCAAATATTTGAAGAAAATGAAATTGATGGAGTTATTCATTTTGCTGGTTATAAAGCAGTTGGAGAATCAGTTAAAAAACCTTTGATGTATTATCGAAATAATTTGGATTCAACTTTGACTTTATTAGAGGTTATGAGTGAACATAATGTTAAAAATTTGGTTTTTTCTAGTAGTGCGACTGTTTATGGAGAACAAGAGGTTCCTAAATGTGTAGAGACTATGAAGAAAGGTGAAACCACTAACCCTTATGGTGAAACTAAAACTGTTATTGAAAGAATTTTAGAAGATGTTTATGTTTCTGATCATGATTGGAAGATTACTATTTTAAGATATTTTAATCCAGTTGGAGCTCATAAATCTGGTTTAATTGGAGAAAATCCGAATGGAATACCAAATAATTTGATGCCTTATATTTTAAAGGTTTCAGTTGGTGAACTTGAGAAGTTAACTATTTTTGGAAATGATTATGATACACCTGATGGTACATGTATTAGAGATTATATTCATGTTGTTGATTTAGCAAAAGGACATTTAGCAGCAATAGATCATGCAATTAAAAATGATGCTGGTGTATATATTTATAATTTGGGTACTGGTAATGGTGTTTCTGTTACGGAAATGGTTACTACTTTTGAAAGAGTTAATAATCTTAAACTTAATTATGTTTATGGTGAAAGACGTGAAGGTGATTTACCAATTATTTATTCTGATGCGACTAAAGCAGAGAAAGAATTAGGTTGGAAAACAACTAAAACTTTAGAAGATATGTGCCGTGATAGTTATGAATTTATGTTAAAAGAAATTAGTAAATAGTGAAGACCTTAGTGGTCTTTTTTTAGATTTTTTTATTGCTTTTTAAATGTTATAATAATATACTTAAATAAGGGTAGAAAGGTGGTTTATAATGACTAAAAACAGTGATGTTAAAGTTGATGGACAATTGTTTATTGATGAAGATAGTGTTATAAGATGTGAAGGTGATATTACGGAAATATCTGAGTCTAATTTAAGAGAATTTGCCGATATGCTACAATTTGATACTTTAGCTTAGGAGTGTATTTTAGAAGATTTATGTAGATCTTATAATATTAGTAGAGAAGATATGTTTGTGTTAATTCATGAACTTAAAAAGAGAGGTAATAATATTGTTACTTTAAATACGTCGGCTTCTCACGATGGTGATGATTTAAAAACACAAGTTACATTAATTCGTAATTTTGGACACGAACAGTTAATAAATGATTTATCTTATAATATTATAGATACTGATGAAAATATTAAGGTAATGCTTATTTCTGATACAAGATTTGGAAGTATTTATCAACAAACTACTATATTAAATGATATGTATTTAAAGGCGAAAGAAATGGGTGTTAAATATGTATTTTTAACTGGTGATGTTGTAGAAGGTATTTATAGAGGTGCTAAAAGTATTTATAATACGACATTACATAAAGATGGTTATGATGATCAAGCTGATTATGTAGCAGCTTGTTTTCCAAGGATTCAAGGAATTACAACTTATTTTGTAACGGGTGAGCATGATTTAAGTTTTTTAAAGGGTACTGATAAGGTTGATATTGGTAAGCTAATTGCTTCTAAGAGAGATGATATGATTTATTTAGGCCCTAAGAGAAAGAAAGTATCTTTTGTAACAGGAGATAGAAGAAGTGGAAGTATTTCATTTTATTTACAACATTCTAGTGGTAATGTTCCTTATACAATTAGTTATAAACCACAACAAAAAATATCTTCATTAAGAAATGAAGATAAAACTGATATTTTAGTTACTAGTCATTTTGCGGCTTGCGATTCGTTTTTAAGAAGAGGGGTAAGAAGCTATCAAGTGCCAACTGTTACAGCAACAACTGATGAAATGAAAGATGCTAATACGCCTGTTTATAATACAATTGGTGCTTGGGTAGTTTCTTTAGATAGAGATAAAAAGGGTTCTTTAAAAAGGACTAGTCAAATGTATATTCCTTATTATAAGACGATTAAAGATGATTATAGAACATTTAAAAAATTAGAGGATTCTGATCATATTTTAGTTCAAGTACCTGAAAAAAGTTTAAAAGATGATCGAGATAAGATGTTTAGTCAAATTAGAAATGGTGAAAGTGTTGATAAGATTTGTGAGAGATTAGGTATATCTCAATTGAAGTTTGGCGGTATTGTTGAGGAGTTAAGACATCGTGGATATGATATTTCAATTGATGAATCTAGTGAAAATAAGGTTGTCATAAAGAAGAATAAGGGTAAAACTAATAAGACTATTAAACCTAATATTGATGAACTTAAAAAGATTAGACAAGTTTGGATATCAGATACACATTTATGCAATGAAGCTCAACAGTTAAATTTAATTAATAAGATTTATAGAGAAGCTGCTGAGAGGGGAATAGATACGGTTTTACATTTTGGAGATGTTTTAGATGGAGATTATCATAATAGACCAGAACATCAATATGCTTTGTTTAGATTGGGTGCAACTAGACAGTTAGAGTATTTAACTAATTATTATCCAAAAGTTGAAGGAATTGAAACATATTTTATAACGGGTACTCATGATCAAACTCATTGTAAGAATGGTGGAGTGTTTGTAGGACCAGCGATTGAAGAAAAAAGGCCAGATATGCATTTTCTTGGAGATGATATGGGAATTTATCATCCTCTTTGTAGTAAGAAAACTTCAATAGAAATGTTTCATCCAGGTGGAGGTTGTTCCTCAAGTTTGTCTTATAAGATGCAAAAATATATTGATAAAATGGAACCGGGTACTAAACCTAATATTATTGGAAGTGGTCATTTTCATCAAAGTCACATGATGGCTTATCGTAATGTAATTGCTTTTTTAATTCCTTGTTTGACTAGTAAAACTAATTTTGCGATTAGACAGGGTTTAGAAAATACGATGGGTGCTTATTTTATTGATATGTATGTTAATGATGATGGTGATATTGAAATGATTGAGTTTGAGGAAAAGAGATTTACAGAAAAAGATATTAAAAAAGATGATTATATGAAAACTAAACAATTAGTTCTTAAAAAAGATAATTAGAAAAAGGCAAATAGTTGCCTTTTTTATATGGAGTAGGTTTTATAAGAATTATTAATATTATATATTACTTTATCTACTTTATAATTTTCTTTAATTGATAAATTTATAGAGTAGACGATATTTTCAATTTGATTATTATTTAATCTATTAAATATTTCTGAGTTCAAGTTAATTAAGATAGTATCTTCAGTTTGTTCGTAGCTCATTTTTTGAACGTCTTTTAAATAGCTTATTAGGCCGGTTTGATAAACTGATTTAGAGGCTAATTCGTCAATGATTATTTCAATTTTATCTTTATTTTCATTATTTACAATGGTTACTGGAACATAGTAATAATAATCATTATATTTGGAAAGATAGTAAATAGTGGTTTTATTGGTGCCTTTAATGCTGGTAAAATCATAGATATGATTAATACCATAAGTTCGATCTAATATAGGGTCTATGTATTTACCACTGTTTGGCAGTTTTGTTAAAATGTTCCCTTCAATATAAATGGATATTTTATTAATGTCTTTAATACTAGTAATGGAATAGATGATTGAACTTATTAGTTTTTCTTCATCATCTTCTTTAACGTTAAAAAATTCTTTACTAAAGTTTAGTTTAACTAAGTCTTTATCGATACTTACTGATAATAATTTGGTGTTTTGAGGAATTATGGGTTTAAATCCTTCTTTAATATAATTTGATTTATCACTTTTAATTGTTAGATATTTTATTATTTCTTTAATTTGTTTTTCTTTTTCTTGTTCATCTAAATATATTGAAACTCTTCCTACATAGTTATTACTATCTAGAAGATAAATAATTGATTCTGGTTTGGTTGTTATTTTTTCATTTATTTTATTTTCTTTTTCTTTGGTTGGAAAAATCCAGACCATTAATATTATAAATAGGCTTGATATTATTAGAAATAGCCTTTTTTTAAGCTTATTTTTTAACATTTTACCTCCATTTAAGTATATTCTAATGGAATTAAAAAAAGTCGCTTTAAAACGACTTATAATGAAATTTCACCTAATTTAATTAATTCTAATATAGCAATTGAACGATTCTTAACATTTAGTTTTTGCATTACATTGGAAATGTGATTTCTAACTGTTTTTTGACTAATACCTAGATAGTTACTGATTTCATCGGTGCTTTTATTAAGTACTAGTAGTTCAAATATTTCTTTTTCTCTATTAGTAAGTATACTTTTTTGCATTTTAACCTCACTTTCAGTATCTTCACTGATATTTTATGAAAAAGAAACTTTTTAGTGAGGAAATAAGTAATTATTGATATTTAACAGTAATATATTTTTTTTCTTTAAATTCTTTTTGTATTGTTCTGATAATATTGTTAGCTTCTTTATATGATGATTTTTTAGAAGATAGGGTAACTGATATCTGATCGTCTTTGATTTTAATGAAACTCTTAATGTTATGGGTATCTAAAATAATCTTTTCTAAAACATCTTCTTTGCCTTTGTTATAGTTAATATTTTGAATTTTCTCATAAGCATTACTTTTTTCTTCAGCATTAGAATTTTTATCAATTAATTTTGATTCTAATTCATTCATTTCTTTTAGAACTGCTTCATCATCTTCAATTCTAAGAGTTGCTAAAGAATCATTAGCATCAATTTTAGTTTCAGTTTTTTCACTACTTGTTTTTTCAGATTCAATCAAAGAAGAAAGAGAAGCTTCAGGCATTGCAATATAATATACAGATAATACTAGAATAAGACTAAATAAGGTTAAAAACCATAATTTTTGTTTATTAATCATATATCCTCCAATTAATAAATTATATTAAATTAGATTTATTTTATTACTATATAATCCATCTTAGGATATCAAGCATAATTCTTAAGAAATATCTAAATCTCATTTTAATCCTTTCTAATTTGGCTTACTTATTATTTATATTAAACTTTTTATAAGCATTTCCTTTTTATTTTTCTTAAAAGTTGATTATTTCTTGAGAAAATAGTATATTTAATATGAGGTTAATATGAGACAGTTATATATTTACTTAATGTTTTTAATCATTTATTCTTTTTTAGGATATATATATGAAGTCTTTTATCAAAGGATTATTTTTAAAAAATGGGTTAATCCTGGTTTTTTACATGGACCTTATTTTATAGTTAGAGGATTATTTTCACTTGTTGTAATTTATTTATTAAACGGATATTATAATGATCCTTTAGTTATTTTTGTATTTGGGTGTATTATTTCAAGTTTATTTGAATATTATACGAGTTATTTACTTGAAAGGGTTTTTAAGTGTAAATTTTGGGATTATAGTGGATATAAATATAATGTTAATGGAAGAATTAATATTAATAAGAATATTTTAGATGGATTATTAGCTTTAGTTATTATTTATTGTTTAAATCCTTTATTAAAATATGTTTTTAGTTTTGTTGATACTTTATATTTAAAATATATTAGTTTAGGATTGTTATTAATTATATTACTTGATTTTATATTTAGTTTCTTTGAAGCTAAGAGAATATGTGATATTGCTAATCATATGGAATTAATATTGAATGAGTATGTTAAAAATAAAAATATCAAGCTTAATAAAATTAAGATGAGATTAATATATGCTTATCCATATTTAATTAATAATGATAGGGTTGTTAAAAGACTTTATAAGTTAAAAAAAGATTTTTCAAAAAGAAAGAATTTGTAATTATTTTTACAGATTCTTTTTCTTTTCCACATTTTTATTTTTTTTAAAGGAAATTTTTATCTTTTCGTTAAAAGAAATAGTGAAGGGTGAAAAAGATGAATAAGATAATTATAAGACAAGATGATGAAGCAGATTGTGGTGCTTGTTCTTTATATTCTATTATTTCATATTTTAAAGGCTTTGTGCCTTTAGAAGTAATAAAGTATGATACGATAACAAGTAAAAGTGGAACAACGTTCTTAAACCTTAAAAATGCAGGAATAAAGTATGGGTTTGATGTTTATGGTTTTAATGGTGAAATTAATAATAAATGTTTACCTTGTATTATTCAAACTAAAATAAATGGTTATAATCATTTTATAGTGGTTTATGAAATACATAGAGATTATTATTTATGTATGGATCCAGCTAAAGGTATGGTGAAGATTAAGCTAGATGATTTTAATAAAATGTTTACTGGCAATATTTTAAAATTTACCCCAATTAATAATATAGTTAAATATAAAAAGAATAATTATTTTATAAATTATTTATATTCTTTATTTAAAGAGAATATAAGAACTATTATATTAATTATAGTTTTAAGTGTATTATTCGTTTTTTCTAGTTATGTTGGTACTTATATATTAAAGTCATTAATTAGTAATTATAGTTTGCTGTTGTTATCTTTTTATGTTTTATTATCTTCTTTAAAAGTTTTTTTAGATTATTTTAAAAATTATTATTTGGCTTACTTAAATTTTAATATTAATACTAAAATAATTTATGGTTATCTTAAACATTATTTTAAATTACCCTTTAAATATATTCAGTTAAAAAATCCTGGGGATATAATTTCTCGAATTAATGACATTAATAGTTTTAAAGATTTCTTTGGTAAGGAATTAGTTAATATGCTTTTATATTTTATATTTTTTATAGGAACTTTAATAATAATTGCTTGTTATAATTATTATTTAAGTTTAATTATTATGTTTATTACAATAGTTTTATTAATGATAGGGATTATTCTTAGTAAAAAGTATAATAAATATTATTATGAAGTTATCGATAGTGAAAATAGTTTTATGAATTTAAATATTGAGTATATTAATAAAATTAAAGTTATTAAAAATATGAGAAAAGAAGATTTATTTTTAAAGAAAGTGAATGATTCTTCGGTATCTAATTATAGTAATTATTTTAATTTAGAATGTAAGATTAATAATTATAATTTTATTTTAGGTATTTATAATGTATTATTATTTGTTATTTCTTTTGTATTTTTGCTTTATAGTAAGAGTTTGATTTCTAATATTTTTATGATTTATATATTTTTAAATTATTATTATGAAAGTGTTAGTTATTATTATTCTTTATTGCCTAGTTTTATTTATTTTAAGAATGTTTTATCAAGAATTAATGCTATTTATTATTTAAAAGATAAATGTTTCTTAAAGCCTTTAAAATTAACTAATTATGATATATGTATTAATAACTTATCTTATAGTATTAATAATAAGTCTATATATAATAATTTTAATTTAAAGATTAGAATGGGTGAGAAGATTTTACTTTTAGGTGAAAATGGAAGTGGTAAAAGTACTTTATTTAATTTATTAGTAAAGAATATAGATAATTACAAAGGGAATATTTTAATTGGAAGAAATGATTTAAGACGAATAAGATATGAAGATTTAGATAATTTTATTAGTTATGTATCTCAAGAAAATACTATTTTTAATGATACTTTTTTAAATAACATTATATTAGATAATAAATATGATGAATATAAATTTAAGTTAATACTTAATTTAGTTGATTTAGATGGTTTTATTAAAAATAGATATGATAATTATGAATTTGTAATTAGAGATAATATAAGTGGTGGTGAAAGACAAAAAATAATTTTAGCTAGAACATTATATCAAGATTTTAATATTTTACTTTTAGATGAAGCTATGAGTGAAATAAGTAAATATTCTAGAATGAAGATAGTTAATAATATTAATAACTATTTTAAGAATAAGACTATTATTTACATAAGTCATTATTATGAAAAATATCCCTTTGATAAGGTGATTAATTTAACTGATAGAAAGGAGTAAGATAATGCTTACTAATAAGGAACTTGATCAAATTGATGGTGGAGCAGTAAGATGGGGAATTGGAATAGCTATTGGTTCTGTAATTACTTTATTAATTGGTATTATTGATGGATATTTACGTCCGCTTAAATGTAATAATTAATGAAGGATGAAGAATTAGCTAACATTAGTGGTGGACTTAATGGGACTATTATTAATGCAATAAGTAGACTTATTTCAACTTTACTTGAATTAGGTAGAACTATTGGGTCTTCACTTAATAGATTTAAGCATAAAAATAAATGTTAGTTCACAAAGTAATTTTTATTTGGTATACTTATTAGGGTGTATTAAATGAACTCTAATATAGAAAAAATATTAAGGAAAATAGAAAATAATGGATTTGAAGCTTATGTGGTCGGAGGATTTGTTAGAGATAATCTTCTTGGTATATATACTACTGATGTTGATATTTGCACGAATGCTTTACCTAAAGATATTATAAAAATATTTAAGGTAAAAAAAGAAACTGAAAATTATGGTTCTATTTCTCTTAATGATGGAACTTATAATTACGATATTACTACTTATCGTAAGGAATCTTCTTATGAGAATAGAAAACCACAAAGTATTGAATATACAAATAATTTGATACTTGATATTCAAAGAAGAGATTTTACTATTAATTCTTTATGTATGAGTAGTAGTGGTCAAATATTCGATTATTTAAATGGTAAAGAAGATATTAAGAATAAGACGATTAGAGTTATAGGTGATATTGATACTAAATTAACCGAAGATCCTTTACGTATTATGAGAGCAATAAGATTTGCTGCCGTTTTAGATTTTAAACTTGATAGTAAAATAATTTTATTTATTAAGAATAATAAAAATCTTATTGAGTCTTTAAGTTTTACGAGAAAAAGAGAAGAATTAGATAAAATTTTTTCTTCTAGAAATGCCTTAAATGGATTAAATCTTTTAAAAAAATTAGATTTATTAGATACACTAAAGATTAATTATGATACTATAGTTGTTGTACCAGATATATTAGGAGTTTGGGCACAAATAGATTTCGATGAACATTATCCTTTTACGAAGAATAGTTTGGATAGCATAAGTAAGATTAGAATACTAATTCAGCAAAAGACGATATCTGATTATGATTTATATAATTATGGATTATATATTTGCAGTGTGGCTGCTGATATTTTAGATTATCCAAAAGAAGATCTAAATATTAGATTTAAAGAATTACCTATATATTCAAAGAAAGATTTAAAGATAACTTCTAAAGATATTATTGAATCTTTAAATATTGAACCATCAAATAAAATTAAAGATATTTTTAATGATTTGGTTTTAAATGTTCTTAATAAAAGTTTAATTAATGAAAGAGATATTTTAATAAAATATATACAAGATAAATGGAAGTGATATAGATGAGTAATAAAATTTTAGAGGGATTAATTAAAGAAAAAGATTATAACCTAAAAAAGTTATTATTTAAAATTGTTAAAGATTTTGATTTAAATGTTAATGAATTTATGTTACTTATTTATTTTATGAATCAAGATTGTCCTATTTTGGATGTTAATGATATTCATAATGTTACTTTTATGGAACCTAAGATTATATTACAATCTTTTAAAGCTTTATCTATTAAGGGATTAATATCTGCAAAGGTGACTCCAGTTAAGGATAAAATTAGCGAAACTATTGATTTAACTAATGTATATAGAGCAATGGTTAGTGATATTAATTATGATATTAAGAAAAAATCTGAAAAAAATATTTTTGAAGTTTTCGAAAAAGAGTTTGGAAGAACTTTATCTCCTATGGAGTATGAAATTATTAATGGTTGGTTATCTAATCAGTTATCTGAAGAATTAATCTTAGGAGCGTTAAAGGAAGCTACTTATAATGGTGTTTCTAGCTTAAGATATATTGATCGTATTTTACTAGAATGGAGTAAAAAAGGCTTTAAAAATATGAATGACGTTAATAATTTCTTGGAGAAAAAAGATAATCAAAATAAAGCACGTAATGAAGAAAAAGTTTTATTTGATTATAATTGGTTAGAAGATGATGAATGATTTATTTAAAAGATTAGATTATTATGTTCCTCTAGTTAGATGTGAACTTAATTATTCTAAAGATTATGAATTATTAATTGCAACAGTATTAAGTGCACAATGTACAGATAAAAGAGTTAATATTGTTACTAAAGATTTGTTTTCTAAATATGATATTAATACTTTAGCTGATGCTAATATAAAAGACATTGAAAAAATTATAAGACCTTGTGGTTCTTATCATAAGAAAAGTGAATATATAATTAAGATTGCTCAAAGTTTAATTAAAGATTTTGATGGTAAGGTTCCTAATAATCGTAATTATCTTGAATCTTTACCTGGTGTTGGTCATAAGACATGTAATGTGGTTTTAAAAGAAATATATAAAGAGCCTTGCATACCAGTTGATACTCATGTAATTAGAGTCTCTAAAAGATTGGGACTTGTTAATGAAATTGATTCTCCAGCAATAATTGAACAAAAGCTTAATGAATTGATTCCTAAAAATCAATGGAGTAGAGTTGGTGATCAAATTCTATTATTTGGAAGATATCACTGTTTAGCTAAAAATCCAAAATGTGATAGATGTTTATTTAAAAAAGAATGCAAAAAAAATATCAGATATTTAATCTGATATTTTTTTTAACATCCAGCTGTAAGTGTTCTACTAATTGTTTTAGTTTTATTATTGTATGAGATTGTGTGCTGAACATCGTATGATTGTTTACAATCTAATGTTTTACAATTTACTTCATCACCATCTGAATCAAAGCATGTTGTTGTAACTTTAGCATTTACAACCTTACCACCTGAGATGACTTTAACTAAATTGTTATTATTAAATAATTTATAGAAGGCTGCTACTGTTATTTTTGCAGCACCATTTAAACTAGCAGTCCAGTCTGTGGAAGGGTTAGATGGTTCATTTGATGAAGAATTAACTGATACTTCAACACCTGAACTCTTATTAGCTTTGAATATTGAATAACTTGACTTAACCATAAATTTGGTATTACTGTTAACTGTTCCAGTATATGTATATGATGTTTTAGTAGTAAATCCTAGATCAGTATAGCCATTACCATTGTCTACATAAACATGATATCCAATTGAACCAATATTTGATTTATTGTAGGTTAAACGTTTTTGATAATATTTATCAGCCCATACACTATAACCGTTATTAAAGTATTCTTTTAAATAACTTTCACTTATTGCATCTGGAGTTGGAATAGCTGTCCAAGTTAATTCAGCGTGATTTACAATTGGAGTAACACTAACTTTAAGATTGGTTGGGTTACTTAATTGACTAAATCTTGAACTAACATCTTCAGGTACAGTTTTAACTTTAAAGTATTCAACTCTCTTTAAATTACTTGGTGTATATTCTGATGCAAGTTGGATTGGATTTGTTTCTAATTCAACAGTAGCTGTTGTTACAGTTGAAGGTTGTTTAAATCTTGAATTGCTGTTATTTATTTTACTTGTAAGTAATTTTGTCATAGCTTTTTTAGCACTACCACCCATTGAACTTGTTAAGTACTGAGTAGGGGTTATTTTATCAACACCAACCCAAATTGCGTAAACGTAATCTGGAGAGTAAGTTACTTGCCATGAGTTACCGATGATGGCCTTTTTAATGTTATTTGCTTTTTTAACGCTGGCATCTACGGTAGATGTTCCCGTTTTAGAACAAATATCTGTTCCTGATTTAGAACCGGCAGATACGTAACCATCAGTTACAGCTGTTTTTAATATCATTGATATCATATAAGCAGTAGCTTCTGACATTACGGTTCTTTTTTCTGGTGTAACTGTATAAACTTCACCAGATTCAACAAATTCAATTTTTGTTATTGAGTACGGCTCGATATAAACACCACCTCTTGCAAATGCACCATAAGCTGCTGACATTTGTTTTGGATTAGTTCCTTCAAAACCACCGATACTATGAGATTCATTAATAAAATGATCACCTTCATATTGTGGGGTTATACCTAAACCAGTTACGAATTTATCTATTTTATCTTGTGGAACTGCTTGGAATGCTTGAAGAGCAGGAATATTTCTTGAACTTGCAAGAGCAGTTCTAATTGTCATTATACCTTTATATCCATTATCCCAGTTTTTAATCTTAACACCATTACTATATGTGTATTCATCATCGATTACCATTTGACCGGTTGACCAATTTAAATATTCGATAGCAGGTCCGTAGTCAAAAATTGGTTTAGCAGATGAACCTGGATGGACTTTAATATCTGTTGCATAGTTATATGTTCTTTCACCTTTTTTACGACTTGCTCCAACAGCTACCATAGCACCTGTTTTAACATCGGTTACTACGATACCAGCTTGTAAGTAGTCATTAGGCCATTTATATGTAACACCATTATAAATATCATTTATTACATCTTGTTTTTCTTGAACCATTGTTGAATATATTTTCATTGATACTAAATATGGGTTTTTACCAGTACGACTTTCTACTTCATCAATAACTGTATTAATAAATCCTTGATTTGGATTATTAGCAGCAGCTTTATTTGCAAGTAGAGAAGTTACAGAAATCTTTTTAGCATTTTCACATTCTTCTTTAGTGATATAACCATGTCTTTGCATTAAGTTTAATACTTGATTTCTTCTTTGTTCAGCTTTTTCTGGATAATTATATGGGTTGTAAGCACTTGGTGCTTGAAATAATCCAGCAAGTAATGCTGCCTCTGGAAGAGTTACTTCACTGATAGATTTATCAAAATATTTTTCACTTGCTTGTTGAATACCAAAAGTATTACTTCCTAAACCAGGGATATTTACATAATACTCAATTATTTGTTCTTTAGTATATTTCTTTTCAATTTTGAATACGGAGATGTACATATCTGTGAATTTTCTAATGATACCTTCAATGCCACTTGATTCAGAACTAGTAATTCTCTGTTTTACAATTTGCATGGTTAGGGTAGAAGCACCACCAGCTCCAGAACGACCAAGTAATTGGCCAATGGTTGCTTTTAAGAAACGAGCTAAGTCAACACCATTATGTTGGAAGAATCTTGAATCTTCTGTTGCAACTAAAGCATCAACAAATACTTCAGGAATATCATCATAAGATACGCGTTGTCTATTTTCAGTTCCTAGTCTAGCAATTTCATTTCCTGATGAATCATAAATAATTGAAGCCTCTTTAGTGTATAGCTTTTCAACATCAAATTCAGGAGCCATAATTACTATGTATAAAAGAAATAAGATTCCAATTGCAAAAATACCAACTAAAATAAACATTATTATAACCAGTATTTTTTCAGCTAAATTTCCTTTCTTCCATTTTTCTTTAAAACTAGCAAAGTTAGTATTTAATTTTTTTTCACTACTATTTTTTTTCTTTTTTGCATTTATTTTTTTCATAAAGCACCTTCTTTAAAATAAATTTTTTCTAATACTTCTAGATAATCTAAGATTGGATTATATTTAAAATTAACAATATAACCATTTTCTTCTATGTATGAATAGGGAATACTTTTTCTTTGATCTTGATTTATGAATTCTAAAAGTGTTTCACCCTTTAAAATATATACTTTATTATTCATTTCTATTATTAAAAAAGCAATTCCTTGATGATTAATTATTCTTTCAATATGTTTAAGTTGATGATAATGAATGTTTGAAAGAGGAAATGAAGTTTTATTTAAAGTCTTTTTAGCATCAAAATCTAAATATTTGCCTTTATAAAGTCCTACATAGTCTAATGTGGATTTTTGATTAAATAATCCTTTTACTTCTGGATTACTTTTAGAGTAATCAACCATACTAATTGCAATTGGAGTGGGCTTTTTATAAATAACAGCAATATCATTATTTAAATAATAACTATTAGCGTCATTTATAAGTTTTTCTAAGTCCATACCACGATTAGCATGGGATACAGGAGCATGTTTGTTTTCTTTTTTTATTTTATTTGGATATAACAAAATTCACCACCTGTAATAATTATACTTTAAATTGGTTATTTTTTCTATATATATGATATATTGTTTGCATTTCTTTAACGTTTTTTATATAATTAATCTGAGAGTGATATTATGAAAATTGAATCTAGTAATTTAAGTGTTATTGCAGTAAGAACAAGTCAGTATCCAACTGATAATAAAAAAGAATTTTTATTAGTTGGTAGGAGTAATGTAGGTAAAAGTAGTTTTATTAATACCTTAATTGGTAGAAAAAACTATGCAAGAACTAGTGCTACACCAGGTAAAACTCAAACTTTAAATTTTTATTTATGTAATGATAGTTTTTATCTTGTAGATGTTCCTGGATATGGATATGCGAGTGTTGATAAGGTTACACAAAAAAAGTTTGGATTAATGATTGAAGAGTATCTTAAAACAAGAGCTAATTTATCATTAGTGTTTATGCTTATTGATGCCAGAATTAAGCCTACTGAAAATGATGTCTTGATGTATAATTATTTGAAATATTATAATATTCCAGTATTAATTGTAGCTACTAAATATGATAAAGTTAAAACAAGTAATAGAGATAAAACTTTAAAGACTATTGCAACTACTTTAGAACTTAAAGATACTGATAAGATTGTGTATTTTTCAAGTGTAACTAAAAAAGGTAGAGATGAAATATATGATTTAATCGAAGAAAGGTTAAAGGGAGAGAATGAATAAAAAGGGTTTTACTTTAGTTGAGCTACTAGCTGTTTTAGTTATTTTAGGAATTCTTGTGACTATTGCTGTGCCGGCTGCAACTAGTGTTGGTGATAAAGCTAAGACTAAAATGCTTAAAACTAAAACTAAATTAGCAATGCAAGGAGCTATCCTTTATTTACAAGATAATAAGAGTGAATTTACTTCGCAGACGAATTTAAATAATTGCACTACTAATAATAATGTTGTTACTTGTCAAATGACATTTTTAAAATTAGCTGATTTAGGACAATTAGATTATGATTATACTGATGATAATGGGGTAAAACATATTCAAAATCCCGTTGATAAGACAGATATGGATAATGCTTATATTATTGTTACTTATAATAAATTAAATAGAAGTGTTGATTCTTTAGATGCTTGTTATAGTGCTGGTAAATCTATTTTATTTGATAATAATAGTAGTAGTAAAAAATGTTAAGGCTTAATGCCTTTTTTTCTTTTGGGTTTTATTTGTGTTTTAGGCTTTTTTATGGTAAAATTATGGTGTCTGAGTGGTGAAGTTATGAGAAAGACTGTATGTTTAATTGGAAGACCAAATACTGGTAAAAGTACTTTATTTAATAGATTAATTAATGAGAAAAAAGCAATTATTGATGATATGCCTGGTGTAACTAGGGATCGTTTATATGGAATATGTAATTATAAAGATAAAAGTTTTCATTTAATTGATACTGGTGGAATTGATTTAGCTAAGGAAGATTTTAATGATACTATTAAAGTTCAAGCTGAATTAGCATTAGATGAAAGTGATGTTATTGTTTTTGTTATTGATGGTAAAACTGATTTAACTAGTAATGATTTACTTATTGCAAACATGCTTCAAAGAACTAATAAGAAGGTTATTGTTGCAGTTAATAAGTTAGATGATTCTAAACATGAAGATAATGTTTATAATTATTATGAGTTAGGATTTGATAAATATATTGCAGTTAGTGCTGAACATAAAAGAGGCATTAATGAGTTATTAGATGAGATTACTAGTGATTTTAATGCTTATACTACTGAAGAAAATGATGCAATATTAAAGTTTTCTATTATTGGTAGACCTAATGTTGGTAAAAGTTCTTTAATTAATGCTTTACTTAATGAAGAAAGAGTTATTGTATCTGATGTAGCTGGTACTACTAGAGATGCAGTTGATACAAGATTTACTTATGATAAGAACGATTATATTGTTATTGATACAGCGGGAATGCGTAAAAAAGGTAAGATATATGAAAATATTGAAAAATATAGTCTTATTAGAAGTTTAAAAGCTATTGATAGATCTGATGTATGTGTACTTGTTATTAATGCTGAAGAAGGTATTATTGAACATGATAAACATATTGCATCATATGCTTTAGAAGCTGGTAAAGCAATGGTTATTGTAGTTAATAAGTGGGATTTAATTGAAGATAAAGATAGTGCTATTAAAAAATGGACTACTGATATTAGAAATAATTTTCAATTTATGCCTTATGCTAATATTGTTTTCTTATCATCTAAAACTAAAGCTAGAATACATACTTTAATGCCTGAAATACTAAAAGCTTATGAAAGTACAACTAGAGAAGTAAAAACTAGTGTATTGAATGATGTTATTAGAGAAGCTGTTGCTATTCATGAACCTCCTTCATATAAGGGTAAGAGACTTAAAATATATTTTGTTAATCAAAGTGATACAAGACCTCCTAAATTTGAATTTTCGGTTAATAATAAAAAGTTAGTTCATTTTAGTTATGAGAGATATTTAGAAAATCAAATTAGAGAAAACTTTGATTTTACGGGAACACCAATTATTATTAAGTTTACCAATAGAGGTGAAAAAGAATGAAAAAAGAAACTATAGGATTTATTACGTGCGTAAGTATTATTTTAGTTTTAGCTTCTATATGTGTTTATTTTTCTTTTAAAGATAGTGGTAGTACTGAATTTTATGGAACTGTTAAAGAAGTTTATAATGGCCATGCGTTAGTTGAAGTATTAGATGAAGATGCAACTAATATTGGTAGTGATGTAGTAGATATTGATAAAGATAATTTTAAAGTAGGAGATATTATTAAAGTTGAAGTTGACAAGGATATGCAAGAAACTTATCCTCCGGCTGCAAAAGTTAAAAAAATTACAATAATTAAAGAATCTACTTCAACAAGTATGGTTACAACCGAAATAACTACTAAAGAAATTGTTACAGAAATGCCAATTACAAGTGTTAAAACTACGACAACAATTGGATATGAAAGACCAACTGAAACTACTAAAGTGTATGTTCAAAGTACTGATTCTGTTATGAAAAGTTTAGAAGATAATTATGCTTTAATTGAAGAAAATAAAAATGATGTTTCTTTTGGAGAAAAAGTTAAAAACTATTTTATTACGATTGTTGATTTTATTTTTTATGATCGACCTATTAATGGAGTTTACTTTAAAAATTTAACTGCTAGTGCTAAATTAAAGGTCATAGGATTAGCTTTAAAAGTAGATGGGATTATAGAAAAATATTATCCTAGTTATAAAGAAGATTTTTCTGAAAGTTATAAGAATACTAAAAGTAAATTAATTGAACTTTATTTAGATTCTACTGCTAAGTATTGTGAAAATAATGAACAAGTATGTAATCAAGCTAAAGCAGATTTTCAAGATTTAAAGAAAAGTTTAAATATTACTTGGGATATAATTAAAGATTTAACAAATAGTGGTATTTCTAAATTAAAGAAATGGTATGAAATCTACAGTGGAAAATAAAATATTAGTTGATAATCAGTGGATTCCTTATATAATTGAATATAAAAAGATTAAAAATATTTATTTTAGGGTAAAAGAAGATGGAATTATTCATGTATCATGTAATAAATATGTTAGTCAAAGTTACATAAAGAATTTACTTGAAGAAAATACGGATGCTATATCAAGAATGCTTAAAAGAGCTAATAATAGGGCTGTTAATAATAGTAAGTTATTTTATTTAGGTAATGAACTTAGATTAATGGAGTATGATGGTAAGCCTTATATTGATAATGATTTTATTTATGCTAAAGATTATGAACAAGCTAAAGATTATATTTATTCTTTAGCTTTTGATGTATTTAATTCTAGGTTAGAACAAATTAAAATTAATTTTAAAGATTTGCCTAATTTTAGATTGAGAATACGTAAGATGACTACTAAATGGGGAGTTTGTAATAAAAAAAGTATGACAGTAACTCTTAATACTGAATTAATAACTAAAGATGTTAGTTTAATTGATTATGTTATCGTTCATGAGTTATGTCATTTTAAATATATGGATCATAGTGCTAATTTTTGGAAGTATGTTGCCAGTTTTTATCCATATTATAAGCAAGCACGAAAGGAATTAAATTACTAATGATTGAGTCGTTGAATAATGAAAAGATTAAATATTATACTAAACTAAATGATAAGAAATATCGTAAGAGTGAAAAACTATTTATTGCAGCAGGTGAACATTTAGTTACAGAAGCATTAAAGAAGAATATTGTTAAAGAAATATTACTTTTAAATGGTGAAGAAAATGTTTATGGAGATGTTACTTATGTGACAAGTGATATTTTAAAGAAAGTAAGTGATTTAACTAATTATCCTAAAGTTTTAGCAATTTGCTATATAAAAGATGATTTGAAAATTGAAGGTAATGTTGTAGCTCTTGATAATATTAAAGATCCAGGTAATTTAGGTACTATTATTAGATCGGCTGTTGCTTTTAATTATGACACTATTTTACTTAGTGAAGAATGTGTTGATGTATATAATAGTAAGGTTGTAAGGGCAACTGAAGGGATGCTTTTTAATGTTAATATTGTGATTTGTGATTTATTTAGTACACTTTTAAAATTAAAAGAAAGTGGCTATAAAATTTATGGAACTGATGTAGTTAATGGAGAATCTCCTGCTTATGAAAGCAATAAACATGTTCTTATTATAGGCAGTGAAGCTAGAGGAATGAGTAATTCAATTAGAGAGATTTGTGATAAGAATTTATATATTAAAATGAATGATAAATGTGAAAGTTTAAATGCTGGGGTTTCTGCAAGTATTTTAATGTACGAATTAGGAGAAACTAGATGAAAGATATAGATTTTTTAAAAAAAGGTATTTTTGCTTATCAGGGCATTTACGATAATAAGAATGTTTATGAAAATACTTTAGAAGCTTTTAAAGTTGCGATTAAAAGAAGAAATAATATATATTTTGAAGTTGTTGAAACTAAGGATCATAAATTTGTTGTTTGTAAAAATGATGTTTTTGAAAGAATTCATAATTCAAAAGATAAAGTTGAAGATATGACTTATGATGAATTATGTTATGTTTCTTTTTATCATATTCCTTTACTTGAAGAAGTTTTAGAGCTTATTAATGGTATAGTAGGGATTATGATTGATCCAAAGGTTCATACTAAACATAAAAATTTATTTGAATTATTAGATAATTATAATGGTAAATTTGCAATTATTAGTGTTAATCCTAAAATAATAAATTGGTTTAATAAAAATAGACCAGAATATGTTGTAGGAGAAGTTATAACTAAAAGAAAAGGATTTAATTTAAGTTTTTATTTTAATAAGACAGATTTTAAAAGTTATAATATTGATTATTTTGATAAAATTAAAGTTAGTAATTTAAGAGACTTAGGTGATGTTGTAATTGGTTATTTAATTAATTCTACCGAAAAGTATGAAACTTATAAGAATGTGTTTGATAATTTAATAGCTGATAATTTTCTTAATTTAAAGATTAATAAGTAGATATTTTATTGTATCTACTTTTACTTTATATTATAATATTCATTATATTTTAGAGGTGATAGTATGGATAAGATTAGAGCTTATATTAAACAACTTAATCAGGAATTATCACCTAATTTTTTTCACTTTTATTCTTTTTATAAAGATCCAATTAATTCTTTAGGTGGGGATGATGCTCACGCTTTAAATGATTTTCAAGATTATGGATTAATTAAGTTTTTTATTGGTAATGGTGAATTTTTAAAATTGTTAGATTTATGTTTAGATGATACTGATTTTCTTAATTTGATAAAAAATAATAGGGTAATTCTTAATAAACTAGGAATGATTGTTAGTTATTCAAATGATTTGTTTAATTTAAGAATATCAATTAATGATTTACCTAGATTTTATGACGTAGTTAATGGAGAAGATGACTCTAGCTTAAGAGAAAAATATGGTGATTATGATTATGCTCGTATTGTTGAATTTTTTAAAAAGCATCCTTGGATATTTGAGCTAAATACTGATTTTACAAATTGTGATCCGATACTTTTAAGAAAACTTAATAATTTTATTAATAATCAGTTGGCTCTTAAAGATAAGGCTGATTTTGAAACTGAGATTGATAAAAATGTTGCTTTTAATAGAATTATAACTGATGATTATAGTAAGCCAGAATCTTGTTATTTGTTTAATAAAAATGGTTCAGATATGGAATCTTTTAGGTTGCTTGTGTGTAATAAAGATTTTTTAGATGTGCTTGAGAAACATTTAATAGGTAAAGCTCTTTCTGAAGAAATATTTAATAATATAATTTGTATTTTAAGATTAAGTATTGATATTGTTAGTTATTATGATATATATGCTTTAGATGTTCCGTGGTATCAAGAAATGATTGATAATAATATTGGTAAAGATAGAGTAAGTGAATTTGATATATATAAATGTTTATGTATAATTGGTAGATTACAAAAGAATTCAAAGAAATCTAAAATTATTTATCTAAACTAGGATTTAAAGAAATGATGTGATAAAATATGGGTATGGAATATGTTAATGTTGGAAAAATTGTAAATACCTTTGGAATAAAAGGTGAGTTAAAGATTGTTAGTCGTTTTGAAATGGCTGATAAAGTTTTTAAAGTTCATAATAAGATTATGATTAATAATAATGTTTATGAAATTAGTGGGATGAGAATCCATAAAAATAATTATTTAGTTGAAATTGATAATTTAAAAGATATTAATTTAGTTGAACATTTAATTGGAAATGATGTTTTCTTTAATAAAGCTGATTTAAATTTAGGTGATAATGATTATCTAATAAGTGATTTAGTTGGATTTGTAGTTAAAGAAGATGATAAGGAATATGGTGAGGTTACTGATTATGATGATAATAAGATTAATCCGGTAATTAAGGTTAATAATAAGTTTTATATTCCTTTAAAAGGAGACTTTATAGTAAAAGTTGATAAAGTAAATAAGATTATTTATGGTAAAAACATAAGTAGTTTAGTTTTATAGAGGTGGTTTATGAAGATTACAATATTATCTTTGTTTCCAGGAATGTTTGATGGATTTTTAAATGAATCTATTATAAAAAGAGCAATTAATAGTGGTAAGGTTGAAATTGAAGTTGTAAATTTTAGAGACTATTCTAAATTAAATAATAAGATGGTTGATGACACTCCTTATGGGGGCGGAGCAGGAATGGTTCTTAGATGTGAACCGATATTTGAAGCAATTGACGATCTTAGAACTGATGATTCTTATATTTTATTAATGTGTCCAACTGGAAAAACTTACAATCAAAAGAAAGCTTTAGAATTAAAAAATAAAAAGCATATTATTATTATTTGTGGTCATTATGAAGGTTTTGACGAGAGAATAAAATCTTTAGCTGATGAGATTATCTCAATTGGTGATTTTGTTTTAACTGGTGGGGAGTTGCCAGCAATGATGATTACTGATAGTGTAGTTAGATTATTAGATGGTGTTATTACTGATGATAGTTTAACTAGTGAAAGTTTTAGTGATAATTTACTTGATTATCCAGTTTATACAAAACCAAGTGAATATAGAGGAATGAAAGTACCAGATATTCTCTTGTCTGGTGATCATAAAAAAATAGATGAATATCGTCAAAGTGAAAGAATAAGGGTTACTAAAGAAAAAAGAAATGATTTGTTGGGGGAATAAATTATGTATGTTTTAGTTAAAGGAAAAGGTAAATATAAAATTGAAGGATTAATTGAATATATTGGTTATCAAATTACATTAAATGGTAAACATATTATGCTGGCTAATCAGATGCTTAAAGATAAGTATATTAGATGTAAGTATGAGCCGGGATTTAATAAGTTTATTTATAATATTATTTCTTTTATTGAAAATGATCCGGATAGTGATAATGCGACTTTATTACTTGGAGAACTTGAAAGAGAAAGAAATGTTTTTCTTAATAAGTTTGCAAAATATTTATCACCTAAGGAAAGAGAATATTTCATGAGAAAGATTAGATTAATAGCAAATGAATTAAAACAAATTTCTTTAGCTAAAGCAAGTATTAAAAGTAGCTCTAAAGGTATGAGAAAATGAAAAAAAGGCATTCAAACGAATGTCTTTTAAATTACATATAATAAGATACATAAGAAATGTAGTAAGGCTCCGATATCTACAAAGATGTGAAATATGAAATGAAAATATCTTTTTTTAGCTCCTATCATGTATAGTATAGCACCAACTGAGTAAGCAACTCCTCCAAATATTAATAAAAGAGTTCCAGTAATATCTAATGCATTAAAGATGTCAGGACCTGTTATTATAATGCACCATCCCATTAGCAAATAGCTTATCATAGAAAATATGCGATATTTTTTTAAATCAATAGCATTAAGGGTAATACCAAGAGCTGCTAATCCCCAAATAACTCCAAATAGAACCCAAGCTAAAGTGGGATTTATTTTTCTTAAAGCACATAATAGGATTGGTGTATAGGTTCCAGCAATTAGAACATATATAGTACAATGATCTATTACTTGAAAGACTAACTTGGCAGTTTTAGGTTTAAGCCCATGATAAATACTAGAAATAGTAAATAATAAGATAGCTGATAAGCCATAAACAATGGCAGAAGCAATAGCATATCCATCTTTATGAATAGCAGCAAATATCACGCATAATACGAAAGAGGCTACCCCGATGGAACCACCAACAATATGACTTACCATATTCATTATTTCTTCACCTTTAGTGTACTCTGGCAATTTTCGATCTTTTAATTTAGTTCTCTTCATCTAATTTAAGTATCCTTTCTTTAGGCGGGAATAAGTTCATGATAGTATCAAATGCATGAATCCATGAATTTACTCTATAAATATTTTCTCCTTCTATTCCATGATTATATGGGGTATTAAAAAGAATTACTTTAGTATGTTTTGCTAGTTCATATACAGTTTGGGGATTATCCTCAATTATAAAGTCAGCTTCTAAATCATCACATTCAAATACTTTATCTCCATCAGAAAAGAATAATCGATCATAAGGTATTTCAGCATTGTCTAATAAACTTTCTGTAAGAGTTCTTATAATAAAACCCTCTTTAGAATCTGTAGTAGCAAATGGTCTTTTAGTTACAATATTAATTTCAACACCATTATTTTTTAAAGCTGTTATTACTTCTTTAACATCTGGTCTTAAACGACTATTTTTAGCTACGCTTAAACATATTTTGAAAAATATATCATTTAATAATTTATTATCTACTGTATGATGATGACCTATATTTATAATTTTAGAACTAATATTTTTAAATATCATAAAATCTAAATTTGTAATAACACCATCAATATCTATCACTGCAATAATCTTCTTCATTTTAATTACCTCGTGTATTTAATATTTTATCATCTATCTAAGAATGTAGTCAAATAAAGTGTCATATGATATGATAAATATATGTTAAATAAAGGTGGTTTTATGACTGAAAATGTACTATATAATTATTATTGTAGTTTATTACCTGAAGTGCCGGATTGGTTAAAGAAGTATTTAGATGTTCCTTGTTTAAATAGGCTTAAACATGTTGGGTATTTTTGTGGTATGGATTATGCATCAAAGGATATTTATGCTTTTAATGAGAAAATAACTAGATTTGATCATAGTTTAAGTACAGCGTTAATAACTTTAAAATTTACTGATAAGAGGGAAGTGATATTAGCAGCTTTATTTCATGATGTAGCAACTCCTTGTTTTTCTCATGTAATTGATTATATGAATAAAGATTATTTAAATCAGGAAAGTACAGAAGAATATACAGATAAGATAATTTTAAATGATAAAGAACTTTTAAAGTTATTAAAAGAAGATGGAATAAATCCAGAAGACATAATTAATTTTAAAAAATATAGTTTAGTTGATAATGATAGACCTAGATTATGTGCGGATAGATTTGACGGAATTATTTTGACATCAATTGGTTGGACTAAGAATATAAGTAGTAGTGATATTAGTGAACTTGTAAATGATTTAAAGATTTTTGTTAATGAAAATGGATTTGAAGAAATGGGATTTAGTAATTATAATATTGCGAATAAAGCTCTTTATTTTAGTGAAGAAGTTGATAAGTTATGTCATTCTAATGAAGATAATTATATGATGAATTTACTTGCCAATATTACTAAGGAAGCGATAGATAATAATTTAATTATTTATGATGATTTATATTATTTAACTGAAGATGATATTTGGAATATTTTAAATAATAGTGATAATGTTAATTTAATTAATGATATATATTTATTTAAAAATATAATTAAAAGTGATGTACCATTAACTGATTTAGGCGATATTAAAATAAGAGATTTAAATCCTTTAGTAAATGGGATTAGATTAAAAGATATGATATAATTTAATAGAGGTGTATTTATGTATTTTGATAGTATTAAATCTTCTAGTGATGGATTAAGTTTAGCTTTAGCGTATTCTTTACCTAAGGGTGATGTAAGAGGTATTATTCAGTTTTCTCATGGAATGGCTGAACATAAGGAAAGATATTATCCTTTTATGGAATTTTTATCTAGTAAAGGTTATATTTGTGTTATTCATGATCATAGAGGTCATGGAGGTAGTGTTAAGTCTACTGATGATTTGGGATATTTTTATACTAATGATATTAATTATATTGTTGATGATTTGTTAGATGTAACTAAATATGCGAAAAGTAAATTTAAATGTGATAATTATTATATGTTTAGTCATAGTATGGGGACTCTAGTAGCAAGATGTTATATGCAAAAATATGATAAAGAAATTAATAAAATTGTTTTATGTGGGACGCCAACTTATAATAAATTGGCTCCACTTGCTTTAACTATGGCAGAGATATCAAATGTTTTTGGTTCTAGAAAAAGAGATAAGTTTTTAGATAAATTAACTTTTAATAGTTTTAATAAAGGTTATGATTATAAGAATGCCTGGTTATCTAAGAGTAAGAAGAATGTAGATAATTATAATAAAGATAATCTTTGTGGTTTTACTTTTACAACTAATGGTTTTATCAATTTATATAAATTACAAATAGGATCTTTTAATGATAAACTATTTAAATGTCAAAATAAGGATTTAAAGATCTTAATGATTGCTGGTAGTGATGATCCAGTTATTGGAAATGAGAAATTATTTAAGAGATTAAAAGAATTTTTAACTAATGTTGGTTATCAAAATATTGAAAGTAAGCTTTATAATAGTTTGAGGCATGAAATTTTTAATGAAGATGAGTATAATGAGATATATCAAGATGTACTTAATTTTATAGAAGGTGTTTAGATGGATGATGAATTAAGAAAGGCAGCAGAGATATTAAATAATGATGGGGTTGTGGTCTTACCAACGGAAACTGTTTATGGAATTGGAACAAATTCTTTAAGTGATAAGGGTTTAAATAAGTTATATGAACTTAAAAATAGACCAGTAAATAAACCAATTAGTGTTTTAATATCTAATAAGGAAATGATTAATAAGGTTGCTAAAAATATTACTGAAAGACAATGGAAAGTTATAAGTAAATTTTTTCCAGGACCATTAACAATTGTTTTAGATAAGCAAGATTATTTATCTGATATTTTAACAGCTGGTCTTAATACGATAGGAGTTAGAATGCCTGATAATGAGATTGCACTTAAATTAATTGAATTATTAGGTGTTCCTTTAGCAACAAGTAGTGCAAATGTATCTGGAGAGCCAGCTTTTACTAATTTGAGTAGTATTCAAGAGGTATTTAAGGATAAAATTGATTATTATATTGATGGTGGAGACTCTAAGATTGGAGTAGCGTCTACTGTTGTTAGGGTCACTGATGATGATGTTATTATTTTAAGAGAAGGAACTATTAGTAAAGAACAAATTGAAGAAGCTTTAAAATAGTTTTTTTGATGTTCATATTATTTAGTAATTATTAATGAAAGTAGTAAATATTATTTACCAAAGGAGATAAAATGAAGAGATGTAAATGGTGTAATTTAAATAATCCTTTATATATAGAGTATCATGATAATGAATGGGGAGTGCTTAAGACTGATGATCATTACTTATTTGAAATGCTGATACTCGAATCTTTTCAAGCAGGACTTTCTTGGGAATGTATTTTAAATAAAAGAAAAGCTTTTAGAGAAGCTTATGATAATTTTGATATTGATAAAATTTGTAATTATAATGAAGATAAAATTAATGAATTGATAAATAATAAAAAGATAGTAAGAAATAAATTGAAAATAAAATCAAGTATAAATAATGCTATAATATTTAGAGATGTTGTAAAGGAATATGGTTGTTTTTATAATTATATTAAAACTTTTACAGGTGGAAAAATATTTTATGAGTGGGATAGAACAACTAATGATGTTTCGGATAAGATGTCTGCAGATCTAATCAAAAGAGGAATGAAATTTGTAGGAAGCACGATTATTTATTCTTATTTACAAGCTGTTGGAGTTATTTATTCTCATATGGAAGATTGTTTTATGTTTAAATCTAGATAGAAGGTATTTTATGAAATATAGTAAGATTAAAGTAAAAGAACTTTTAAGTGGTGATTTGGGGAATGTCAGTACTGATGAAAATTACAAAAACTTATTATTTAATAAGAATGTAAGTAATAATTTATTATTAGAAGATATATGTTTTGAAAATTGTATGTTTGATAATATTGATTTTGGTAATATTAAACTTGTAAATGTTTCTTTTGTTAATTGTTATTTAAAGAATTGTGATTTATCTAATCAGGTTTTTGATAAGCAATTTTTTAGTAAAGTAGACTTTGAAAATTGTAAGTTAATGGGGGTTAGTTTAATAGATACTTTTCTTAAAAATATTTCATTTAAAGATTGCAACTGCCAATATATAAATTTATTTGAAAGTAAAATTAATAATTTTGTGATAGAAAATAGTATTTTTTGCGATTCTTGTTTTTCGGAAGCTGAATTTAAAAATGTAGTTTTTAAAGAAGTTAATTTTAGTAATAGTGAATTTTTAAGAGTTCATTTAAATAAAATAGATTTTACTGATTCTAATATTAGTGGAATTGCGATTGATTTAAATTCTTTAAAAGGAATGATAATAAATATGTATCAGTGTAAAATAATAGCTGATATATTTGGTGTAGAAGTGAGTGATTAAGATGTTAAATAAAATAAGCATAGATGATTTTAAAAAAGTTGATATGAGAGTTGGAACAATTATTGATGCTTCAATAAATAAAGGAACAAGAAAACCAGCATATAAATTAAAAATAGATTTTGGAGAAGAAATTGGAATTAAGAATTCTTCTGCGCAAATAACAGATTTATATGAACCAGAAGATTTAATTGGTAAACAAGTAGTTGCAGTAATTAATTTTGAACCAGTTAAAATATCACAAGTTAAAAGTGAAGTTTTAGTATTAGGCGTAGATACTTCTTTAGGAGTTGCATTACTTAATATTGATAAAAATGTTTTAAATGGTAGTAGAATATATTAATTGTTAATGTTAGTTTCGGTTTTTCTATCTAAAGTTGGTAGAATGTAAATATTAAATTTTGGTAATATTATTTAAAGAGGGATAGACATGAATAAAAATAAAAGACTTAAAATTGGATTATTTATAGATAATTTTTATCCAGCTATTGATGGAGTTGTTATTGCTGTAGATAATATTGCTAGGGAATTATCCGAAAATAATGATGTTGTTGTAGTAGCTCCTTATATGGGAGATAATTCTAAAGATTTAGATCATCATTATATAATTAAAAGAGTAGGAAGTATTCCAATGCCAGTTGGGGAATATAGAATAGTTACTCATAAATTTGGATTTTCTAATTCTTTTAAAGAATTGGTTAAAGAAAATTTTGATATTATTCATATTCATTCACCATTTAATATTGGAAAACTAGGCCTTAAAGTGGCAAAAGAACTTAATATTCCTTGTATATGTACTGTTCATACAAGATTTGATTATGAAATAAAAAGATTTACCAAAAATGAATATATTGTTAAATTAATTATGAAAGGACTTATGAATGTCTTTAATGCTTGTGATAAGTGTATTGTGGTTAATGAATTTTTAGAAGAAGAATTACATGAATTTGGTTATAAGAAAAAATCAATTACGATATATAATGGTACAGACTTAGTACCAATTAAAGATAAAGAAAAAGCAATTGCTTTTGTTAATAAATTACATAATTTTAAAAAAGACGAGACAGTTTTACTTTTCGTTGGTAGATTAATTGATATTAAAAATATTTTCTTTGTTGCGGATGTTTTAAAGAAACTTAAAGAAGATAATTTTAAATTTAAAATGGTTTTTGTTGGAACAGGTCCGGATGAAAACAAACTTAAAAGTATAATTAGTAATTATAAATTAAATGATGTTGTTTATTTTACAGGTAAAGTAACAGATCGTAATTATTTATCGGCGTTATATTTAAGAAGTAATTTATTATTATTTCCATCTTTAATGGATACTTCTAGTTTAGTTAGAATTGAAGCCGCTGTTAATGAAACACCAGGATTGTTTATTACTGATAGTTTAGTTGGTAAAATGATTAAAGATGATTATAATGGATTTAATTCTAAAATGGATGTAAATACTTATGAAAAAAGAATTATAGAAGTTATTAGTGATAAAAAGCTTTTAACTAAAGTTAGTAAAAATGCCAGAAAAACTTTAGGAATTAGTTGGAAAGAAGTTAGTAATCAAATATATAAATTGTATTTAAAGACTTTAAAGAAATAATATTAAGATTAGAAAGAAACAGATTTGTGTTATAATAATTTTAAGTGGGGTTAATAATAAATTAAAGGAGGACTTATGAAAGATAAAGAAAAAGAATTATGCCATTGCTGTGATTGTGATGAGTGTGAAGAAATGGAATGCTCATGTGAATGCTGTGATTGCAATGATTGTGAGTGTGACTGTGAGAATTGCAATTGTGATGAAACTTGTGATTGTGGTTGCCAAGATGGACATTCTGGCAAATGCGAGAAATAAGGTAGATTTATGTCTACTTTTTTTGTTTGAATTTATAGGATATTATACTAATAAAGAAAATAGAAAAATAGAATAAATAAAGATAAATAGAAATTACAGTTAAAAATTATATGCTCTTTGTGATATAATCTAAACACAAGATAGTAATTTGGAGGGAAGGAATAAAAATGAATGAAATAAAAATTAAATCAATTTATAAACATTTTAAAGGTGATTTATATTTAGTTGAAGATATTGCAACACATAGTGAAACGAAGGAAAAATATGTGGTATATAGAGCACTATATGGAGATACAGGATTATATATAAGACCTTATGATATGTTTGCTTCTGAAGTTGACCACGAAAAATATCCAAATGTAAAACAAAAATACAGATTTGAATTACAAAATATTAAGAGTGTGAAAGAAAAATAGATAACAAGAAATTACAATTTATCAAGCAGATCTTATAACGAGATTTGCTTTTCTTATGATTATCTAAGTTTTGTCAAATCAAAAAAAATGTGATATTATAATCACGACAAAAAGAACTGAGTTGCCTCAATTTTTAAAAAAATTGGTAATTCAGCTATTTGTTTTCATACAAACAATTCGAAGAACATAACTTGTATATAATTTTGCATAATTTGGTTTCGCATGCGATTATACACTTGTAATGATGTTTACCTTCGGATTGTTTTTTT
>JALFTB010000011.1:0-5887 GCA_022779465.1 bacterium
TATTTTTACAGGACATATTCCTGCACGTTGTATTAATGAATATCGTAATACTTTAACTCTATATACAAATGGGCAAGCAGTTTTTTTGACAGAATTAAAAGATTATCAAATTGCTACTTGTGAACCAGTTATTCAATCACGTAGACCAAATAATCGAATAGATAAAGTACGCCATATGTTTAATAAAAAAGAAAATTAAGTTACTATTCGCTAAATTACAATTTATAGAGTAGATATAAACATCTATTCTTTTTTATTATATAAGAAATTTCATATGACCTGATAATTATATATTAAATTTTGATGTTGTAATTACTAACCCTAGGCAATTGCTATAAAAATAGTGTGGATTTATGCAAAATCTCCTTTTTTTATGGTATAATTTAATAGATTTAAATCTTAAGGAAGTGATTTTATGAACGAAAACAAAACAAATATCAACTGGTATCCAGGACATATGAAAAAAACTAAGGATGAACTTAAAAAAGTTATGCCTTATATAGATATTGTTTATGAAGTTATTGATGCTAGAATACCTTATTCATCAAAGATTAAAGATATTGATAGTATTATAAGAAATAAAACAAGAATTTTAATTATGTCTAAGAAAGATTTATGTGATATTAATGTGACTAATTCTTGGATTAAATATTATGAAGAAATGGGTTATAAAGTATTATTGATTGATTTAAATGATCAAAATGATTATAAAAAGATTACTTTATTAACTAATGATTTAGTTAGTCATATTAATGAAAAGAGAAAAGCTAATGGTTTAAAAGAAAAGGAAATTAAGGCTTGTGTTTTAGGGATTCCTAATGTAGGTAAAAGTACTTTAATAAATAAATTAGCTGGTAAGAAAGTATCTAAAGTTGGTAATTTACCAGGGGTTACTAAGAGTCTTACTTGGCTTAAAACTAAATATAAATTACTTATATTAGATACTCCTGGTATTTTATGGCCTAAGTTTGATGATGAAAAGGTTGCTTTTAATTTGGCAAGTATGACGGCAATTAAAGAAGATGTTTTACCAATTGGTGATATTGCTTACTATATTCTTAATACTTTGGGTAAATATTATCCAGAAATATTAAATAGTAGATATAAGATAGATAAAGTTACTGATGATAGTTTTGATATTATTGCGAAGAATATTGGAGCTATTAGTAATGGTGAAGTTGATTATACTAGAGTATATAAAATGATTATTAATGATGTTAAACAAGAGTATATTAAAGGTATTACTTTTGATAGGAGATAATTATGCTTGAATATGAAAATGAATTATATAAACAAGGTATAACTTTAATAGCTGGGGTTGATGAAGTTGGACGTGGCCCTTTAGTAGGACCTGTTGTTACAGCAGCAGTTATTTTACCTAAAGGATATTTTTTAGAAGGGATTAATGATTCTAAAAAATTAACGGAAAAACAAAGAGATAAATATTATGACATTATTATGAGGGATGCTTTAGCGGTTAGTATTGGTATGAAAGATAATAAAGTTATTGATGAAGTTAATATTTATGAAGCTACTAAGTTAGCAATGTATGATGCAATTAATGGTTTAAAAATAAAACCTGAACATGTTTTAATTGATGCAATGAAGTTAGAAAAGCTAGATATTCCTTCAACTTCAATAATTAAAGGTGATGCGAAAAGTGAAGCAATAGCTGCGGCATCAATTATAGCTAAGGTTACTAGAGATAGAATGATGATTGAATTATCTAAGAAATTTCCAGAGTATGGATTTGAAAAACATAAGGGTTATCCAACTAAAGCACATATAGAAAATGTAAAGAAGTATGGATTACTTGATAATTACAGGTTTACTTTTAGACCTATAAGTGATTTAATAAAGCAAGGTGGTAAATTTGAAAGAGAGATTAGGAAAACGAATAATTAATAATTCTGTGAGTTTAAGTTTATTAATTTTTTTATTTGAAGTAATAGTTAAAATTAATACTAAAAATAATTTATTAGATTGGTCTTTAGTTAGAATTTTAATTAGTTCAATGATTTTTGGAACTATTTTAGGAACTATATCTTCATTATTTAGTAATAAGGGATCTAAAATATTTAATACAGTTATTTCCATAATATATGGTATATATATTTGGTCAGAAATAAACTTATTTACCTATATGGGATTCTTTATGGGGATAGGTAATGCTGAACAAGGAACTAAGATTACTGATTATATTAAAGATTTTATTATGGCTTCTAAATGGCAATCTTATTTAGTTTTGGTACCTTTAGTATTATATTTATTATATATATGGATATTTAAGAGAATGCTTAGAGTACATAAATTAAATAAGACTGTTTATTTTAAATTTAAAATAGAGACTGGTAAGTCTAAAGCACTTACAATGGGTGCTACTTTATGTTTTGTTCTTATTTTAGGATTTTTATATTATGGAACTTTAAGAGTAGGATTTATGCAAAATAAAGTTCAAAGTATAAAAAATACTGAATTAATAGGTACTTCTGATTATTCTAATTTGTCTGTTAGTCAATTCGGGGTATCTGTTTATGGGGTATCTGATTTAATTGTAACTACTTTTAATATAGATATAAGTTCAGATATTGATAATAATTATGATAATAAAAATAATAATAGTGTTATTACAGATAATACTAGAACTATTGATGATACTGCATGGAAAGATGTTATAGCTAATGAAAAGAATAGTACTTATAATAAATTAAACAATTATTTTATTAATAGAGAAATTACTGATAAAAATGAATATACAGGAATATTTGAAGGTAAAAATTTAATTGTTGTATTAATGGAATCTGTTAATATGATTTCTATTAATGAAAAAGAATATCCTACAATATATAAATTATGGAGTGAAGGTATTAGTTTTAGAAATAATTATTCTCCTAGAAATAATTGTAGTACTGGTAATAATGAAATGACTTCAATGACTAGTTTATTTACAATTAATAATACGTGTACTGCTAATAAATATCGTAGAAATGTTTATCCGGAAGCAGTATTTAATGTCTTTAATAATGCCGGATATCAAACTTCAAGTTATCATGATTATGCGGAATTTTATTATTATAGAAGAATAATACATCCTAATATGGGTAGTATGAAATATCGTAATGTTAAGGATTTAAATATTAAATGGAGTAGTGTATATCAAGAATGGCCTAGTGATGTAGAATTAGTTGAAAAAGCTACACCATACTTTATTGATCAAGATAAATTTATGGTTTATTTAACTAGTGTTACTACTCATCAACCTTATACAGTATCTTCTGAAAATGGAGATAAACATTTAAGTGAATTTGATGAATATGATTATAGTAAACCAGTTAAGAGATATATGTCTAAGATGAAAGAATTAGATGCTGCTTTAAAATTACTTTTAGAGAATTTAGAAAAAGCTGGTAAGTTAGATGATTCTGTTATAGCACTATTCTGTGATCATTATCCTTATGGTTTAACTACTAGACAAATTAATTCAGTATTAGATTATGATGTAACTGTTAATGGTGAAGTAGATAGAACACCGATGATTATTTATAATAGTGCAACTAAAGGACAACAAATAACTAAATATACATCTATTATAGATTTACTTCCAACATTGCTTAATATGTTTAATTTAGATTATGATCCAAGATTATACTTAGGACATGATGTATTTAGTGATTATAATGATAGAACTGTATTTGCTGATGGTTCATGGCAAGATAGTGTTGGTTATTATAGTGCTACTACTGGTAAGTTTAGTCCTAAAGATGAAAGCAAAACATATACTTCTGATGAGTTATATGAAATAAATTCAGAAATAACTACTAGACAAAAGATGAGTGCTTTAGCTATTAAGAAAGATTATTTTAATTATAGAAATAAAGCTATTACTAATTATAATAATGAACATCAAACTGTTACAGATGTAACTGAAAGTGAGGAATAATATGAATTTAGTTATTGTAGAATCTCCAAGTAAGACTAAAACTATTGCTAAATATTTAGGCCCTAAATATAAAGTAGTATCTAGTAAAGGTCATATTAGAGATTTAGCAACAACTGGGAAGTATGGATTAGGTATTGATGTAGATGATGATTTTAAACCTAATTATACTGTTATTAAAGGTAAATCTAGTGTTATTAAGGAACTTAAGAAAGATGCAAGTAATTCTGATACTATTTATCTAGCAACCGATCCAGATCGTGAAGGAGAGGCTATTAGTTGGCATATTTATGATGCTTTAAAATTAAATGATAATAATTATAAAAGAGTAGTATTTAATGAGATTACTCATGATGCAGTTGTTAATGCTTTTAAAAAACCGAGAATGATTGATATGAATTTAGTTAAGAGTCAAGAAACGAGAAGAATGTTAGATCGTATTATAGGTTTTAGATTATCTAAATTAATGCAATCTAAGACTGGTGGTAAATCAGCTGGTAGAGTTCAATCAGTTGCTTTAAAATTAATTGTTGATAGAGAAAGAGAAATTAATGCTTTTGTACCAGAAGAATATTGGACTATAACTGCTAAGTTTCCAGATTTTGAAGCAGATTTAGAAAAGTATAATAATAAAAAGATTGAGATTAAATCACAAGTTGAAGCTGATGAAATATTAAATAAATTATCTAAAAGTTTTAATATTGATAGGATTGAAAAGAAAGAAAAGAGTAAGAAGGGAGTACTTCCTTTTACAACGTCTTCTTTACAACAAGCTTGTGCTAATAAATTAAATTTTGGAGCTTCTAAAACTATGAGAATAGCTCAAAAATTATATGAAAGTGTCGATATTGGAACAGAAACTGTAGGTTTAATAACTTATATGCGTACAGATTCAACACGATTATCTGATACTTTTGTAAGTGATGTTAAGAGCTATATTACTAAAAATTATGGTAAAGAATATGTTGGTAGTGTTAAGAAAACAAAAGAAAAACAAAATGTTCAAGATGCTCATGAAGCAATTAGACCAACTAGTATATTAAGAACACCAGAAAGTGTTAAAGAATACTTATCTAGTGATGAATATAAAGTTTATAGTATTATTTATTATAGAGCACTTGCTTCATTAATGTGTGATGCTAAAGTATTAGCAACAACTATCACATTAGAAAATAATGGATATTTATTTAAAGCAACTGGTTCAGTATTAGTATTTGATGGTTTCTTAAAAGTTTATCAAAAATATATGGATAATGAAGATGTTGTTTTACCTGATTTAAGTGATTATAAAACTAATGTTATAATTGCGGAAGATATATTAAAAGAACAACACTTTACTAAACCGGCTGCTAGATATACAGAAGCATCTTTAATTAAAGAATTAGAATCTTTAGGAATTGGTAGACCTTCTACTTATGCGAAGATTTTAGAAACTATTAAAGATAGATCGTATGTTCAAGTTAAAGAAAAGAAATTTTATCCAACAGAGATTGGATTTGAAACTACTGATAAATTACAAGAGTTCTTTTCTAATATTATTAATGTTAAATATACGGCTAATATGGAAAATGAACTTGATTTAATTGCGGAAGATAAAGAAGATTATTTAAAGGTTTTAAAAACTTTTTATAATGATTTTGAACCTTTAGTTAAAACTGCATTTGAGCAAATGGAAAAGAAAGCACCTGAAGAAACTGGAGAAAGTTGTCCTCTATGTGGTAATCCATTAGTGCTTAGAAAAAGTAGATATGGGACGTTTACTGCGTGTTCTAATTATCCAACATGTAAATATATTAAACAGGAAGAAAAAGAAACTAAAACTGTTTGTAAATGCCCAAATTGTGGCCATGACATTATTGAAAAGAAAAGCAAAAGAGGTAAAGTCTTTTATGGATGTAATAATTATCCTAAATGCAAGACTGCTTATTGGGATAAACCAATTGGGGAAAG